>CAVHWO010000016.1:0-154494 GCA_963639865.1 bacterium | reverse complement strand
TCAGGGTACGCCGACTATGTGCCGGTGCATCTTGGTGAGTCCCAGAAGCTTTACCGCTGCGGAGCCATCAAGCTGGGAGCGGCGCTGGTCCAGGTGTCGCTTCCTGACGGAAACGGAATGGTGTCATTGGGAACTTCAGTGGACTGCTCGCTCGCGGCGGTCGAGACAGCCAGAGTGAAGATCGCCGTGGTGAATCCGCATGTGCCGTTCGCCTATGGGGATCTCGTCCCGATAGACACTTTCGACTACCTTGTGAAGGATGACACGCCGCTGGTCTCCAAGGACTTCGCCGAACCCACCCCTACCGAGGTGCAGATCGGGAAGAACTGCGCCGAACTGGTTCCGGACGGGGCCTGCATCCAGATGGGCATCGGGGCGCTGCCTAACGCATTGGCCGCCCAGCTTGCTGATCACAAAAATCTCGGCGTGCACACGGAGATGTTCGCCGACGGGGTTCTCGGCCTTATCAAGAAGGGTGTCGTGAACGGTTCCAACAAGAAGATCGACAAGGGCAGGATCGTGGCGTCGTTCCTGCTTGGATCGCAGGATGTCTATTCCTTCATCGACCACAATCCGGACGTGCTGATGAAGGACATCAAGTACGTCAACGATCCTTGGGTGATCTGCCGGAACCCGGACATGATGGCGATCAAC
Source organism: bacterium (assembly GCA_963639865.1). Taxonomy (GTDB): domain Bacteria; phylum Bacteroidota; class Bacteroidia; order Bacteroidales; family UBA932; genus Cryptobacteroides. Next base: position 153,840 of record CAVHWO010000016.1, on the reverse strand, counting down.
TCCGCGACGGAGGTCGATCTGACCGGCCAGATCTGCGCCGATTCGATCGGGACGAGGATATTCTCAGGCACAGGCGGGCAGCTGGATTTCGTGAAAGGAGCCTCGATGTCCGAGGGCGGCGTGTCGATGACGGCGTTCGCCTCCCGCACCAACAAGGGCAAGGCGAAGATTGTCCCGACGCTGAACCCCGGAGCCGGAGTCGTGACCCCGCGCGCCGACGCACATTGGATAATCACTGAATATGGCGCCGTGGATCTGTACGGCAAATCGCTTCAGGAACGCGCCAGACTTCTCATCGGAATCGCCCATCCGGATGACCGCGAGATGCTTGACAAGGCGGCGTTCGAGCGTTTCGGACCGCATTGGCATGTGGTAAGGGTTTGATCCAAGGCCGTCCGGACTAATTTTTCCTCAAGGCTTTCCAGGAAAGGACCGGGATCAAGAAACTGAACAGACAGCCGGTGATCCAGAAGACGGAGACGGGGACGAAATCGAAATCGTTCCCGTCTATCATCACACCGCTGACGATGTTCTGCACTCCGGCGGCGACGTAACTGGCGAGACCCACCATGCCAAGGGCGGCTCCGGTGGCCTTGCGGGGTACAATGTCAAGCGCCATAAGACCGGCCACAGTGCAATACACAACACCTATCGCCAGACTGAAGATGGACACACAGACGATGTTCAAGGAATATCCTCCTCCGGTGAAAAGAAACGCTCCCAGTGACAGCAGGCAAAGCAGCCCGGAGATCAGCACGGGAACGAAACGGTTCCCTTTGAAAACCTTGTCCGAAAGCCAGCCGGCAAGCACGGTACCGGCTATTCCGAAAGCCTCCGAGAAGGCTATGATCTGAGTGGCTCCCGCAAGTGAGAAACCTTTGTCTTTCTGTAGGAAAAGCACTCCCCACTCGCTGACAGCGTGCTGGGTGATGTACACGAAAGCGCTCGAAAGGGCGATTATCCAGATTCCCGGATGGCGGATCACCATTTTCTGGAGTTCCTTGACAGGCATCGAGTCGGTCTTACGCGTCTCCTCCCCGGTCAGAGTCTGCACCGAAGGAAGACCGCGGCTTTCAGGGGTGTCCGAAACCAGCAGCAGGACCATGACCGAGCCGATCACTCCGGCAATGGCGGAGACGATGAAGCCATATTCCCAGCCGATCCAACCGACGACAAGTCCCAGAACAAAGACTGACAGCGATTTGCCCAAGTACGGCGTGGCGCTGAAAATGCTGTAGTACGTTCCCCTGCGGTCAAGCGGGAACCAGCGGGAGAGGCTGATGACTCCTGGAGGGGCACCCATCGACTGACAGAAACCGTTGACTCCCCAGATGACGGCAAACACGACAAACAGCAGCGTCGTGGAAGTGCCGGTCCACCCTTGAAGCAGCCCAAGGGTACCCATCAACAGATTGACCACCGTGGAGACCAGAAGTCCGGTTGCCATGAAACGGCGCACATTGCAATAGTCGGCGATGAAGCCGTTGGCGAACTTGCCGAAAGCATAGACGAAATAGAAGGCGGAGCCGATGATCCCAAGCTGCGCGGCAGTGAATATCCCTCCGTCGATCAACGGCTGCTTCACCACCCCCATCGCCATCCGGCAGACGTAGTAAAGGGCATAAGCGCCCGTCACGCCCCAGAATGTACGGTTCCTCAGATGCCTGTACTCCCCTTCCACCCTTTCAGGAGGAATCCTGTCCCCCGAAGGCTTGGAGATCCTATAGAATGAATATAGAGTCATAACGGTCGGCCTTGCAGAGATCTCTTGACAATTGCCTCCGCAAAGATAGTTTAATTACAGAAATAACCTCCCAAAACCGAAAAATGTTCTAAATTTGTTCTCAAGGACATCCAATGTCAGGCCTCCTGCCATGAGATGAAGCCACAAAGCAATAATTACCTTTAAGATAATGGCGAATCTGAAGTCATTGGCCAAGGACACGGCGATCTACGGCCTGAGCAGCATCATAGGAAGGTTCCTGAACTACCTTCTCGTCCCGCTTTACACCCACGTCATCGCCTCTTCAAGCGGTGACTACGGCGTGGTGACGAACCTGTACGCCTACACGGCCCTGCTGCTGGTGATCCTGACTTATGGAATGGAGACGACGTTCTTCCGATTCTCCAACAAGGAGGGAGAGAACCCGGACAAGGTATATTCAACGATCCTGACCTCTGTGCTGACGACTTCCGCGCTGTTCGCCGTGCTGGTCGTGCTTTTCATCAAGCAGATCTCTTCAGCCCTCGGTTACGCCGGCCATCCGTCCTACGTCTGGGCGATGGCCGCCACGGTGGCGATCGACGCATTCCAATGCATCCCGTTCTCGTACCTCCGGCTCAGGAATCGCCCTCTGAAATTCGCCGCCCTGAAGCTGCTCTTCATCGGATTGAACATATTCCTGAATCTCGCTTATTTCGTGATTCTGCCGAAGGCCGGCGTGAATCCGTTCGGGATCTACGATGGCGGCCTTGACGTGGGTTATGTCTTCTACATCAATCTGTTCTGTACGGCGCTCATCACACTTTTCTTCTGGAGGGAACTGAAGGGATTCAGGTTCGGATTTGACGGGGGGCTATTGAAAAGGATGCTCGGGTACAGCTGGCCGATTCTGATTCTGGGAATTGCCGGAATCCTCAACCAGAGCGGCTCACAGATCATCTTCCCGTTTATCTACGGGGAAGGCTCGTCAGTTCCGCTAGGCATCTACGGGGCCAGCGTCAAGATAGCGATGATCATGGCGATGATCACACAGGCCTTCCGCTACGCCTACGAGCCGTTCGTCTTCGGCAGCGCGGCTGACAGGAACAGCAAGGAGATGTACTCCAAGGCGATGAAGTACTTCATAATCTTCACCCTCCTCGCATTCCTCTGCGTTGTGGGGTACATGAATATCCTGAAACACATCATCGGCCAAGGCTATTGGGAAGGTCTCAAGGTCGTGCCTGTCGTGATGGCCGCCGAAATCATGATGGGAATCTATTTCAATCTGTCGTTCTGGTACAAGCTTACGGACCGGACACTTTGGGGAGCGTTGTTCTCGGGGATCGGTTGCCTGGTGCTTTTCGGTGTGAACATCCTGTTCATTCCCAAGTTCAGCTACATGGCCTGCGCATGGGCCGGTTTCGCCGGCTACGGAGTGGCGATGCTTTTGTCCTACTTTGTCGGCCAGAAGAAGTACCCGATCAAGTACCCGCTTAAGGACATCGCTCTGTACGTCAGCCTGACCGTGATCTTGTTTGTATGTATGTCCTGTGCCAACGCCCATATAGGATTCTGGCTCGCCATCGCGCTCAACACCGTCATGATCATAGTCTTCTGTACCGTGATCATCAAACGCGACTTTCCCCTCTCCTCCCTTCCCGTTGTCGGGAAGCATTTCAGAAAAAGATGATCATCTGTCACTTCGGCGGCCCAAGTGGCCGCTACCGGATCGGATCAAGGATGGATTTGCGGTAGAGGGCGGTCTGATAGAGGGAGCGGTAGATGAGGTGGGAGAAGTAGGCGGCAAAGAGGAGCTGGGCGGCGGCGAAACCGGTGGGGTGGAACAGGAATATTCCTGAGAACCAGACCGCGAAGAAGGCGACGACACAGCCGATGTTGGAATCGCGCATGGCTTTGGTGGCGGTGGCACCGGTGTAGATGCCGTCCCAAGTGAAGGCAGGGCAGCCGACCAACGGGATCATGATGAGCCACGGCATGAATGCTTTGGCGGCCTCCACGACAGATGAATCCGAAGTCATGAGCCTGAGCATCGGCACTCCTGTCAGGGAATATATTCCTATGAACAACAATCCTATGCCCATACTCCAGACGAATGTGTACTTTACGGTCTCTCTTACCTTATTAACCTCACGCGCGCCGACATATTTCCCGGTCAACGCCTCGCCGGCGAATGCGAAACCGTCCGTGAAGTAAGAGAAGATCAGAAGAAGCTTCAGCATGATGGAACATGAGGCCAGCAACACATCTCCGAAACGGGCGGAGATGGCGGTGAATGCCAGATATACGATTATCAAGCAGACCGAACGGATGAAAAGGTCTCGGTTGACGGAGAAGAATCTCCGGACTTTGTCACCATTGAAAGCGGCCTTGAGATCCAGCACCGAAACGCCTCCTATTATATTCCTGAATTTCAGAGCGGCACGGCCCGATGCGAAAAGAAGCCCTGAATATTGCGCCACGACTGTCCCCAAGGCTATTCCCTTGAAACCTAGGCCTCCGAAGTCTGTCCCCGGGATCCCGAAAGCGAGAATTATGCTGAACAGGACGTTGCCTCCGTTGACGATCACGTCAGCGAGCATCGAGCTGAACGTGTCCTGCATTCCGATGAACCACCCACGGAAAGCCATCAGGATGAGGGTCGCCGGTGCGGCCCAGATGCGGATGTAGAAGTACTCGAGGGCAAGCGAACGTACCTCGTCGGAGCAGCCGATGAAGAGGAAGATCAGTTTCTGGAACGGCCATTGGATCAGTAGCAGGGCAAACGCTATGATGAACGCAAGTCCGACTCCCCTCATAAGGTTGCCGACGCAATCGTTCCAGTCCTGCCGTCCGAATGCCTGGGCTGTCATTCCGCCAGTCCCGGCGCGCAGGAATCCGAAATTCCAGTACAGCAGGTCAAACATCAGTGAACCGACCGAGACTCCGCCGATCAGAGCCGCCGCCGAAGCGTCCAGATGCCCGGCCACGGCGATGTCCACCATCCCGACAAGCGGCACGGTGAGGTTGGCGAATATGCTCGGCAGAGCCAGCCTCAGCATTTCCTTGTTCATCGCGTTCATGCGGCAAAGGTAGCCATAATGCGGAAATATTCATGGATTCTGAGGAGGCTCGAATATTCATTACCTTTGAGCCGGAATATTCAGAAAGCGTCATGATGCCGGAAAACACTTCAGTCGAAAGTGTTCCTATATTGGCCGTGGAGTCTGGTTTTACGGTCGTCAGCGGACATAGTGCGGCATAGAGTCCGGGGTGATGATTGAAATTTCGCACAGCCCGGCTACCTTGCCGTCCAGAGTCCATGCGCTCTGGAAAATCAGCTTACGAACTCCCTCTTTCTCAATTGTGTAGCAGTTCGAACCCCCGGTCGCCAAGAGTCCCCGGATAATTTCCTGCGAGCGTTCGCCGTGGCAGTCGAACAAGTTGCGGCCTATCAGGTCGCCGCGCTTGCGGTATTGCTCTACCGCCCTGTCGTTCATATAGATGATCACTCCGTTGCTGTCGCACACGGTGATGGAGCAATTGAGACCTTTGGCCCAATCCGGCACGATGTTATTTCCCATATCACAATCTGTTTTTGTTGCCTCCATGCACAAGCTGTCCTGGCATAGAATGTATCTTGCGATGCAAATTTAGAAATAATGGGCTCACGGGACAACATTGTCCGGAGTCGTCTTTCCGGATAAGGCGTAATTCCGGTAACATCTTCCGTATTGCCGGTATGGTACCGTTCTCCATATAAAAGTAAATTTGCATCCGGATTCAAAAAGAGTCATTGATTCGATGAGAGTCCGGAGGCAAATAAACAAAACACGACATGTATCTTGAGAAAATCAATGGTCCCGCGGATGTCAAGAAACTGGACATCGGGCAGCTGAACATCCTTGCCGACGAGGTGAGGCATTATCTGATCGAAAAACTGAGCGCTCACGGCGGTCACGTGGGGCCGAACCTGGGAATGGTGGAGGCGGCTGTCGCACTTCACTATGTATTCAATTCGCCCGAGGACAGGATTGTCTTCGATGTCTCCCACCAGAGCTATGCCCACAAGATTCTGACAGGCAGAAAACAGGCGTTTACGGATCCGGCGCACTACGATGACGTGACAGGCTACAGCGAACCTTCGGAGAGCGGACACGACCATTTCGTCATCGGCCACACCTCGACATCCGTCAGCCTCGCCTGCGGACTTGTCAAGGGGCGCGACCTAGCGGGAGGCAAGGAGAATGTCATCGCCGTGATCGGCGACGGCTCGCTCAGCGGAGGAGAAGCTCTTGAGGGGCTGAATGTCGCGGGAGCGGAACTCCGCAGCAACTTCATCATCATCGTCAACGACAACCAGATGTCCATCGCGGAGAACCACGGCGGCCTGTACAGGAATCTCCAGTTGCTCAGGGAAACCGGCGGAAAGGCGGAGAACAACCTATTCAAGGCTTTGGGGCTTGAATATGTCTATGTGGCGGAAGGCAACGATGTCGCTTCCCTGATTGATGCATTCAGGAAAGTGAAGGATATCGACAGACCGATTGTGGTACACATCAACACCCTGAAAGGCAAAGGCTTGAAATATGCCGAAGAAAACAAGGAGAAATGGCATTACGGAGCGCCGTTCGATGCCCAGACCGGGGAACCGAAACTCAAGTCCGAGAGTGAGGATTACGGAGACCTCACGGCCCGCTATCTTCTTGAGAAGATGCCTTCACATCCGCGGCTTGTCGCCATAACCTCCGGTACGCCTTCCGTGTTAGGATTCACCCGGCCGCGCAGAGAACAGGCCGGAAAACAATTCGTGGATGTCGGCATCGCCGAGGAAACGGCGGTCGCGATGGCTTCCGGAATAGCGAAGCGCGGCGGGAAACCCGTCTGGGGAGTTTACAGCACATTCATTCAGAGGACTTATGACCAGCTTTCGCAGGATCTCTGCATCAATGACAATCCCGCTCTGATGCTTGTGTTCGGGGGCGGAATCGAAAGCCTGAACGATGTGACACACACCTGCTTCTACGACATTTCCCTGCTTGCGAACATTCCGAATCTCATCTATCTGGCCCCTTCTTGCCGTGAAGAATATTTCGCTATGCTCGACTGGGCCGTCACCTACCGGGAGCATCCGGTGGCGATCCGTGTGCCTGTAAACGGAGTAATCTCCCGTACCGATGCAAAAACAGATGGCGTTGACTGGTCCGCTCCGGAGTATGAAATCACCCGCAGGGGCAGCCGAGTGGCGATTCTCGGCCTCGGAAGTTATTATCAGCTCGGAGAGAAGGCCTGTGACCTGCTCCTGTCACGCGGGGTCGAAGCGACACTCATCAATCCGAGAATCATCACTTCGCTTGACACCGTAACTCTGGAAGCCCTGAAAACCGACCACGAACTTGTCGTCACGCTTGAGGACGGACAGATTGACGGCGGATGGGGCGAGAAGATCGCAAGGTACTATGGCGACAGCGATATTAAAGTGCTGGTTCGCGGGCAGCGCAAACAGTTCGAGGACCATTACATCGTGGAGGAACTCCTGAAAGCGAACCGCCTCACTCCGGAACAGGTCGCCGGGGACGTGATGGATGTCATAGGTGAAAAATAAGTATCTTTATCCCCGGCAATCCAAGAAGCTGCCGAAAAACGGAGACTTATTATGAAAGAATTTTATTTCAACACAGTACAGGAGTTCAACGACTACTACGGCTTTAAGACTCTGCACCCACAGGTGAGCGTGGTGCGTTATGACCGCGAGAGGGAGGTGACGGAAGGAATCTACCACTACGGACTCTATGCCCTGTTCCTGAAGGAAAACAAGGGATGCAAACTCTCCTATGGTCTCACTGAATATGATTTCGACGAGATGACTGTTACAAGTTTCGCTCCTGGACAGAGCGTCAAGGTGGAGGCGAATCCGGAGGTGAAGTATCCGAAATGGACAGGCCTGGTGTTCCATCCGGACCTGCTCGCCCGCACCCCGCTCGGCAGAGCCATCGACCGCTATGAGTTTTTTGAATATACTTCCGACGAGGCCCTGCATCTTTCCGCAGGTGAAATAGAGATTTTCAGAGGAGTGCTCAGCCTTATCGGGCAGGAGCTTCACCGGAGCATAGACAAACATTCGCGCGAACTCATCGTCAGCAACATCGAACTGCTTCTGAACTACTGTCTGAGGTTCTACGACAGGCAGTTCATCACCCGCGAGGAAATCAACCATAGCGTGGTCAGGAAGTTTTCGACCCTGCTGGACTCTTATCTTGCCGAGACTGCCGAAAGCGAAGGTCTGCCCACAGTGGCATACTTCGCCGACAAATGCTGCTACTCGCCAAAGTATTTCGGTGAACTGGTGAAGACCGAGACCGGCCGCACAGCCCGGGACTACATAAACGACCGGATTCTGTCCGCCGCCAAAAAACTTCTCTCTGACGAGACGCTGAGCATCTCACAGCTAAGTCAAAGGCTCGGATTCGAATACCCACAGCACTTTGTCCGCTTCTTCAAGGCGCACACCGGAGCGACACCGTCGGAATATCGCAGGACATCGTAATATCCCGACAGTCGACAATGAATCATATCAGTCGATAAACTTTTCACAATGAAACATATAGCAATTCTCATAATAATGTCTTCAGTCATGTCAATCAATATTCAAGCTCAAAGTCTGTCCGGGCGTCAGCTCCATCTTGCGACCTGCGCCGCACTTGAGGCTCAAGGCGACCTCGTCCGGCTGGAACCTGCGGTCCGTGCCGCATTGGATTCCGGCGTGACAGTCAACGAACTTAAGGAAGCTTTCTCGCAGCTGTACGCCTACACCGGCTTCCCTCGCTCTCTTAATGCGCTGGGTGTTCTGTCAAAGGTGCTTGAGGATGGCAATGAATCATGGAATGAAGGGAAGCCTTGGATGCGGCCGGCCGTGTGGGATGACGCTGACGCTGCCCTGAAAACGGGGACGGAAGTGCAGGCGAAGCTCACAGGACGGCCCTTTGACTATGCGTTCTGTCCTCAAGATGACTTCTACCTGAAATCGCATCTTTTCGGTGACATATTCGCAGGTGACCAGCTTTCTCCCGCAGACAGGGAGATTGTCACCGTGGCGGCACTGTCGTCCCTCAAGGGTGTCGCGCCTCAGCTCTCTTCCCACAAGGCCGGAGCCGTGCGCATGGGAAACACTCCGGAGCAGATTGATGAACTCTGCAAATTCCTGAGTGAAAACGGGCTGAGCCAGTGCGACAGCGCAGCTGATGCCGTCGCCGGCGACTGGAAGCAGGGCCAGCCCAATGTCGGCTACGCCCAGTATTTTACAGGCGATTCCTACCTTAACCCCGTCGTCCCGGTGAATCTGGGCTCGGACGGAGAAAGCGCTCTGCCTATTTCTAATGTGACTTTCGAGCCGGGCTGCCGCAACAACTGGCATATCCATCACGGAGCGCGCCAGATTCTCATCTGCGTCAGCGGATGCGGCTGGTATCAGGAATGGGGGAAGCCAGCCGTGGCGCTCAAAGCCGGCGATGTGGTTGACATCCCGGAGGGCGTGAAGCACTGGCACGGAGCGCAGAAAGACTCATGGTTCCAGCATCTCGCCACCCACGTGAAAGTCGAGAACACCTGCCCCGGTTCGCAGCCCAACGAATGGCTTGAACCCGTCAGCGATGAAGATTACGGCAAGCTGTAAGATGAAAATGGCCGGGAAGGCCGTGTAAGAAAAAAGAGGAATTATTTTTAAACAGCTTCTAAAGCAAACAGTCAATAAAGAGGCTGACAAAAGTCGAAAGGCTGCTTCATAATATTAGAAAAGTGCCTTCAGCGCAAACCACAGCACGGGTACCAGCAGGGAGGGCAGCAGGTTGAGTATCTTGCAGTCCTTAAGCTTGAGCAGCGACAGGCCGCTGCCCAGAATGAGCAGACCGCCCACGATGAGCAGTTCGTTCATCAATGCATCGCTCACGGCCTGGCTCGACATCAGAGCCACCGCATAGAACGCCCCCTGCCACAGAAACAGCACTGGAGCGGCCAGCAACATACCGATGCCATAGGTGGAGGCGAAGACTACAGCTGAGACAAGGTCCAGCGTGGCATTGGTAAAGAGCAGCGTATTGTCGCCTTTCAGCGCACTCACCACCGGCCCCAGCATCGACAGCGGTCCTATGCAATAGAGCAGCATCGCGGTGATGAGTCCGTCGGCAAGCGAATTCGCCCCTTTGTCCTCCTTGGAGCGTTTGGCTGTGCGGCGGTCTATCAGCCGGCGAAAACGGGCATCAAGATCCAAAGCCGTTCCCGCTACGCCTCCCAATGCCATGGCTATGATGAACAGCACGGGATATTGACTCTCGCGCATGTGCGAGATTGCCGCATTCAAGCCGATGGCGATGGATGCCAATCCCAAACCGTCGTAGAGCACACGGCGGTACTGTTCTTTCACTCCGTTGTGAAACACGGCGCCGATGATAGTGCCGGCTATTATGGTGCAGGTATTTACTATTGTCCCTAACATGACGGCAAATATAACGATTTTTTCATCAAAACTGATTCCTGCGGCGTATCCTTTTTCTACAGCGGCCATTCGGTCCAGTTGTCGGGAGTGAGGATGCAAGGTGATGACCTACTTCAGTGAGTATTCCACGACAAGGGCGGTGGAAGGCGGGATGACGGTGGAGTCGGAAATCCGGACGGTCTCGCCGGTGAGGACATCGCGACCGTCTTCCAGACCGGCGGCGATCTCGGCGTAGTGGGACCACGGGACGGTTCTCGGCTCAGGGGAGTTGTTCACAAAGACGAAAACCTTGTCGGTGTCGTTGTAGCGGAAGAAGGCGTAGGTGTTGTCCCTGCCGATGAAATGCATGGTGCGGCCGTTATGGATCACCTCCTTGTCTTTCCTCCACCGGAACAGGGTCTTGGCATAGTCGTGAAGCTCGGCAAGCTGTCCCTGCGGGATTGTCTTTCCTCCGACAGAGACGGTGGCGGAGGCACGACCCTCCTCGGTGAACAAGTCAACCTTGTCGCCTTCCCAACCGCCTGGGAAATCCATCCTCAACTCGCCGTCGCTCTTGTAGGCCTTGCCGGTGGCGAATCCCATCTCGTCACCGTAGAAGATCTGAGGGATCCCGCGGATTGTGGCCAGAAGTATGTAGGCGATCTTCAGTTTGTCCGGATTCTGCCTCCAAGCGTCGGCGACACGGTAATGGTCGTGGTTGGACAGGAATGTCAGCATCATGGACACATCGTGATAGGTAGCGTCATGCGAGAGGGCGGAATACACCCGTACCATTCCCTGCCCCCACTGCGGCTCATCCTCGCAGAGAGCGGCATTGATGGCTTCCTGTAGAGGGAAATCCATGATGGACGGAAGATGCGAGTCGAAACCGTCCCGGTTGGCGTTGCCGCCCTGCCAATAGGCAAGATGGTCGATGTTGGTGTCCCAGCACTCCCCCACTATGTTGAGGTTGGGATATTCATTCAAGACGGCCTCGCACCACTTGCTCATCGGGACTTTCTCATTGTAAGGATAAGTGTCCACGCGCAGACCGTCCAGTCCGGAATATTCCGTCCACCAGACCGCCCATTGCTGGAAATATTTCAGCAGGTACTGGTTGTCGAGGTTCATGTCCGGCATCGAAGGGACGAACCATCCGCTGACCTGCAAGTCCGCGTCATGCCGCGAGGCGTTCGGATCCATCACCGAGGAGAAGGCGATGTTCGAGCCGGTATATTCTGGGAACTGATGGATCCAGTCGTTGAACGGCAGATCCTTCATCCACCAATGGCCTGTGCCGCAGTGGTTTGTAACGATGTCCATTATCACCTTAAGGCCTTTCCCGTGGGCTTTGTCGACATATTCCCTGTACTGCGAGTTGCTGCCGAAGCGTGGGTCGATGCGGTAATAGTCCCCGCAGGCATAGCCGTGGTAGGACTCGACCGGCTGGTCGTCCACCAGAAGCGGAGTGCACCAGATGGCGGTGGCTCCAAGATCCGCCACATAGTCCAGATGGTCGATAATACCCTGAAGATCACCACCGTGGCGGCCGAACGGCTCGCTGCGGTCAGCCTTCTCGGAGGTATCGTCGGTGTCATCGTTACCTTTGTCAGCGTTGGCAAAACGATCAGGACAGATCAGATAGATAAGATCCGATGTGGTGAAACTTCCACGCTCGGCGGAACCCTCCTCCCTCGCGGCAATCTGATAAGGATAGCGGAAGGACTTCCCATCCTTTGTGAATATGATTCCGTACTCTCCGGGCTTGGCCGAAGGGCTGACAGCAACGTCCACAAACAGATAGTTTGGACTTTCAGCCTTATGAATCTCTTTGACGCTTACTCCCTCGCCCTCAATCCTGACATCATAGCCGGAGATGGCCTCCCCGTGGACCATCAGCTGGAGCGGGGTCTTCATCCCCACCCACCAGCTCGGGGGCTCGACCTGTGATATCCTTCCCTCGGGAACCGTTATGCTCCAGTTCCACGGAGCCTTCAGCTGGACGCTGACGGTCACGCTGTCGCTCTCAAAAACGCGCCTGAAGACCAGTTCGGAATCAGTGCAGAAAACAACCTCAAACGACGGATTGTCGGCACGGAGAGCCGGATGCGCATGCTTCACCTTGTTAAGATAGGAGTAGAAATCAGTGGTGGCGTTATGATGCCAGTCAGGCATCGGGTCTTTCTCGAAGAACTCGAAACGATGGTTGTAGCCGACCTCCTGACCGGTGTAGATCAGCGGCTGGGCGTTCGGAAGGGTCCAGCAGAGGACAGCCATGGCCTTCCATGCGTCACCCATCCTCTCATATTCAGTACCGTTCCAGGAGTTCTCGTCGTGGTTGGAAGTGAACGAGAGCCTGTAACCATTTGAAGGGTAGGTCGCCGCATTCCACTCCACATAATGCGCAAGGCTGTCGGCCGTGGCCTTCCCCTTCGCAATGTCGTTCAGCATATGATGGAGCCTCCAGGCGTAGGTGGCGTCGAAACCGGCCTCGTGCAGCCACGCCTCCTCACCCTCGGCGAGGAAATAGAGCCTGCGGGAATATTCAGACCTGAATCTCGAGAGAACGTCAGCCCAGAAGTCCCCTGGCACCTGATAGGCCACATCGCAACGGAACCCGTCAATTCCCCGATCCAGCCAGAAACGCATGCACTTTTCCATCTCGGCGCGCATCTCCTTCGAGCCATAGTTGAGTTTGGCTATGTCTGTCCAGTCGTATTCGACAATCGTGTTGCCCTCCGCGTCGCGGACGTACCAGTCGGCAGGTTTCTCCGTCACCCACGGATGATCCGGAGAAGTGTGGTTGGCAACCCAGTCGATGATGACCTTGAGTCCGAGGTCGTGGGCCGTCCCGACGAAACGGTCGAAATCCTGAAGTGTTCCGAACTCGGGGTTGATGTCGCAATAGTCCTTGATGGCGTAGTAGGAGCCGAGGGTTCCCTTGCGGCCATTCTCACCGATAGGATAGACCGGCATCAGCCAGACCACATCCACCCCCAGTTCCTTGAGCTCCGGGAGTTTCTTCTCGGCGGCAGCGAATGTACCCTCGGCGGTAGCCTGACGGGTGTTCAACTCATAGACCACGGCGTTCCGGGTCCAATCCGGCTCCTCTACGGCCTCCTTCGCCTTCGGGGTGCAGGAGAATGCCACAAGAGCGGTCAGCAAGAATGATAGCGTGCGTCTCATATTTTGACAGATAACTTATTGCAGAAAAACCACAGATGAATATGCCCCCAGAGTCACCTTCGTACCGTTCACCTTGACCGTCCCGTTGGTGGCGATGGCGTTGTCAAGGTTGTCGGCAGTGAGGCTCACCGTGGCGTTGCCGCCGGAAAAATTGTGGATGACCAGAACTTTCTGATCCTCATACGACCGGTACCAGGCAGAGACCGCACTTACGGAGGCTGCGGCCGGACAATAATCGAACGAGCCTTTCGCCAAGGCTTTATACTCGTCCCTCAGTACTCCGAACTTCCGATAGACATTCAGGATGGAATCATCGTCCTTCGCCTGGCTCTCGACAGAGATTGAGGCCGCGAGCATTGACCTGTCCACCTTGCCGCCCAATTTGCCGTCGGCGAGGGAAGACCCGTCCGCATTCCACATCATCGGGGTTCGGACATATTCATCGCCGCCGGATTTTGTCCCCCGGTAGCCGAGTTCCTCACCCTGGTAGATGTACGGCCGGCCACCGGCGGTGAGGAGCACGGCTCCGGCCAATTTCATCTTTGCGACGCTCCCCCCAAGGTCGCTGCCGGTCCTGTCCTCATCATGGTTGGACAGTTTGGTGGCCTCGATGTAGTCGGAACGGTAGCCGGAGTAAAGCTTCTGATAGCTCTGGATCGTCCCGACGAACGAACTTCCGCTACCGTTGTTGATGCATTCCTTGAGCCTCCACCAGAAACTGAACTCGAAGAATGCCGGAAGACCTTTGTAATATGGAGCGACCTCCGCGGCGTCGCTGAACTGCTCGCCCACCATGTAGAACTCACCTTGCCCGCCGGCGGATTTGAAAGTGGAGTTGCAGTGGTCATAGAACTTCTTCAGGAAAGTCGGATTCTCGTCCGAAGCGGCGTTGTGGTAGATGTGCTTGACGGCGTCCAGACGGAAGCCGTCAGCCCCCATCCTGATCCATTTGTCGGCCGACTCGCAGACTGCCTTGAAAGCTCCGGACTGCTCGCAGGAAGCCGCCGGGCCGTAATTCAGGTCGGCGAACCACACCGTCCAGAAATGCGAGTGGTACATCGTGGTGGTCATACCGGGCAGAAGGATGTCCTGGGCATCTGTGTTCGAAAGTGTCAGCGAGACACCGTAGGAAAGCTGGTTCTTTCCGGATGGAGCGCCGTACTTATAGGAGTCCCATTGGGTCTGACTGGTTCTGACAAGAACTCCCCATGAAGACTCGAACTCCAGCGACAGAGAGCATTCCCTGGCTCCAGTATTGTAGAACTGCGTCATGGAACCGTCCCCATAGTACAGCCATATTCCCGAGTTCTGACTGCCTGAGTTGACCACCTCGTCCACCTTGTCCATCCTCAGGGTCGAAGGCTTTCCGGAATTGTCCAAGGCGAGGGTGAACTTCACCTTGATTTTGCCTTCAACTCCCGTGACGGCGGAAAACCATTGGCCGGAGTCGTAGCCGCGCGCCCCCTCTGTGGCGATCATCGGGATCTTTCCGTCACGGATGTCGGCCTGAGGGTTGTTGGAGAAGATATAGTAGTCGCGGTACTGGCTGTCCGCGCTTTTTTTCGCGTCAAGGAACCACGGATGATCCTTGGAAGTGTGGTTCAGCACATAGTCAAGATAAATCTTGATCCCTTTGGCGTGTGCCGCGTCCAGAAGGGATTTGAAATCGGCCTCGGTGCCGTAGTCCGGATTGACGCCGGAATAGTCCAGCACGTCGTAGCCATGATAGGATGAAGCTTCGTGGATCGGGGAGAGCCAGATAGCCTGAACCCCCATCTCCTTCAGATAGTCAAGTCTGGAGCGGATTCCTCTGAAGTCGCCGCATCCGTCGCCGTCGCTGTCGGCGAATGAATACACCAGAAGCTGGTAGGATATTCCCGACTCTCCTGTGCGTTCCGGAGTGACAGGTTCGGGGGTCGGATCCGGCGCCGCACCGTTCTTGTCGCATCCCAAAAGGAACGCGGCAGCCACGATAAGACTCTGGATGCCAAAGAGGAATGATGAGCGTTTCATAATTTATGAATATGTCTGTGAACATAATGAATCAGACGCACCCGGGCATATTCCTCCCTCGGGTGCGTCTGAAAAAAGTCAGATGTTACTTGATTGTTCCGGTGCCGGCGTTAAGGTCAAGAGTCACCTCCTGTCCCTTTGTGCAGGCCATGCGGTCCTGGTCGCCGCCATTGCCGCGATAGACGATCCTGCCGTCAAGGATGATGAACTCGCGGGTCCACCAGTCGGAGTCGGCGATGGAGGACTCGACGTACATGCGAAGCTGTCCGTCAGCCGGAAGAGTGGCTTTGAGAGTCTTGCCGTCAGCCTTGAAGAGCGCAGCCTCCATCTTGGCGTCCCAGCCGCCGAAGCAGTCCCCGATTCCGTAGATTCTCGCCGGCTCGATGTGGACCATCTCACGCTTGAGGTCAACATGGACGGTATAGAAGCCATCCTCGGCGACAACGCAGTTGCCGTCCTTCACGGTGTAGCCGTCGTTGGTCGTGAGGCTGTGGAAATCCTTGCCCCAATCCTTCTCCGGAGCATATTTGAAGCCTTGGTTGGCCGTGAAGTAACGGACTGTCCAGAACTCGCCTTCCTGACCGTTGACAGGAGTGAGCTCGACTATTCCGTCACTTATCCAGTTCCAGCCTCCGAACTCGTCGCCGATCATGTAGAGATGTTCAGGGAAAGCCACCGCCGTGATTGTGACGCCAAGGGTCTTGGCGTTGAAAGTGACCTTGTAGTCCCCGGCGGGAACGGTGATGTTTCCGCCCGGCTGCACGGCTGTGAACTCCACGCCGATCTCCGGAGTGAAGCCTTCGGCGACACCGTAGGTGTTCGCGTCATCCCAGGAGTAGTCGTAACGGATCTTGAAGCCGCCGGTGATGTTCACCACAGGACTGGTCCAGACATCACCGTCCTGAGTCATCTCGAAGTCCTTGGTCCAGGAGTTGCCGCCGATCTCACCGATGAGCGAGTACACCGCCCTGTGCTCCTCGATGAGAATGGTCTGGCCGGCATAGTCGTAAGTGACATCATAGAGTCCTTCAACTCCCACCTGGATGTTCTCGCCTCCGACGGCAAAGGCCTTGCCAAGCTCCGGCTTGTACACGCCATAGGCATTGCCCGGGTCGATGGTGCTCATGGAGTTCTTCTCCGGTCCGCCGACAGACACGGACCAGTCATGGTCGGCGCGGATCTTGAACTCGTCGCTCGCGGTAATCTCCACGTTGCGGATCTGCCAGATGTCGCCGGAAGTGTTGTCCAGGTCGAAATCGGAATTCCAGCCGCTGCCGCTAAGGGTTCCGACGAGAGACCATGCGCCCGGTTTCTCAGGCTCCGGCGTGTCACCGCCGGCGGTCGGCTCATCCTTGCCGTACATCGTGGCGCTCAGCTCGACGGTCTTTTTGTTGAGGTCGAGATAGACGCGGTACTTGCCGGCCGTCACGGTGATGTTGTCGGCTCCTACTCCCGCATCCTTGCCCCAGTTGTAATCCCAGGCAGCGTCGGCGCGGAACTTGATCTTGGTGTCTGATGTGAATTCCGCATCAGCCCAGAAGCGGACATAATCCTTGTTGTAGTTCATCTCGATGTCAGGCTGTCCGCCCCAGTCATTGAATCCGCCGACGATTCCGATGACATCGGCGCCCCAGTCCTTGGAGAGGAGGAGGGTGTTCTTGTCAAGGGTGAATCCGTAGAAACGCTTGCCGTAGCAGACAAGGTTCTGCGAACCGTCACCGTTGATGAGCTGAACACTCACGGCCTCCGCGGCCTCGGCCTGTGCCTCCGAACCCCAGTTGCCGGTAGAGTTGTCCCAGGAAGCGGCACCGGTGAACTTGATTCCGCCAGAAGCCTTCCCGCCGAAATCAATGACACCGTTGTAGGTCTTGCCGTCCTTGTTATAGTTGTAGAGGAACTGGCTCTTGTCGTGGCTCCAGCCGCAGTAGTCTCCCTGAACCCAGATGTGGTCATAGACATCCTTGTCAAGAATCAGCTGGTTGTAAGGAACGAACGTGGCGGAAATCACGTTTGACTTGACAAGTGAGGTCTCGACACCGACGTTCTTGTTGTTCGCAAGCCAGGAGTCAAGCCTGAGATAGACAGTGAACTCGGCGTCAGCCTCGCCGCCAAGGTTCAAGATTGCGGAATTGAGGGTTGACTGCTTGATAGTGACGGTCGTTCCGCTTACCATGGCGGCAAGTTTCTCCTGCTTCGTGAAATCCTGCGAATCGGAAATGTAAAGAGTGTAGAGCTTCGCTCCGTCAATGTTGTAGGACGGCTGGGTGAACTCGAAGGCCAGGTCCGCACCGTCGGACGCAAGGGTACCACCGGCCAGAGTCTCCAATTCCGGGGCCACAGAGGATGAAGGATCAAAGACAAGCTTGTCCTCATCCGTCGAGCAGGAAGCCGCAAGGATTCCCGCCAAAGCGATTATAGAGTAAAATAACTTTTTCATAATCTATTAATATCCAGGATTCTGCTTAAGATTACCGTTAGCGTTGAGCTCACCTGAGGTGATAGGATACAGGTTGAAGTGATCGTCAACAGCCTTACCGGCCTGAACACCACCCTTGAATTCCCAAAGGTAGTCACCAGATGTGAAGAGACCGAACCGGATGAGATCCTGACGGCGGAAGCCCTCGTAGTATAGTTCACGTCCACGCTCATCGATGATGTTGTCAAGGTTGAGGTCGAGATTACCCAGACCCGCTCTGGCGCGGACAGCGTTGAGACAGGTCTGTCCCTTGGTCTTGTCAGCGGCTCCTCTGGCGGCGCACTCGGCATACATAAGGTAAGCGTCAGCCGAACGGAACACCGGCCAGTCAGTGTCCACGAAGCCATCGGCCTGGGCCTTGCCGCCATCATGGTTCACATTCAGGAACTTCATCGACTTCCAGCCGTTCGACCAGCTGTCGGACTCACGACGGATAGCGTCGATGTACTGATCGAACTCCTCACCCTTGTAGAATGTGGCGCGGGCGTCACCCTCCTCAAACTTGCTGGTAAAGGCTCCTGTCAACGAAAGGCCTCCCCATCCGGAAGAGATTCCGATGGCCGCGGCGTCCATCTTGCCGCCAGTACAGCCGAAGATAAGATAGTTGGTAGCCCCGTATGACTGGACAAGGATGCCATCCTGCTCGACAACGAAGATGATCTCGTCACCGTTGTAGGTTGTGTTGGCGGACCAAAGATGGTTGTCGGCCATGAAGAGTTCCTGCCATGCGCTATACTTGCCGGCGCTCTCGGTGTGGAGAGGATATTCATTGATTATCTTCTCACAGACAGCGGCGGCCTCGGCGTACATCGCGGTGCCCTTCCAGACCTCGGCGTTGAGGTAAAGCTTGGCAAGAATCATCTGAACCATACCTTTGTCGCAACGGCCATATTCATTCTTGCCCGGTTCGGCGAGGTCGCTGCCGTCAAGCAGCTCTTCGCACTCGCCCACCATCCAGTCGAAGAGGTCCGCGCGGGAGATCTGCTCCGCTCCGGTCGATCCGACTGACTGACGCTCGGTCGCGAAAGGCACGTTGCCGAACATGTCGATGGCGTGATAGTAGCTGAACAGCCTGAGCGCGCGTGCCTCGGCGATGTAGGCGTTCTTCAGGGTGTAACCGCTGATGTCGCTGGCGTTGGAACGACGGATGAACTCGTTGCAGAGCCCGATCTGGAAATAGATCCTGTAGTACATCGACAGTACAAACTCGTTGGATGCGTTCCAGTTGAGGTTATGAATATCATAGAGGTTGCCATCGTTCCAGCAGCAGGTGGCCACGTCGGTGGAAAGCTCCTGCATTGTGAACAACGCCCTCATGTACTGGCCGTAGCCGCCGTCCACGCCTTCGATGTCCGGATCCCCGGAAGGGCCGGTGGAAGAGGAGCAGGAGAGTCCCTGATAGCACTTCGCGAGAAGGGCCGTGAAAGCGTCCTGACTGTCAAGGATCTGCTCCGGAAGCTCCAGATTCGGATCGATAGGCGTGACGTCAAGGTCACCCACGCAGGAGGTAGCCGCACCGGCGAACATCGCCGCCGCAAGTGCGGTCGCTGTAAATCTGATTATCTTTTTCATGATTGATGACACATTAGAAGTTGAACTTTACACCAAGGATGTAAGTACGAGGTCTCGGGTACATGTTGTTGTCGATGCCGGAGAAGATCTCAGGGTCGATTCCACCGTACTTGGTGAAGCAGGCCACGTTCTGCACCGTCGCGAAGACATTGAACGACATCGGGGTCTTCTGGCCGAAGCTGAACGAACGGCTGAGGGTGATGTTGTCAATCTTCAGGAACGAGGCGTTCTCGATGTAGATGTCCGACCAGTACTGGGCGAACGAGGCGAAGTTGTGTTCCTTGGCCGTGGAGTAGCGGTTGTTCACGAAGTTGTTGGCCCACAGGTCGGTGAGAAGATCTCCGTTGGAGGCGATGTTGTTGTAGACATAGTTGCCGACATTGGAGTGCGCGCTCATGGCAAGAGTCCACTGCTTGTAGGACAGTTGGGTGTTGAAGCCGAATGTCCAGTCCGGAGCGGCCTTGTGGAAGCAGTACTTGTCGTTGTCGTCAATCTTGCCGTCGTTGTTCAGGTCGGCGTAAAGGCCTTCGATTGGCTTGCCGTCCGTGTCATAGACCTGCTTATAGACGAAGAACGAGTTAGGAGCGTGACCGGTCTGATGCACCTGGATCGTGTTGCCGGTACCTCCGGAGATTCCGCCGGTCGTGATTCCGTAGTAGTCCTCGCGCTCGTCGTCGGTGGTCAGCTTCGTGATCTTCGTCTCGTTGAAAGTGGCGTTGAAGCCCAGCGTCCAGCTCCAGTCCCTTGTCTGGACAGGGATGGCGTTGAACTCGAACTCGACTCCCTTGTTGGTGAGGTCGCCGATGTTGGCGTTCAGGTAGTTGGAGAGGTTGGCTCCTGCTGCCACAGGAGTGCGGTTCAGAAGATCCTTGGTGTCGCGTTTGTAAACATCCACGCTACCGAAAATCCTATCGTTCAGGAAACCATAGTCCACTCCGATGTTGTAAGTAGTGGTGGTCTCCCACTTCAGGTCGGCGTTGTAGCCAAGCGGGGTGATAGGAGTGATCACCTTGTCGCCGAAGATGAACATTGACTGGTTCGTGTTGTACTTGTAGGAGGACAGGGTCGGATAGTCGCCGGACTGGAGGTCCTGCTGGCCTGTCTGTCCCCAGCTGAGCCTGAGCTTTAGAGCCGAGACGACATCGCTGCCCGCGATGAACTTCTCCTTGGCGAAATTGTAGCTCACGGCCACTGACGGGAAGAGACCCCACTTGTTGTTGGCGAAGCGGGAGGTGCCGTCGTTACGCAGGGTGGCTGTCACGAGAAGACGGTCGTTGAACGAATAGTTCACGCGCCCGAAGAAAGAGACGAGATAGTACTCCGTTCTCCACACGTTAGGGCTGCTCAGGTAGTAGTCCGATGCGGTAGGAAGCGTCCCGTCAGCCTTGTACTTCTCGTTGAAGGTGGAATTGTAGAAGTGCTGCCATGAATAACCTGCCATCGCATTGAAAGTGTGCTTCCCGAGAGTCTTGTCATACTGGCCGTAGAACTCGAGGGTCTGGTCACGCTTTGTCTGCGTGTAGTTGTTGTGATAGCCTGAGCCGGACTCCTGTGTGTTGTGGAAAGACATCTCCGTGCCAGGAGCCACATCGACCGTTCCGTCGGACTTCGACCAGTCGAGACCGAGGTTGAGGTTGAGGCTCAGGTCCTCGAATCCGTGCACCTTGTAGTTGATCTGGGCGTTGCCGATGAAACGCTTGGCGTTGGACTTGTCAATCTTGTCGTTCAGAAGGGCGACCGGGTTCATCTGGGCCATCGTGTTGCAGTTGTCGATGGTCTGGGTACCCTTGCCGTAGTTCCACCAATAATAACCGTTCAGGCCGTTGGCGTCATACACCGGCTGTGTAGGATCCATCCGGACAGCACCGCCGATGGCGTCCTGGTTTGCGAACCTGTTGTCCATGTTCATCATCTTGCCGTTGAGGTTGACAAGAAGATGGTCGTCCAGAAGGCTCGGATTGAGGTTGAGGGCGAGAGTCTGACGCTTCAGGTTGGAAGTCTTGAGGGTTCCGTCCTGATTGTGGTAGCCGAGAGACACGCGGTAAGGCATCCTGAACACATCGCTCCTGCCGACCCTTCCGGACACGGCCACATTGCCGTCCACAGTGTTGCCGAGCTGATATATTTCCTTCTGCCAGTCGGTGTTCTCCTTCCCGAGGGCGGCGTAGGCGGCGCCTTCGGCACCTATGTACCATTTCATGAGATCGCGCATCTCGTCACCCGTCAGCACGTCCACATACTTGGCGTTCTGACTTACGGAAGCCGTGAGGTCGGCGCTCACATGGATGCCCTCCGCACCCTTGGAGCCTTTCTTTGTGGTGATCATGATGACACCGTTGGAAGCCCTGGAACCGTAGATTGCTGTCGCGGAGGCGTCCTTGAGAACCGTGAAGCTCTCGATGTCGTTAGGGTTGATGGAAGAAAGGGCGTCGGAGACACCGCTGATGCTGGTTTCTGACAGAGGCAATCCGTCAACCACGATGAGAGGGTTGTTGTTGGCCTTCAAAGAGGACCCTCCACGGATTCTGATGGTGCTGGCGGAACCCGGAGCGCCGTCACCCATCGTGACAACGACACCGGCGGACTTGCCCTGAAGCAGGTCGGAAGGCGATGTCACCATACCCTTGTTGAGCTGATCGGCCTTCACGGAGGAGACGGATCCTGTCATATCACTTTTCTTGACAGTGCCGTAACCGATCACGACAACATCGTCAAGAAACTCTGTGTCAGTGGCAAGGACAATCTTCGCCGGAACGGCGGAAGCCTTGAATGACTGGGGTGTGTAGCCGATGCAACTGATGACCACAGTCGCGTCGGCATTGGAAACCTTAAGGATGTAGTCTCCGTCAACACCTGTCGAGGTACCGTTCGAGGTGCCCTGTTCCATGACAGTGGCCCCGATGACAGGACCGGCGGCATCGACTACAACTCCCTTCACCTGATACCCGCTCTGAGCGGATATGGTAGTGCCGACCAAGCAAAGCAGCATGGTCGCCACAGCAGCTATAATCCTTTTCATTTGGAATGTTTGATTTGTTAATCTGCCCATTTAGTAAAAATATATATAATTAGGTTATTTCTTCTAATCAGGTTATTTCTTCACAGAGATGAGACGGACGCTCAGCGCTCCGAGCACCAGAAGAACTCCGGCGGCGACCAGCATGTTGGACTGTATTCCGCCCAACGCTTTCAGAAGGACTCCGCCAAGGGCGGCGGCCACAATCTGCGGAAGGCAGATAGTGCAGTTGAAGAGTCCGAGGTAGCTGCCCATGTGTTCTCCGTCAAGAGCATTGGTCAGAAGTGTGAATGGAAGGGCGAGCATCGCGGCCCACGCTGTTCCGATCATGAAATACGACACGCAGAGGAGGAACGGGTTGTGGATGAACGCCACGGAAATGAAACCCACAGCCCCGATCAGAAGGCTCACCACGTAAGCCAGTTTCAAGGAACGGAACTTAGGGAGTGCGATGGCCCATAGGATTGATCCCACAGCCTGTACGGCGAAGACCACCCCTACCCAGTTGCCGGCGGCCTGATAGCCTTCGGACGCCGTGTCTGTGGCGTTCCAGCAATTCGCGGCGATCGCTCCTGCAGAATATGTCCACATGTACATGAACGCGGCCCAACAGAAGAATTGCACCAACCCGACGGTCCAGAATGTCTTCGGAGCGTGGAACAATAACTTGAACAGCCCCGTATTTTCCTTCGCCTCCTCCATCTGACGCTCAGGATCGATGGAATGGAACTCGGCATATTCCTGAGGATTCATCTCCTTGACTTTCAAGAAAGTGTAGAGCACGCAGGCAATAAGTATCGCGGCTCCGCACCAGAAACTCCAGATCACGGACGGCGGGATCTGTCCCTTAGGTGCGATGTTGGCGATGCCGATCCATGTGAAGAATATCGGGAAAAGATAGCCCACGAGACTTCCGGCGTTGCACAGAAGCGACTGAATTGAATATGCCTGCGCCTTCTGCTCCTCGCCGACCATGTCTCCTACCATCATCTTGAACGGCTGCATGGCGACATTGATCGAGGTGTCAAGGAATATGAGCGAGAACAGTCCGAACCACATCGCCCCGTTGAGTCCGAGGATCAGCCTTGAGGAAAAACTCAGGCTTCCGGCATTCGGCAGGAAGACCATCACAAGGACGGAGACCAACGCACCGATCAGCAGATAAGGCTTTCTGCGTCCCATCCCGCACCATGTTCTGTCTGACCATTTGCCGATGAGCGGCTGGACGATCATCCCCATCAGAGGGGGAAGAATCCAGAAAAAGCTCAGCTGGTGCGGATCCGCTCCGAGCGTGGCGAAGATCCTGCTGATGTTCGCGCTCTGAAGAGCATAGGCGATCTGCACTCCGAAAAATCCGAAGCTGAGATCCCACATCTCCCAAAAAGTGAGTTTATTCTTTTGCATTGTCAGTTATCAGCTGGTTTTAGTGTCATTTTGCCGATAAATATAGGTCAAATGGGCAGATTAATCATTATCAGAAAGACGGACGGTGATAAAAAATGTGACGAACCGCTTACTTTTATCGACGAAATGAAAGATATTTTTCTTAAATTGCAAGAAATAACCACACGATGACGATGACACCGAGGACTTCTTCCATAATCCACTTCTTCGCATTGCTGCACGTGGCGGCGGCGGTGCTGTGCAGAATGTGGGACTTCGGTGACGAGCTGATCCTCACGACGCTGACGATCATCCTGACCGTCATCCTCTGCCTTAGATACCGCCAGAGTGTCGAGTTCTCCTCCATTGTGATCATCATCGCGAACATCCTCGGCTATATCCTCGGCAACGGAATCGCGACCCTCGTCGGTATATTCATAGACCATCCGCTGCTATCCCCTGCCATCGCGACATTCACAACCACAGAGGCAATGGGCTGGGGTCTCGTGCTGTTTATGAGACACTTCGCCGACAAGAGCGGGAACGAGCCCAAAACACGCGGCATTGAGATCACCTGGCTTGCGATAGCGGTCGCGATGATCTTGATTGTCAGGATTATAATCTACATTTTCAGCTCAACCATCTTCGAGGGAGGCTCTGTTCTGAAGGCGGTTTCGGCGTTTGTGGACAACTCTTTCATCCTGCTGGTGATGGTCTGCGTGACCATTCTTTTCGTGGAGCAGACAAAAGACTTGTCCGGAAAGAAATCAACAGCATGCCATGTGCTCACTTCAGCATCCTTTATGGCCGGAATTTCAGCGGCATCAGCGGCAATGGTCGGTTACGGTCTGCCTTTCCATTTCGACAGTTCCTTCTCTGCGAATAGTTTCCTTGAGCTTACACTGATCGCATTCATCGCCGAGGCGCTTATCTATTCAGTCATCTACATGATTGAACATGCCATCACTGCCCGCCGCAACGCCGAGAAGGAGAAGGACCGCGCCGACCTTGCCAAGTTCCAGTACCTTAACCTCAAGCAGCAGGTCAATCCGCACTTCCTTTTCAATTCCTTGAATATTCTGGACGCCCTTGTGCTGGACGGACGGGACAAGGAGGCAAGCGAATATATTCATAAATTGGCGGGAATATACCGCTATATGCTTCGCAACGAGGAGGAAAGCATCGTCACGCTGCGGGACGAGATGACCTACGTCGAGATGTACAGAGACCTGCTGAAGGTAAGGTTTCAGAATGGTTTCAACGTGGAGGTCCGCATCCAGCCCGAGGATCTGTCCCGGCATGTGGTTCCGTGCTCCGTGCAGCTCCTCATCGAGAATGCCACGAAGCACAACGCCGTGTCGCCGTCCAGGCCGCTGGACATCACCGTGGTGTCCGACGGAGAGACGCTGAGGGTGACGAACAACCTCATTCCGAAAATCACCGAGGCTCAGTCCAGCGGATTGGGCCTCAACTACATACGCCAACAGTACCGGGACCGTTCAGGCAAAGGGGTCGAAATCCTCCGGACAGACGGTTTCTACACGGTCAAACTGCCGCTCTTATGAAAGTGCTTATAATAGAAGATGAGATGATGGCCCGCAGGAGCCTTGAGAAGATGCTGGAGAACAATTTCCCGGATGTCGAGATTGCCGGGGAATGCGCCTCGGTGAGCGAATCGGTCGCCTGGCTCAAGGACAGGCCGGATGACGCGGACCTGATCTTCATGGACGTCGAGCTTTCCGACGGAGAGTGCTTTGAGATTTTCCGTCAGGTGGCCGTGAAGCCGCGGGTGGTGATGACCACCGCCTACGACAGCTATGCAGTCAAGGCGTTCGAGGCCGGTTCCATAGACTACCTCCTCAAGCCGATTGACGCCTCGGCGCTGAAAAGGGCCGTGGAGAGATGCCGGCAGTTTTCGGCCGGAAAACTGGATGTGGAGAAGATTCTCGGGGCGATCTCGAAGAAGGAGCCGGATCACGGGTACAAGAGGCGTTTCCTGGTGCAGTTCAACGACAGGATAGTGCCTGTGAAGGCCGACGAGATTGCTTTTTTCTACTCTGAGGACAAGAACAATCACGTCGTAACACACGGCGGAGCGGTCTATATCGTCGATTCCACGATGGACACGCTCGTCGCCGAACTCGACCCGGTGCGTTTCTTCAGGGTCTCGCGCGGCTGCATCTTCGCGAAGGACGCCGTGGAGTGTGTCACGAAACTCCTTGGCGGACGGCTCCGCATCACGCCGAAGGTACACCTTTCCGCCAATCTCGGGCCAGCGCCCGACCTGACCGTCAGCCGCTCCCGGACGGACGACTTCCTCGGCTGGCTGGGCTGCTGACTCCGGAAGGGTTCTGAAGACCCGCACTGTCCATCCTTGACAATCCCGAAGCTGGCGGAGATTCCGGGGCAATGCCCCTGCGGATTGTCATATTCTATGTCCAAGGGTTCAAGGGTATGACGTGGGGGCCACGCTGCGGATCTTATTCTACTACTGACAGGCTGCGCATTTTGCGGATTCGGATTTTATCAATACATTTGCATCGACAATCCTGTCGAACAAAGTTGTCAGACATTTCTGTCCAACACGAATGTCCAGGATGAGAAAGATGGGGATGGCCGGAAAGGCCGCATAAGAAAAAAGAGGTATTATTTTTAAACAGCTTCTAATAAATTATGAGAGTGGCACTACTATCATTTGTGGTTCTCGGAGCGGTGAAGATACTGCTCACGGAAGAGTATATTCCCGAAAATGATGAAAAGCGGTAAGATCATGGAGGAAGAGACGCTGGACACGGCCGGGAGGATCCTCAAGGCGGCGGAGGAGGAGTTCATGGAAAAAGGTTACGGCAACGCCAAGATGATGTCCATCGCGGCGAGAGCCGGAGTGAGCCATTCCATGCTGCACTATTACTACAGGTCAAAGGAGAATCTTTTCCAGAAAATATTCAATGAAAAGGCGCGGCTGATCGCGGAGATTCTGGAAGGGGTTTACAGCAAGGATTTAAGCCTGAAGGAGATCATCTCGCAATTCATCAGGAAGCAGTTCAATCTTATGATGGAGAATGACAGGTTCATCTGGTTCGTAATCGACGAGCTCATCCACAACGAGGAGAATCTGATGAAAGTCATTGACATCGTGAGGCCCAAGCTGTCAGACTACATGATCTGGTTCAATGGTCTGCTGGAAAAGGAAATCAAGAAAGGGCATGTCAGGGACATCAGTGTGAGAAGCCTGATAATGGACATCATCTCACTCAACGCATCCTCGTTCCTGTGCATTCCAGCACTGAGGAAACTTTCTCCGGAGCTGGATCTGGACGAGTTCCTGTCAGGGCGAAGGGAAGAGAACGTTGAGTTCATCTGGAACGCGATCAAAAGCAACGACAATCAATGAATATACCGATAGACTACCTCAATCCTCTCAAATATTTCATCGAGGTCATGCGTCTTGTTTACCTGAAAGGTAGTAAATTTGCGGACAAGATCCCTCAGTTCTTCACCCTGTGCGGCTTCGCGGCGGCCTTCTGGAGCTGGGCGGTCATCAGTTACAGGAAATCAAGTTAGTTTTCGATATGAACAGAACATCTGAATATTCCCTTACGGTCGTGGTGCCGGTCTTCAACGAGGAGGCAAATGTCCGGAATCTGGAAAAGGCTCTGTCTGAGTTCATCCCCCACAGCAAGGTACCGACCTGCGTGCTGTTCGTGGACGATGGTTCCAGGGACGGCAGCCTCCCTCTGATCCAGGAGGTCTGCTCCCGCCACAAGGACATCTTCTACATCAGCTTCAAGAGGAACGCCGGTCTGAGCGCGGCCGTAAAGGCAGGATTCGACTATGCTTTCTCAGAATATGTCGGCTACATGGACGCAGACCTACAGACCACTCCGGAGGATTTCAACCTGCTGCTGGACGGCATGAAGGAACACACGCTGATGACCGGCTACAGGGCCAACCGCAAGGACACGGCGTTCAAGCGGATCCAGTCCAAAATCGCGAACGGGTTCAGGAATATGATGACCCACGACGGAGCCAAGGATACCGGCTGCCCGCTGAAGATCATCCGCACGCAGGCCGCCAAGAGAATCCCGATGTTCAAGGGTATGCACAGATTCCTGCCGGCGCTTGTGCTGCTCCAGGAAGGCGGCAGCTTCGGGCAGGTTCCCGTGAGGCATTTTCCGCGTACTGCCGGGACATCCAAGTTCCATCTCTGGAACAGGCTCTGGGGTCCGTTCGCTGACTGCTTCGCCTACCGCTGGATGAAGCCCCGGTACATCAACTATTCCGTGGGCGATGGCAATGTCGATGAGAGTTAAATATTTTCCGGAATATGTTTGACAACATTCCCGTCTGGCTTACCCTGACCTTGGGCTTCTCCGCCCAGTTGTTCTTCGGACTGCGGACAGCCCTCCAGTGGCTGAAATCAGAGATGGCTCACAAATCGGTCTCGCCGGTGTCCTACTGGATCTTCAGCGTGATCGGGGCGTGCCTGATGTTCGTCTATGGCGTGCTGAGGGATGATTTCTCAATCATCCTCGGGCAGTTCATCGCCTACTTCATCTACCTTTGGAACCTGAACGCCAACGGACTGTGGGACCGGATGAGGACTCTCACCAAGATCCTGCTTCCGGCCCTTCCGTTCGTGGCGGCGCTGCTTCTGCTGAAAGATGCGCGGGAATATTCCCGGAACTTCTTCAGCAACAGCGACATCCCCCTGTGGCTTGTGGTGTTCGGATCGACCGGTCAGCTGATGTTCACGCTGCGGTTCGTCTATCAGTTCATCTTCTCGCACCGCAGACACGTGTCCGTGCTGCCGGCCGGATTCTGGATCATCAGCATTGTCGGCTCCGGGATGATCATCATCTACGGAATCATCAGGCTTGACCCGGTGCTGATTCTCGGCCAGGTTTTCGGCTTCGTGGTGTACATCAGGAACCTGGTTCTCGGACCGGGTAAAAAAGAATCATCAGATGCTTAACGTCAGACTTCTGCCCGGACAGGGCAACATCCTCACCCGCCATCCGATGATGACGGTCTTCATCTTCACCCTCATCTGCCTTTTCCCGGCGATGCTGATGCGGGACTTCACCCCTTCCAATGAGCTGAGGTACCTCAGCATAGCGGACGAGGCCATCGCGGACGGCCACATCTTCGCGTTCTACAACCACGGCATTCCCTACGCCGACAAGCCGCCGCTCTATTTCTGGATCGTGATTCTGTGCCGGCTGCTGTTCGGACACCACAGCTGCATGGCGCTTTCGATGTTCTCTCTCCTTCCGGCGTTCGGAATCGTCGGAATCATGGACAGGTGGGTGATGAAAGGCCGCCCGGCGATGGACCGGATGGCCGTGGCTGGGATGACGCTGACCTGCGTGATGTTCCTCGGAACCATGATTGTGCTGAGAATGGACATGCTGATGTGCCTGTTCATCGTGCTGGCCCTGCGGACGTTCTACCGGATGTACACGGGGGAAGGCGCGCGGAGGTCCGATCCGGTGATGCTGCCGGTGTGGATTTTCCTCGCCCTTTTCACAAAGGGGCCGGTAGGTCTTCTGATGCCGCCGCTTGCGATCGCCGTGTTCCTCGCGGTAAAACGGGACCGGAAAGGTTTTGGCAAGTACCTGGGATTCAAGACATGGTGCATCATCGCCGGTCTCGCCGCCCTTTGGCTGGCATGCGTGTGGTTCGAGGGCGGAGCCGAGTACATCGACAACCTTCTGTTCAAACAGACAGTAGGACGCGCTGTCAACGCCTTCACCCATGCCAGACCGTTCTGGTTCTATCTCGTGACCATTGTCTGGTGTCTCGCTCCGTACTGCCTGCTGCTGGTCGGCACGTTTGTGGTTTCCCTGCTGCCGGTGCGGAAGAAAAGCCAGCGTTCCGACTTGGAGGTCCTTTTCCTCTGCACGATCATCGCCACTGTCGTGATACTGTCCTCGTTCAGTTCCAAACTGCCTATCTACCTTGTGCCGGTCTTTCCGTTCTGCGTTTACCTCTTCCCCGTAGTGCTTGACCGCATCGGAGAGCGGGGGTGGATGCGATGGTCTGTAGGAATATTCTCGATCATATTCACAGTCATCGGATTGGCCACGCTGCCTGTTCTGTTTGGAGCGGTGCGGATTCAGGCCGTGGATGACCTTCTGACTGAATATTCCTTCGCCCGCGAAGCGCCGGTGATCAACTGTGTCATCCTGCTGACCCTGGCGAACATCCTTGGACTGTGGTTCCTGATCCGACGGAAACTCTGGAACATCCCGGCACTCCTGTTGGGAGCCGGTCTGTTTCTGGCCGTGTTCTCAGCCTCAGCGGTGGTCAAGGACATCAACCCTTACATCGGCTACGGCGCAATCTGCGCCAAGGTTCCAGAAGGCTCCGATGTCGTCACGGTCTTCCTGCACAGACCCGAGAACATCGATGCCTACATCGGCCGCCGGATCACCGACTGCGGGAAGGAGGCCGGAAGGCTCCCTGAGATGATCTCAACCTCCCGCAAGCCTCTTACGGTCATCACTAAGACATCCAAGCTGGAAGTCTGCCCGGAACTCAAGGCGCTCTTCAGCCAGGGCAACATATCCTATGCCGGGCCTTACTGCCTGACCACCGTCGGTGCCGCAGCCGGGGAATAAAGTTTTTCATTCTTCCGAGGGTTTTGATTATCTTTGCGGTCTGTGGAAGATTCTTTAAAAGAAATTAACGGAACTCTGAGAAGCTGTTAAAAAATGATTCCCGAATTTGATCATGCGGATTTTTTTGAGACAGTTTCGGCTTTGGAAGAGGGAGCGTAGCAGTAGCTATGTGACCGATGAGGAAGATGAGAATGGCCGGAAAGGCCGCGTAAGAAAAAAGAGAAATTATTTTTAAACAGCTTCTGAATATGTTCGACAACTTACAGGAGAGACTTGAGAGATCCTTCAAGATTCTGAAGGGCGAGGGGAAAATCACCGAGATCAATGTCGCCGAGACGCTTAAGGACATCCGCAGGGCGCTGTTGGATGCCGATGTGAGCTTCCGCGTCGCCAAGGATTTCTGCGACAAGGTGAAGGTCAAGGCGATGGGACAGAACGTCCTCACTGCCGTGAAGCCACAGCAGATGATGGTCAAGATCGTCCACGATGAACTCGCCGAGTTCATGGGCAGCGCCTCTCAGGACATCGACATCAAAGGCAATCCGGGGATAGTCCTGGTGGCCGGACTGAACGGTTCCGGCAAGACCACGTTCTCGGCCAAGTTGGCGAACAACATCAGGAGCAAGAAAGGAATGAATGTCCTCCTTGCCGCCTGCGACACGTTCCGTCCCGCCGCCATTGAGCAGTTGAAGGTGCTTGGAGAGGGGATCCAGGTGCCGGTCTATACCGAAGAAGGAGTCAAGGATCCGATCAGGATAGCGAAGGGCGCCGTCGCCAAGGCCAAGGCGGAAGGATATTCGGTGGTCATCATAGACACCGCCGGCCGTCTGGCCGTGGATCAGGAGCTTATGGATGAGATCTCAGCCCTGCACAGTGCGGTGAAACCGACAGAGTCCCTGTTCGTTGTCGATGCGATGACCGGTCAGGACGCCGTTGAGACGGCGAAGGTCTTCAATGAAAGGCTCGACTTCGACGGAGTCGTGCTGACCAAGATGGACGGCGACACCAGAGGCGGAGCGGCGCTTTCAATCAAGTACGTCACCGGCAAGCCGATCAAGTTCATCTCCTCGGGAGAGAAGATGGAGGCGATGGACGTGTTCCACCCGGGACGAATCGCCGACAGGATCCTCGGAATGGGCGATGTCGTCTCCCTCGTCGAGAAGGCTCAGGAGCAGTTCGATGAGAAACAGGCGCGCGAGACCAGAAAGAAATTAGCCAAGGACAAGTTCGGCCTGATGGACTTCTACAACCAGATCCAGCAGGTCAAGAAGATGGGCAACATCAAGGATCTGGCCGGAATGATTCCGGGAGTCGGCAAGGCAATCAAGGACATTGACATCGACAACGACAAGGCCTTCAAGGGGATCGAGGCGATCATCATGTCCATGACCCCTGAGGAGAGGGACAATCCCGAGATCATCAACGGAAGCCGCCGCAAGAGGATCGCTGACGGAAGCGGCACGAACGTGGCCGAGGTGAACAAGCTCCTGAAGCAGTTCGAGACCACCCGCAAGATGATGAAGACCGCGATGACCGGGAACCTCGCCCAGAGGCTCCGCAGTTTCAGGAGGTAGGATTCCAAGGATTGCAAAAGTGATCCAAAATTTCTAAATTCGCACACTATTGTACGTTCAGAGGGGTTTTCTGACACGAGATAGCGATTGAAAAACACTTTTAACACCAGGACAAAAAAATGGAAAAAGGACCTATTTCACAATTCATCACCCACAACTACCGCCACTTCAACTCGGCGTGCGTTGTTGACGCCGCGAAGGCCTACTGCGACCTTCTCGACAAGGGTGGAAAGATGTTCCTTGCTATGGCCGGAGCCATGAGCACCGCCGAGATCGGACTCTCCCTCGCGGAGATGATCCGCCAGGACAAGTTCTCGTTCGTCTGCTGCTCGGCCAACAACCTTGAAGAGGACATCATGAACCTCGTCGCCCACTCTCACTACTACAGGGTACCCGGCTACAGGAATCTGACCGCGGAGCAGGAGCAGGAACTTCTCGACAACCACTACAACCGCGTGACCGACACATGCATTCCTGAAGAAGAGGCGTTCCGCCGCCTTGAGGGTGCGCTCGTTGACGTGTGGACGAAGGCGAAGAACGAAGGGAAGAGGTATTTCCCTTATGAATATATCTACCAGCTTCTCCGCAGCGGCGTTCTGGAGCAGTACTATGAGATCGACCCTAAGGACAGCTGGGTGATGGCCGCCTGCGAGAAGAACATCCCTATCATCTGTCCGGCATGGGAGGACTGCACCACCGGCAACATATTCACGGCCCACTGCATCCGTGGCGAGTTCCCTACCGACCTCGTGAAGACAGGAGTCGAGGTGATGATGTTCCTTGTTGACTGGTACAAGGCCAACGCCACCGGAGCCGGAGTCGGATTCTTCCAGATCGGCGGAGGCACCGCCGGCGACTTCCCTATCTGCGTCGTGCCTATGATGGAGCAGGATCTCGGATGGAAGGGGACACCGCTCTGGTCTTATTTCTGCCAGATTTCCGACAGCACCACATCCTACGGTTCATATTCAGGAGCCGTTCCTAACGAGAAGATCACATGGGGCAAGCTTTCCCCTACGACTCCGCGCTTCATCGTGGAGAGTGACGCGACGATCGTGGCGCCGCTGATCTTCGCCTACGTGCTCGGATGGTAGGTTCCCATTTCCGACTTTTCAGAAGGTGATGGCCGGATTATGATTCCCGGTCATCACTTTTTCTTTAAGAACCCTAATATCCAATTGACAAGACCACAGATGAAAAAACACACAGACAAAAGCCATTCGCTGCTTGCCGACATTTCCAGCAGACTCAAGAGAATCAAGGAAAACAGTTTCACCGGAATCCGGAACAATGTCAGCTCAAAAAGAATCATCGAGAAAGTCAGTGCAAGGCTTGACCGATGGATAGAGGAAGGACGGCATCACGAGCAGGACATCTCAAAGGACAAGATACTCGATGAACTCGGGCTGACCAGCGAGGAACTTTCATTCTACTGCTCGCGGGTACTGAAGAAACCATTCCTGACATGGCGTAAGGATTTGAGGATAAGAGAGGCCAAAGTGCTTCTGCTCAAGCATCCGGAAGCTCCCGTCTGCCACATAGGCTATGCGGTGGGATTCAGCGACAAGTCCAATTTCAGACAACAATTCAAGAATGCCGTGGGTTGCACGCCGACCGAATGGCGTGAAAGAAATCTCGACAATTGTTAAGAAGCTGTTTAAATTTAAACAGTTTCTAAAAAAATCTTTGAATATCAAAAAACTTCATTATCTTTACAGTGTATTAATAAGCTATTACACTAACAAGATATGATTGAAATCAGAGATCTGGCTTTCAGCTACGGCAAGACGCCCGTTCTGAAAAGCATCACGACAACACTTGAGGAAGGCCGTATCTACGGTCTTCTGGGTGAGAACGGAGTAGGCAAGACCACCTTGCTGACACTTCTGTGCGGCCTGAAGAAAGTAAGTTCGGGCAGCGTCACCACCGATGGGGAAAACCCTTTCAGCCGCACTCCCACCCTGCTCCGGAACCAGTTCTACCTCCCGGACGAAGTTCTTCCGGTCTCCATGAAGGCCGAATGCTTCGCAAGGGAAAGAGGTGCCTTCTGGCCGAACTACGACCATTCCAGATTCCTTGAGATCATGAAGGAGTTCGAGAACGATCCGGACAAAAAAATGAACCGGATGTCAGCCGGGCAGCTTAAGAAGACCTACATCTCGCTGGCGCTGGCCTGCGGCTGCAAGTACCTGTTCATGGACGAGCCTACCAACGGGCTGGACATCCCTTCCAAGACGCAGTTCCGCAGCGCCATCATGAAATATACTTCCGATGACTCCACAATCGTGATCTCAACCCATCAGGTAAGGGATCTTGAGAACATCATCGACCCGATCATCATCCTTGACCGTCAGGATGTCCTGCTTAACGCATCCGTGGAGGAGATCACAGGCAAGCTGTACTTTGACTATGGCACACAGCTTCATCCGGAATCACTTTACAGCGAGCAGCTTCCGGGCGGATTCCTCCAGGCCTATCCGAACACGACCGGCGAGGACAGCAAGATCAATGTGGAAGCCCTTTTCAACGCTGTCCACAAGAACAAGGCATCGGTCAAGGACATGTTCAACAATAAATAAGGAGGGATGACTATGGACAATACTTTTAAAATAAGCAGGTTCGGGAAATATTTTGCCTACGATCTCAAAAGACAATGGAGGAACATCGGCATGCTGATGCTGATCTTCGCGCTGTTCCCGATCATATTCTACATGCTGTACATGTTCTTCGCGGCGTTGTTCGACGGAGGCCTGATGAAAGTGTTCACAGGGATTGAAATCAACGGTCCCGCGATATGGGCAAGATTCGGAGTGTTCTTTGCGACGACCGCCGTCTTTGTGATGATCTTCCCTTCAAGAGCCTACGGTGAGATAACAGACAAGGCCAAGGGTGCGGAGTGGCTGATGCTGCCGGCCTCAAGACTTGAGAAATTCGTGTCGATGCTGCTGATCTCTCTGGTTGTCATCCCGCTCGCCTATGTTGCCGTCTATCTCCTCAGCGACGCTTTCGTCTGTCTGTTTGACAAATCCTGCGGAGACTCTATGATGTCATTCAGAATCAATGCAAACACGTATGATGATTCATTGGTGATTCCTGCCAACGGATTCTGGATCCTGGCATCCGCCATAGTGGAAAACGCGATCGTGTTCCTGCTCGGAGGCTTGATGTTCAAGAAATGGAAGGTTGTGGGTACCTTGCTTGTACTCTTCGCTCTTCAACTGATACTTTCCGGTCTGGTAAGCGCTTTCATCACCAATGCCGACCTTGAGTGGTGGGGAGACTGGCTCGAGGACTGTGTAATCAGACATGCCGACAGTCTCGACATCTGGATGAACGCTTTCATCAACTTCTGGCTTCTGCTGATTCTGGCTGTCTGCGGTACATGGTCCTGGTTCAGGATAGGGAGGCTTCAACATTAATGTTCAGGGCTATGGAATTCAATTCAAACAAGGCGATTTACCTGCAGATCAGCGACATGATCTGCGAGAGGATTCTCTCCGGAGAACTGGGGGCCGATGACAGGATCCCGTCAGTGCGGGAATATGGCGCCTCGATCGGCGTGAACCCCAACACGGTGATGCGTACCTACGAGAAGCTCACCAACGAGGGGATCATCTACAACAAGCGCGGCATCGGCTACTTCATCAGCGGACGAGCCAAGGACATCGTGCTGGAGAACGACAGAAAGGAGTTCCTGGAAGTCGAACTGCCCGCCGTCATCAAGAAGATGGAACTTTTGGGACTCGACCCGAAGACATTGTTGATCAAACGTTAAAAGAACATGACGAAACATCTGATTTATGAATATCATGAGAATATTTAAGAATATCCTGACCGCCACCGCGCTGGCCCTCATGGCGGCAGGTTTGTCATCCTGCTACTTCAGATTCAGCGATGACTTGAAGCAACAGATCAAGAATGCATCGCGGCAATCCCCTGAAGGAGAAGTCGACACAGTGACTTACAATCCCGGGGAATTCCATTCGGTGTGTTCAAAAGATGGCCTTAATGACGTGATTGTCATTCAGACCGTGAACGAGTTCAAGGTGGAGGTGATCTCTTACGACACGATGGCTGATTCAATCCGCGTGACTAATGAAGATGGAGTCCTGACGGTTGGATTCACCGACAAGACCGCAAGAATCTTCGGACCGACACAAGTCCTGGTCTACACCCCGTCTTTGACCAGCATTTCCTCTACAGGATTCGGCGACCTGCGGATCTCCGGATTCAAGGGTGACTCTCTAAGCATAAAGACTGTCGGATCAGGAGACCTCAATGCGTTCAATCTTGAGATTTCAGGAAAACTGAAAATTATAGGAACCGGAAGCGGTGATCACGAGTTCATGCACATCACCGCCGGTGAAATGTTCATCGACAAAAAAGGTTCCGGAGACGGAGAGTACGGCGACCTGGATGTCGGCAAGTTGTCTTTAACGTCAACAGGTTCTGGGGACACCACTCTTTCCGGGAAGGCAGATTCAGCCTCATTCCACAATGCCGGTTCTGGCGACATAGACACCAGCGGGCTGAAAGCCAAAAGCTTGACGACTAAGGATAACGGCAGCGGGAACCTCACAATCGATTAATCCTACTCTCGCAAGGATGCGATCACCTGCCTCAGAAGATGTAGAACTCGCGGCGGTACTGGTAGTTGGTGCGGAGGGACTCGAAGGTCTCGGGGGCCATGCGGAACATGAAGTCATCGGTGAAGATCGGATAGTTGTACTGGAGGACTGAGGCGACCTCTCCCTGGGACTTGCCTTTCAGCTCCAGACGGATCGACTCAAGGTCGATGATCTCCGTCCTGGGAAAGAACTCGTACAGAGGCTCGATGCCGAAAAAGCGGGCAAGGGCGCGCACGGCCATCGTTGTGCCGTTCTGCTTGCCTTGGTAGGAATAGCCGGCGATGTGGGGAGTGGCTATGTCCACCATGTTCAGAAGTTCCCTGTCGATGTCCGGCTCGTTGTTCCATGTGTCGAGAATCACGGGACCCAGTCTCGGGATCGCCCGTTTCAGGGCGGTCTCATCCACGACCTCGCCTCTGGAGGCGTTGATGAAGATCGTTCCGGGCCTCATCATGTCAAAGAATCCATCGTCCGCCATTCCCCTTGTCGTCTCGTTCAAAGGCACATGCATGGTCACGATGTCGGCAGTGGAAAGCAGATAATCCAGAGTGCAGAAGCCTTCCATCCCCTCCTCGGCCATGCGGGGAGGATCGTTCTTCAGCACCTTGAAGCCAAGTGAGCCGGCCACGGAATCGACCCGGCGGCCGACGTTGCCGACACCGATGATCCCCAGCTTGCCACCCTCAAGACGGATGGCCTTTCTGGCGGCCACGCCGTACAGTGCCGAGAACACATAGTTCATCACTCCTCCGGCGTTGCAGCCGGCGGAGTTTCTGGCTATTATACCCTTTTCATTACAATACTGCAGGTCTATGTGATCCATCCCTATGGTGGCCGTGGCGATGAACTTCACAGGCGTTCCCTCCAACAACGCCGCGTCACACCTCGTCCTGGTCCTGATGATAAGCGCGTCAGCGTTCATGGCATCCTCGCGGGTGATCGCACGGCCTTCCATGTAACGCACATCCGCATACGGTTCAAAAATCCCTTCGATAAACGGGATCGCCTGATCTATTATTATTCTGATCCTGCCGTCCATAACCTTCCAACAATCAAAAGACTCTACAATCAATCATTTCAGAATAAGTTCCTTGACATACCCGACCTTGTCATAGTCCTTGACGAAGAGCTCATCCTCGCTCAGAAACCGGTTCATGGCCTGGATCAAAGCCGGCTTCTGGAACTCCAGGTGGCTTCTCAGCATC
Organism: bacterium; assembly: GCA_963639865.1. Lineage (GTDB taxonomy): Bacteria > Bacteroidota > Bacteroidia > Bacteroidales > UBA932 > Cryptobacteroides. The sequence goes on along the minus strand of CAVHWO010000016.1, from coordinate 115,992 downwards.
GAAGATGACATCGTCACATAGAGTTTCCCGTCCCGGTAGAACTTCCGAAGCGTCTGGCCGGAGACACCGGAGACAGCGTCCCAGGCAGCGAAAACCCGCTGTGTGTTGAGTCCCGCACTCAGTTTCAAAGCCCTGATGTACAACGGAATCAGCTGGTCCATTCCCAAAGCCGTCTTGCGGGGCGTACCCTTGATTTTCTGAAACTCCGCCATCGTCAAATCTCCCTGAATTCTCCGCCGACAGCCTCGAAATAAGCCCTGTCAGCGGTCAGACCATCCACAATTCCGGACATGCGGACCTTGTTGCTGTCGGTTATGAAGATCTGGCCGAAGTCGCTCCCCGCAACCATCCCCAGAAGGTTGGAGATCCTGCCCATGTCCAGCTTGTCGAACACATCGTCAAGCAGAAGCATAGGCGGGAAGCCGCACCTTCGCCTCATCAGCTCGTACTGGGCAAACTTCAACGAGACAAGAAACGATTTCTGCTGTCCCTGCGAGCCGCACCTGCGGATCGGGAACCCGTTCATCCCGAAGAGGAAATCATCCCTCTGGACCCCGGCGGTGGTGTATCTGAACAGACGGTCCTTCTCTCTGGAGGCCTTCAGCAGATCCGCCAGCGAACCCTTCTGAAGATCCGATCTATAGTCAATCGACACCGTCTCTCGGCCGCCCGAAAGCGTGGCGTAATGATCGGCCACCAGCGGAAGAAGATCCTTCACGAAGGAGTCCCTCCTGATGTGGATCACTCCGGCATATTCATTCATCCGCTCGTCGAATACGTCCAGCAGCGCCTCGTCGAAGGTACCGTCCTTGAGCATCCTGTTCCGTTGGAAGAGGAGACGGTTGTACTGCTGGACCGCGGCAAGATATTCCCGATCCATCTGCGACAGCACCGAATTGACGAACCGGCGCCTGTCATCTCCGCTCTCGCTGACGAGGGAGATGTCTGACGGTGAGACCATCACGACAGGCAGGATCCCGATGTGCTCCGAGATCTTCGAATATGCCTTGTCGTCCCTCCGCACCTTCTTCTCGCCCTTGCCGTCCACCTGGACCGAGAACCGCGCGTCCGGCCCGGTGTTCATTGAATATGTCCCCGAGACGGCGAACGCATCCGTGCCGTGCCGGAAGTTGAACCTGTCCGACGTGGAGAACGCGCTCTTGGTCATCGAGAGGTACCACACGGCATCCATCAGGTTGGTCTTCCCTTCCCCGTTATTGCCAGAGATGCAGTTGATGTTGGGAGAGAAAGACAATTCCTGAAACGTTATGTTCCTGAAATTCTGGACGGCTATTTTCTTGAGCGTCGGCATCTGGATTTTTCTGACCTGACAAAGATAGTCATTTTCATGAGATAGAACCCCAATAATTGCAGGATTGAACATTTTTTCCTAATTTTGTGGGCTTGTTACCAGATAATAACAAAAACTTTATAGAAATGGCAAAGCAAGATGCAATTTTAAAGGAGAAAGAGCAGGAGCGTGAGGAAAAGGTCATCGAGACCGTGTCCAAGACCGACGAGTTTTTCCGCGAGAACAAAAAGACAATCTATGGTATCCTGACCGCCCTCGTGGTGATCGCACTGGCATTTGCAGCATACCAGAAGTTCTATGTTCAGCCTAAGGGCGAGGAGGCGGCGGCCCAGATGGCCCAGGCGGAGGCCAACTTCCGCAACGGAGAGTTCGAGCTTGCCCTCAACGGTGACGGCAACGCGCTCGGTTTCGCGCAGATCATCGAGGACTTCGGTGCCAAAGGCGGCAAGGCTGTCTATTTCTACGCCGGAGTCTGCGAGCTTCAGCTCGGGAACTATCAGGAGGCCATCGGCTACCTCAAGAAGTACAGCGGCAAGGATTCCATCCTGTCGGCGCGCGCCACAGCATGCCTCGGTGACGCCTATGTGGGTCTTGAGAAGTACCGCGAGGCTGTGGGCTGCTTCGAGAAGGCCGCCGCTGCCGCCGACAACATGTTCGCCGCCGGCTATCTTCTGAAGGCCGGTGTGACCTGCGAGGAACTCGGAGACAACGCCAAGGCCCTCACCTTCTACAAGAAGATCAAGGACCAGTACCCTCAGTCGGTTGAAGGCTACGACATCGACAAGTACATCACCCGCATCGAGAACCAGACCAAGTAAGGACTATGGGAAGAGCGTTTGAATTCAGAAAGGAAAGAAAATTGAAGAGGTGGGGCCACATGGCCAAGACCTTCACCAAGATCGGAAAGGAGATCACCATCGCCGTGAAGCAGGGCGGTCCCGACGTGGTCGGCAACTCAAGGCTCAGGGCCCTCATGGCCGAGGCCAGAAGCGAGAACATGCCTAAGGACAACGTCGAGAAGGCCATCAAGAGAGCCATGGAGAAGAACCAGGGCGACTTCAAGGAGGTTGTGTTCGAGGGTTACGGCCCTCACGGGATCGCCTACCTCGTCGAGACGGCGACCGACAACAACACCCGCACCGTGGCCAACGTCAGAAGTTACTTCACAAAATGCGGCGGCTCTCTCGGAACCAGCGGCAGCGTGAGCTTCATGTTCGACCATAAGTGTGTGTTCCGCATCAAATATCAGGAAGGCCTTGACATCGACGAACTCCAGCTCGCCCTTTGCGACTGTGACGACGATCCGGAGGTCTTCATCGAAGAGCAGGAGGACAAGGACGGGAACATCACGAAGAACGTGGTGATCTATGGAGCCTACGAGTCCTACGGAGCGCTCCAGAAGTACATCGAGGACAACGGCTACGAGCTTGTGTCCGGAGGATTCGAGAGAATCCCTAACGTGGATCTGAAGGATGTCACCCCGGAACAGCGCGAGACGCTTGACAAGCTCACCGGCCTCCTTGAGGACGATGATGATGTCACAAACGTTTACAGCACGCTGAAACCGGCGGAGTGATATTTCGGAACCCATGAGAGAGAATGATAAGGGGCTGACTAAAAAGTAGTTTAGTCAGCCCCTTTCGAGTTTCTTCCCCCCCCCCGCAGACTACCGTCTGCGACCCCTATTAGTGGTATTTCGCACCTACGGCGCGGTCCCTGCGGGACTTTTTAGCCAGCCCTCTTTTGTATATTTATGGATATATCCGGTTCCGGCAAGCGCCATTTTACCACAAGTAATGCGAATTTACGGCTTTGCGGGCAGGAATTTTGAATGAAGCGGGATTCTTGATAAATTTGTTGTCTGAAAAATTTTGATTAAGGTAAGAGATATGAGCATCCAGCAGGATAACATCAAGAAACTGGTCGAGCGAAGAGCCGCGGCCAGGATGGGCGGAGGCCAGAAAAGGATCGATGCCCAGCATGAGAAAGGCAAACTGACGGCGAGGGAACGCCTCGCTCTGCTGCTTGACGAAGGAAGCTTCGAGGAATTCGATATGTTTGTCCGCCACCGCTGCACGAACTTCGGAATGGAGAGACAGCACTTTGACGGAGATGGAGTTGTCACAGGGCAGGGCACGATTGGCGGACGCCTTGTCTATGTGGCGGCCCAGGATTTCACCGTCTCGGGAGGATCCCTCTCAAAGACAATGGCGGAGAAGATCTGCAAGGCCATGGACCTGGCGGCCCGCAACGGAGCGCCGTTCATCTGCCTCAACGACTCGGGCGGAGCCAGAATCCAGGAGGGAGTTGACGCTCTGGCGGGCTACGGAGAGATCTTCGAAAGGAATATCCTCGCGTCCGGCGTGATTCCGCAGATTTCAGGAATATTCGGTCCTTGCGCCGGCGGAGCGGTTTACTCCCCTGCCCTCACGGACTTCACGGTGATGGTCAAGAACACCTCCTACATGTTCCTCACCGGGCCGGCTGTCGTGAAGAGTGTCCTCGGCGAGGTTGTCTCGCAGGAGGAACTGGGTGGAGCCAGCGTGCACGCCTCCAAGAGCGGAGTGGCGCACTTCGCCGCGGAGAACGAGCAGGAAGGCATCGACACCATCAAGGAACTGCTGAGTTTTATTCCTCAGAACAACATGGAGGAGGCACCGAGAGTTCCGACCGACGACCCTGTCAGCAGGGTTGACGATTCCCTGAACGAGATCATCCCGGACAATCCGAATCAGGCCTACGACATGTACAAGGTCATAGGCAGCATTGTGGATGACGGAAAGTTCTTCGAGATCCATAAGGAATTCGCCAAGAACATCATCGTGGGATTCGCCCACATGAACGGACGGAGCGTCGGCATCGTGGCGAACCAGCCGAAGATGCTCGCCGGAGTACTGGACATCAACGCCTCGCGCAAGGGAGCCCGTTTCGTGCGCTTCTGCGACGCTTTCAACATTCCGATAGTCTCTCTGGTCGATGTGCCGGGATTCCTTCCGGGAACCCAGCAGGAGTACGGAGCCGTCATCACCAACGGAGCGAAGCTTCTCTACGCCTATGGTGAGGCCACTGTCCCTAAGGTCACGGTGGAGCTGCGCAAGAGCTACGGCGGATCCTATATAGTCATGAGCAGCAAGCATCTGCGCGCCGACCTCGTCTATGCCTGGCCTTCCGCCCAGATCGCCGTGATGGGAGCCGACGGGGCAGTCAACGTGCTTTACGCCAAGGACATCAAGGCTGTCGAGGATCCTGCCGGGCAGAAAAAGATCAGGGACGCCAAGAAGGAGGAGTACGAAGAGCTCTTCAACAATCCTTACCAGGCCGCCGAGAAAGGCTACATCGACGATGTCATCGAGCCCCGCAACACCCGTTTCCGCATCATCCGCGCCCTTGAGCAGCTCTCCGGGAAAAAACAGCGGATGCCGGCCAAGAAACACGACAATCTTCCTTTGTAGCGCCATGAAGAGATTTGGACAAACAATCTTGTCGGCCGCCATCCTGCTCTGCGGACTTTCCCTTGGAGCCCAGAACCTTTCGGATCTGAGGATCGGAGAAGTCCTTGTGGAGAACACGGACGGACTGACCGACGGCTACGGACAGAGGACCGGCTGGATCGAGATCTTCAACAGTTCCTACGGAAGCGTGAAGTTCGCTGGCTGCTACCTGTCGGACGACAATGACAACCTGCGGAAATACCACATTCCGGCATCCGACGCGTCAACGGTCCTGGCACCGCGCCAGAGCGTTGTCTTCTATGCAAGCGGGAACGCCTCGCATGGAACCTACCACACCAATTTCACCCTGCGCAAAGGTTCCACGATCTATCTCGTCAGCAATGACGGGCGCACGGTCATCGACACCATCGACATCCCGGACGACCTGCCCGCCGACCACTCCGTGGTCAAGATCCCGACCGGAGTGAAGATGATGGATCTGGAAATCGGAATCACTGACAAACCTACTCCGGGATCCTACAACGGGGATGTGGACGCAAAGACCAACAGCCAGATAATGAAGGAGAAAGACCCTCACGGATGGGTCCTCACCCTGATTTCCGTCTCCGTGGTGTTCATCGCGCTCACCATCCTGGCGTTCATCTTCGGCTGGATCGGCAACGCCAACAGGAAGGCCGGAAAAGATAGAACGGCGAAATCCGCGAGAAAGGGGAACATGACTCCGGAGGTCGCCGCGGCGATCTCGATGGCGCTTTCGCAGGAATCCTGCGGAGAGGTCTATGCAGCCATCGCAATGGCGCTTGACGACTGCCTCGGCGGAGGGGTCCACGACGAGGAGAGCTTCGTCATCACGATCCGCCCGTCCCTCGGCGGCGACTGGAACGGCAAGGCACAGACTTTCAGACAATCACCAAGATAATAAAGATCAAAGAATATGAAATCTTACAAGTTCAGAATCAACGGCAACGAGTACAACGTTGAGATCAATTCAGTGGAGGGAAACATCGCTGACGTCACAGTGAACGGAGCGGCCTATCAGGTCGAGATGGAGGCGTCGACGGTTGGCGAGCATTGCCGAACCACAGGCTCCGCGGCCGGAACAGGCAATTCGACGGCCGGAACAGTAAACAACAATGCGGGCGTTTCGACAAGCTCGGCGACCGCCGCTCCCGCGCCGAAGCCATCGGCCCCGGCCGGAGCCGGCAAACCGGTGACATCACCTCTTCCGGGTGTCATCATTGAGGTCTCGGTGAAGGAAGGCCAGGCCGTGAAAGCGGGCCAGAAGGTGGCCGTCCTTGAGGCCATGAAGATGGAGAACGAGATCCAGGCTCCGGCTGACGGAACCGTCACGGCCATCCTCGTGAACAAGGGCGACTCTGTCCTTGAGGGCGCCGAAATCGTCAAGATAGCATAGAGGGATGGACATCATATTCGAAAGCCTGAAGCAATTCTGGTATTTCACAGGATTCGCCAACGCGACCTGGCAGAATCTTGTCATGATCCTGATCGGCCTCGTGTTCATCACGCTGGCCATCAAAAAGGAATGGGAGCCGCTGCTGCTTGTCCCGATCGGATTCGGAATGATCATCGGCAACATCCCGATGTTCCCTGGACTGAACATCGGGGTCTATGAGGACGGCTCGGTGCTGAACATCCTGTACCAAGGCGTGAAGCAAGGCTGGTACCCGCCTCTTATCTTCCTCGGCATCGGAGCGATGACCGATTTCTCCGCGCTTATCTCCCAGCCGCGGCTGCTTCTCATCGGAGCCGCCGCCCAGATGGGAATCTTCGGAGCCTATCTTCTCGCCCTCGTCCTTGGATTCGATCCGAACCAGGCCGGAGCCATAGGCATCATCGGAGGGGCCGACGGTCCCACAGCCATATTCCTGTCCTCGCAGCTCGCCCCGGATCTGATGGGAGCGATCGCCGTGAGCGCATATTCCTACATGGCCCTCGTGCCGGTCATCCAGAAGCCGATCATGCTTGCGCTGACGACAAAGAAGGAACGCCTGATAAGGATGCCGGCCGCGCGGCAGGTCAGCCAGAAAGAGAAGATCATTTTCCCGATCGTGGGATTCCTCCTCACGGCGTTCATCGTGCCGTCAGGGCTTCCGCTTCTGGGAATGTTGTTCTTCGGCAACCTCTTGAAAGAGAGCGGAGTGACAAGACGTCTGGCGGAGACAGCCCGCGGACCGCTGATCGATGTAGTGACCACCCTCATCGGACTCACGGTGGGAGCCTCCACACAGGCCGACAAGTTCCTGAGCGGAAACTCTGTCAAGATCTTCATCCTTGGACTGTTGTCCTTCGTGATCGCGACGGCGTGCGGAGTTCTGTTCATCAAGATCTGGAACCTGTTCCTGAAAGGAGACCGGAAGATCAATCCGCTGATCGGCAACGCCGGTGTGTCCGCCGTGCCAGACAGCGCGCGCGTCTCGGAACTTGTCGGCAGGGAATTCGATCCTGACAACCACCTTCTGATGCACGCCATGGGACCGAATGTCGCCGGAGTCATCGGATCAGCAGTCGCCGCCGGAATCCTGCTCGGATTCCTGGGTTGATGAAACAGTCCCGACAGGAGGTCGTCCGCTTACAAAAAGCGCTTTCTGCGGAACATTCGCTTACATTATATCAGAAAAGTTGGGGCTATCGCTTCAACTTTTTTGTTTTTATCACAGGCATATTCAAAAATGTTGACGCAAGATGTTTGGGCGGGAGTATTTTTTATTATATTTGTAAAATTGGAAAATCAACACATAATTATAATGGAAAACAAGCTACAGGAACTGACCGACAAGCTCTACAAGGAGGGTCTGTCAAAAGGCAGGGAAGAGGGTGAGGCCATCCTCGCCAAAGCCAACGAAAAGGCATCCGGAATCATAGAAGAAGCTGAAAAAAAGGCCGAATCCATCCTCAGAAAGGCTCGGAAGGATGCGGAGGACTACCGGACCAAGGTCGAGGGGGATGTGAAGATGGCAGCCATCCAGAGCCTCCAGACAACAAGGAAGGACATCGAGAATCTCATGGTCGGCAGGATGACCGACAGTCAGGTGTCATCAGCCCTTTCGTCAGCGGATTTCGTCAAGGAGATCATCAAGGCCGTGGCCTCGAAGTTCAACGCCGAGGAGGCTGTGGATCTTGGCATCGTGCTTCCCGAGAACCTCAGGAAGGAACTTGAGCCTTTCGTCAGCGGTGAACTGGCAGGCATCCTGAAAGGCGGAGTCACGGCTGAGTTTTCCAAAAAGGTGACCGGCGGATTCACGATCGGGCCCAAGGACGGTTCCTATTTCATCAGCCTCACCGACGAGACTTTCAAAGACCTCATAGGCAACTATCTCAGACCTGCCACGCGCAAGATACTCTTCGGCGAGTAATGAACAACTACGAGTACATAATCTCCAGTCTTCCGGCGATCTCGCTTGACTGGAAGTTCGGAGAGGGAGCGTCCTTCGACACCTACGTCTCCTGGATCAAGTCCCAGCTGAGCGCCGCCGACATCAAGACCGTCGACCTGCTGCTGGACGGATTCAAGGACGGGAATCTGAACCGGAAGTTCTACGAGTCGGCCCTGAAGGACAGCGACAGGTTCATAAAGGAATATTTCACCTTCGACCTGAACGTCCGCAACGGCAAGGCCCGTTTCCTGAACAAGGCTTTCGAGAGGCCGCTGGATCAGGACACCATCAAGCTGGACACCGGAGAATTCGCTGAAGGCCCGAGGCTTGAGGAGGCTCTGAACGCTCCCGATCTTCTCTCACGGGAGCGGGGACTGGACTCCCTGATGTGGGACAAAGTCCTTGAGATCACCACATTCGACTACTTCGACCTTGACGCCGTACTCGGGTTCATAGCGAGGCTGCGCATCATCTCCAGATGGTTCTCACTCGATGAGAAGACCGGCCGCGAGATGTTCCGGCGCCTTGTGGACGAAGTCAGAGGCACCTTCAAGGGCGTGAACTACGAACCCTCAAAATAGAAAATTGAAATAACTGAATATGAAGACAAAAGGAAAGGTAATCGGAATTGTCTCCAACCTTGTGACAGTCCAGGTGGACGGGCCTGTGGCGGAGAATGAGCTCTGCTACATCACCATCGCCGGGACTCCGCTTCTGGCCGAGGTCATCAAGGTAAGCGGTGACAAGGCCTCGGTCCAGGTGTTCGAAAGCACCCGAGGGCTGAAGAACGGAGACCCTGTGGAGTTCGAAGGCAGGATGCTTGAGGTAACCCTCGGCCCCGGTCTTCTGTCCAGCGTCTATGACGGCCTCCAGAACAATCTGACCACGATGGAGTCCGTGTTCCTCAAAAGAGGAGAGTACACCGACCCTCTGGATCACAAGAAACTCTGGGACTTCACCCCGATCGCCAAGGAAGGTGACAAGGTCGTCGCCGCCGACTGGCTCGGAGAGGTCAAGGAAGGTTGGCTGCCTCACAAGATCATGGTGCCGTTCTCCTTCAGGGGAGAATACACCGTCAAGAAGATCGCGGAGGCCGGCAAGTACGACATAGACATGGTCGTGGCCGTGCTGACAGATGCTGAAGGCGAGGAACATACAGTCACCATGACTCAGAAATGGCCTGTGAAAGTCGCGGTGAAGGCCTACAGGGAAAAACCTAGACCGCAGAAGATCATGGAGACCGGAGTCCGCTGCATCGACACGTTCAACCCTATCGCCGAAGGAGGTACCGGATTCATTCCTGGACCTTTCGGCTGCGGCAAGACCGTGCTGCAGCACGCAATCGCCAAGCAGGGCGAGGCCGATGTGATCGTGATGGCGGCCTGCGGAGAGCGCGCCAACGAGGTCGTCGAGATCTTCACCGAGTTCCCGGAACTCATCGACCCTCACACAGGCCGCCACCTGATGGAGCGCACCACCATCATCTGCAACACCTCGAACATGCCTGTCGCCGCCCGTGAAGCCTCGGTTTACACGGCAATGACAATCTGTGAATATTACAGGGCGATGGGTCTGAAATGTCTTCTCCTCGCCGACTCGACCTCCCGCTGGGCGCAGGCCCTGAGGGAGATGTCCAACCGTATGGAGGAACTTCCGGGAGCCGACGCGTTCCCTGTTGACCTCTCGGCCATCATCTCTAACTTCTACGCCCGCGCCGGAATGGTTGTCCTGAACAACGGCGGGACCGGAGCTGTCACCTTCATCGGAACGGTCTCACCGGCCGGAGGCAACCTGAAGGAACCTGTGACCGAATCCACGAAGAAAGCCGCCAGATGCTTCTACGGACTGGAGCAGAACCGCGCCGACCAGAAGAGGTACCCTGCCGTCAACCCGATCGAGTCATACTCGAAGTATCTTGAATATCCGGAGATCATCTCATGGCTCGACGAGAACGTGGAACACGGCTGGGTGGACAATGTCATCAAGGCTAAGAACCTCCTGCGCCGCGGCCGTGAGGCGAACGAACAGATCAACATCCTCGGAGACGACGGTGTTCCGGTGGGCTATCACGTAAGTTTCTGGAAGTCGGAACTCATCGACTTCGTGTTCCTCCAGCAGGACGCTTTCGACGAGATCGACGCACTCTGTCCGATGGACCGTCAGAAGTACATGCTCGACCTTGTCCTCGCCATCTGCGACATCAATTTCGACTTCGAGGACTTCGAGAAGTGCCGCGGGTTCTTCAAGGAACTCATCAATGACCTCCGTCAGATGAACTACACCAAGTTCCACAGCGAGGAATTCGAGAATTATGCAGGGAAGATCAACAAACTGATTGAAGACTATGGCAAATAAGGCTTATCAAAGAATATACACAAAGCTTGAGGCGATCACCAAGGCCACCGTCTCACTCAAGGCCAAGGGAGTTTCCAACGACGAGCTTGCCGTGGCCGGCGGCAGACTCGCGCAGGTCGTGAAGACCAAAGGGGATCTTGTCACCCTCCAGGTGTTCTCCGGCACGGAAGGCATCCCGACCGACGCCGAGGTGACTTTCCTCGGCGAGCCTCCTACACTCAAGGTCAGCGAGCAGCTCTCCGGACGTTTCTTCAACGCCTACGGGAAGCCTATCGACGGAGGTCCTGAGGTGGAGGGCGAGGAAAGGGAGATCGGCGGACCGTCCGTGAACCCTTACAAGAGACGCCAGCCGTCCGAGCTGATTCCGACAGGAATCGCCGGCATCGACCTCAACAACACCATCGTGTCCGGGCAGAAGATCCCTTTCTTCGCCGACCCTGACCAGCCTTACAACCAGGTGATGGCGGATGTGGCCCTGAGGGCCGATGTGGACAAGATCATCCTCGGAGGCATGGGTCTGTCAAACGACGACTACCTGTTCTTCCGTCAGGCATTCGAGAGCGCCGGAGCCCTTGACAGGATCATCTGCTTCGTCAACACGACCGAAGATCCTCCTGTGGAGCGGCTTCTTGTTCCGGACATGGCCCTCGCCGCCGCCGAGTACTTCGCCGTTGACAATAACGAGAAGGTGCTGGTGCTGCTTACCGACATGACCCTCTATGCCGACGCGCTCTCCATCGTGTCCAACCGCATGGACCAGATCCCTTCAAAGGACTCGATGCCGGGCTCGCTCTATTCGGATCTCGCGAAGATCTACGAGAAGGCCGTGCAGCTCCCGACCGACGGATCCATCACCATCATCGCTGTGACCACGCTGAACGACGGGGACATCACCCACGCCATCCCGGACAACACCGGCTACATCACGGAGGGACAGCTGTTCCTGCGCGCCGACTCCGACTCGGGAAAGATCATCATCGACCCGTTCCGCTCCCTCTCCCGACTCAAGCAGAGGGTCCAGAACGTGAAGACCCGCGAGGACCACAGCCAGGTGATGAACGCCGGTGTGCGCCTGTACGCCGACGCCCAGAATGCGAAGACCAAGCTGGAGAACGGTTTCGACCTCTCCGACTACGACCACCGCTGTCTCGACTACGCCAAGGAATACGCAACCCGTCTTCTCTCCATCGATGTCAACATCTCTATCACCGAGATGCTCGACACGGCATGGGAACTGTTCGGAAAGTACTTCACCAAGGCCGAGACCGGAATCAAGCAATCATTGATCGACAAATACTGGAAAGGTAAGTAATGCCTATCAAGTTTCAATACAACAAGACCGCGCTTAATACCCTGCAGAAGCAGCTCAAGATGCGTCAGAAAGCCCTCCCCACGTTGCAGAACAAGGAGAGCGCGCTGAGGCTTGAGGTGCGCAAGGCCAAGGACAGGAGCGAACGGCTTCTGAGGGATCTCGAAGAGGCACAGATTAAGTACGACTACCTTGCCCCCCTGTGGAACGAGTTCGAGCCAGGTCTGGTCTCCATCGCGGACATCGACCTCGTGACCGTCAAGGTCGCGGGCGTGAAATGTCCCGAGCTCAAGAGCATCCGCTACGAGATCAGCCCGTTCAACACGTTCATAAAGCCCGCATGGTACATCGACGGCGTGTCCATCCTGAAGGACCTCTCCCGACTCGGAATCGAATCCGAGGTCTATGAGGAGAAGCGCCGCATCCTGGATTTCCAGAGAAAGAAGACCACTCAGAAGGTGAATCTCTACGAGAAGGTTCAGATTCCCGGCTATCAGGAGGCCATCCGCAAGATCAAGCGCTACATGGAGGACGAGGAGAACCTGAGCAAGGCCTCGTCCAAGATCGTCAAGCAGCGTCACGCTGAGGAAGAAGAATCGGAGGGCAACGGCGATGATTGAGAAAATGACAAAATACTCCTTCATTCTTCTCAGCGGGAAGACTGAAGAGTTCCTCAGGCGTCTGCAGGAACTGGGACTTGTGGACATCACCCGGTCCTCAAAGCCGGTGGACGAGCGTTCCGCCGCGCTTCTGGCGGAAGGGAATGACCTGAAGAAAGCGATCAAACTGCTGGACTCATTGGATTTCAGCAAGGATCCCGACCTTGAGAGGATCGAGGCGGAGGTGGATCCCGACGCCAAGTACGACAATCCGAAGGAGGCTGTCAGGAAGTACGCCTCAAGGCTGGACACGATCAAGGGTGAGCTGGTTACGGCCAACAGGGAGGTTGAGGCGAGAGGACCTTGGGGACAGTTCGACAAACCGGCTCTCGGCTCACTTGCTGCGCAAGGCCTCAAAATACGCTGGTACTGCGTTCCCAAGAAAAGGTTCGACCCGTCATGGGCTGAACTCTACCCTCTTCAGGAAGTGGCCGACAACGGAAGCAAAGTGTGGTTCGTGACCGTTTCGGATGATCCGGGATATTCATTGCCGGTCGAGGAATGCGCCGCCCCGGAAGGGGATGTCCGCTTCGCGGAGAGGAAGGTGACTTCCCTTCTTGAGGAGGCCGTCTCCTGCAAGGCAAGGCTTCTTGAGCTTAAGGAATATGCCGCCGTGATGGCTGACGAGTACGGCAAGGAGATGGCAGCCCTTCAGCTTTACCTCGCTGACGCGGGTGCTGGCAAGGCGGCGGAAGACCTTGTCACGACATTCGTGGGCTTCGCACCTTCAGAGAACGACGCGCGGCTCTGCGCCGAGTTCGACACGATGGATCTTTTCTACATGAAGGAAGACGCGTCGAAAGCCGACAATCCGCCCATCAAACTGAAAGAAAACAAATTCGTGAGGATGTTCACGGTTCTGACCGACATGTACGGCCGTCCGGTCTATGACGAGTTCGACCCGACACCTTACATCTCGTTCTTCTTCACGCTCTTCTTCGCGATGTGCCTCGGTGATGCCGGCTACGGCCTCATCCTCACCATCGCCGGACTTCTTGTCTGGAAGAAAAAAGGATTCATCGGGCAGATGGCCCCGCTGGTCACCACTCTCGGTGTGGCCACGCTGATCATGGGCACAATCCTCCACACTTTCTTCGGTGTGGACACGTACGCCGCCACCTGGGTTCCGGACTGGCTGAAGTGCTGCATGCTCAAGGGAACGGTCATGGGCTACGACCCTTCGATGGCGCTTGCCATCCTGATCGGTGTCGTACACCTCAGTGTGGCGCTCCTCCTCAAGGCCGTCTATGCGGTGAAACGTGACGGATTCCTCGGCTCGCTGGGGACTTTGGGATGGACTCTGCTCATCGTGGGCGGCGTGGTGGTCGGAGGGTTCTCCCTTCTCGGCGTGATCGGAGCCGCGGCCACGAAGTGGACAATCATAACGATAGGCATCGTTTCGGCTTTGGGAATATTCCTGCTAAACGACCTGCACCGCAATCCGCTCATCAACATCGGTCTTGGACTCTACGAGACCTACAACACTGTCACCGGACTTCTTGGAGATGTGCTGAGCTACCTGCGTCTGTACGCCCTCGGGCTGGCCGGAGGAATGCTCGGAAACGCTTTCAACGAACTTGGAGGCAGTGTCCTGGAGATGGATGTGCCCGGACTTAATGTGGTCTGTTTCGCACTCATCGTGCTTCTCGGCCACGTACTGAACCTTGCGATGAACTGCCTCGGAGCCTTCGTGCATCCTTTGAGGCTCAACTTCCTCGAATTTTTCAAGAACAGCGGTTATGAAGGTGCCGGAAAGACCTACAGCCCGCTTAAGACAAGTGAACAAACAGAATAATCATTAAAAACATAAAATCATGAACGAAATTTTAGGTTATCTCGGAATGGGCCTTATGCTGGCCCTCGCCGGAGTCGGTTCCTCAATCGGTACCACAATCGCCGGAAACGCGGCTGAAGGGGCTCTCAAAGTCAACCCTGAAAAGTCAGGCAACTACCTCGTGCTCTCAGCCATTCCCGCCACCCAGGGAATCTACGGATTCGTGGCCTTCTTCATGTGGCTGAGCCGTGACCTTGCCACACAGGGACCGTTGATGTTCGGTGTAGGTGTGTCAGTGGGTCTTGTCTGCCTCATCTCCGCAATCCGTCAGGGCATGGTCTGCGCCAACGGTATCGTAGGCATCAGCCAGGGTCACGACGTGTTCACAAACACTCTGATCTACGCCGCTCTTCCTGAGTTCTACGCTATTCTGGGACTCGTCGGCGCCATCATGGTGTAAACTTCGACAATTAAAAACAATCAGAATGTCGCTGATAAAATCAATTTCCGGAATACGCGGAACTATTGGAGGAAAGCCCGGAGACGGGCTTTCTCCTATTGACATAGTCAAGTTCACCTACGCCTACTGCGCCACTCTTCCTTCCAGAAAGCCACAGCCGAACGGGGGAAGGTACAAGATCGTCGTCGGCAAGGACGCAAGGCTGTCCGGTGAGATGGTGGAGAACCTCGTCATCGGCACTCTGACAGCCTGCGGAGCGGATGTCGTGAGGATCGGCCTCGCCTCAACCCCGACCACAGAGATGGCGGTGGCTTTCGCCAAGGCCGACGGAGGGATCATCCTCACAGCCTCCCACAACCCTCGCCAGTGGAATGCCCTGAAGCTTCTCAACGACAAAGGAGAATTCCTCACCGCCGCCGAAGGTCAGGCTATCCTTGATCTCGCGGAGACAGATGATTTCTGTTTCGCCGATGTAGATGACCTCGGACACATCACGGAACACGACTACACAGACGAGCATCTGGACGCTGTCCTCGCCCTTGAGGCAGTCGATGTGAAAGCGGTCAGGGACGCTCATTTCAAAGTGGTGCTGGATGCGGTCAACTCAGTCGGCGGGATCATCATGCCGCACCTTCTGGAAAGGCTCGGAGTCGAGTGCGTCAAACTCAACTGCGACCCGACCGGAAACTTCGCCCACAATCCGGAGCCGCTTCCGAAGAATCTCACGGATCTCAGTGAAACCGTGGTCAAAGAACACGCCGACCTCGGAATCTCCGTCGATCCTGACGTGGACCGCCTGGCGTTCATCTGCGAGAACGGAGAGCCGTTCGTCGAAGAATACACGCTCGTGAGCGTGGCGAGCTACCTCTTTGAGAGGGCGGCGGACATCGCCGGAAAGAAAGGCAAGTCCCTTGAGGAGGTCACGGCTCCGTACAAGCCGGTCTCCTGCTCGAACCTCTCTTCCAGCCGCGCGCTGCGGGATGTGACCGAGGAATATGGCGGTGAATATCATGCGGCGGCTGTCGGCGAGGTCAACGTCACCACGAAGATGCGCCAGACCGGAGCGCTGATCGGCGGAGAAGGCAACGGCGGAGTCATCTACCCGGCCATCCACTACGGCCGCGACGCCATGGTCGGAGTGGCCCTGTTCCTTTCCAACCTTGCCCACAAGAGGATGAAGGTGAGCGAGCTGAAGAAGACTTACCCGGAGTACCACATCGCCAAGAACAAGATAGAGCTTAGCGACAAGGCCTTGATTGACAAGATCCTTGAGGAGATGAAAAAGGAATATGCCGCCGAGGACATCAACGACATCGACGGTGTGAAGATCAGTTTCGAGTCCCGGCGCCAGTGGGTCCACCTCCGCCGCTCCAACACCGAGCCGATCATCCGCATCTACTCCGAGGCCCCTACACTCGCCGCCGCAGAAGCGCTTGCGGGGGAGGTAATCGGAATCGCCCAAAAGGTTATTGACAACAAATGACTATTATTGCCTCCTTGCAACGTCTCGCTACGCTCAACCCCACCGCTCACACTGTGTGCGGTTCCCCCTCTTACGAGGCCGAGGGTGGCCACGGTTGCAAGAAGGCAATAATATTCTTAAAAGCTTTTTAGGCCATGTTTTCATTCAGGACCACCGCACTGGAGGATCAGCTGGACAAGGCATTGCTGGACGGACAGGTAGGGTGCTTCTGCACGCAGAACTGCTGGGACACGGCACACGGGAGGTACATGTACGATCTCTTCAGCGAGCGGGGCAACCTGAAAACCGTGTTCAGTCCAAGAAACGCTGAATTGACTCCCGGGACCAACCACATCTCGTTCGACGAAGACGCTCTGAAAGACCTTGACGCCATCGTTGTGGAGATCCAGGACGCCGGCTCAAGGTACTTCAACTACACCAAGGATGTGTTCCGCCTGATGGAGGTGATGACCGGAATGGAGAATCCTCCGTCCCTCTACATCGTTGACCACATCAACCCCGCCGGAAGAATCGTGGAAGGTTCGATGCCTGACGGAACCGTGGAGCCGCACACACCGAAGATCGCCCATAGGCACGGACTCACTCTCGGGGAACTCTGCAACCTCTGGTACAACGAGATCGGAGCCTCGTTCGCCCTGCATGTCATCTCGGCGCTGGCAAGCGACTCCACCCGGCAGCTGCTTCCGTGGACAATCGCCCCCGCCTCGGACATCCCGGGGATGTTCACCTGCGAGATGTACAGCGGCGGCGGCCTCTGGAACAACACGACCGTCACTCCTGCCATCGGGACCGCGAGACCCTATGAGTATCTCGGCTCCCCGTTCATCCGTCACAACCGCCGGGAAGTCCTCCCCGCACCGGCCGGTGTCCTGATGCGTCCATGCACCTTCACCCCGTCCACGGGACGCTATGAAGGCCAGCGGTGCAACGGCTACCAGATCATGCTCCAGCCGGGCACCGAGTACCATTCCCTGCTGCACACGCTTCAACTGATGCGCTACTTTCTGGAAAGCTACCCGCAGTTCGAGCTTCTTGAAGGCTTCGAGCCGAAGATCTCCGACCCGGAAATGATCCGTTACCTCAAGGGGGAGCTCCCGTTCCAGGACCTTCGCGAGCACGTCAAGCTGGAGGAGCAGAAATGGATCCGCAAGGCCAAACGCTACAGCCTCTACGATGACCAGCCTTACCGCATCAAGTAATGGACTGTGAAGATTATTTTCGGGAAGAGAAGCAAGGAACGGTCATTGACGGATTTAGTGATGATGAAAAAATAAGTTGGTAAAAAAATAAAAAGAATGACTATGACAGCGGGGAAGATTGTTCTTTCAGGGATGGTTGTGGCCGCCCTTGTATCCTGCGGCACGGCGAAGAAAAGCGGAGAGAGTAACATCACAGAAATCAGCGGAGGTGTGGAAATGGAGGATGACTTCCTGAATCTGACGGACGGTCAGAGGAAACTTTTGGCCAAGAACAACACATTCGCCCTCAATCTGTTCAACAAGGTGTCCGGGATGGAGTCAAATGTGATCTCACCATTGAGCGTAAGCGGTTTGATGTCCATGCTGGCCAATGGTGCGGACGGTATGACAAGGCTGGAAATCCTGAACACGCTCGGTTGGAACGGAGCGTCGATGGAGGACATCAACGCACTTTACGGTCAAATCATCAAGAAGGCCGGAACGCTGGACCCTTCCACGACCGTCAGCATAGCCGACTACATAGCAGTCAACAGGAACAACAGGATCAATGATGAATATGCCCGTCTCATGAGCGGGTGGTATGAGGCCGAAGTCGGGGCCCTGGACTTCACGTCACAGAAAAGTGCCGACATCATCAACAACTGGTGCTCCAGGCACACGGGCGGGATGATTCCCCGGTTGATCGACAGGGTCGAGCCGAGTGCCGTGGCCTACCTGATGAACGCGATCTACTTCAACGGTTCGTGGACGGACAAGTTTGAAGCGAAGAACACCCTGTTGGAAAGGTTCAGAGGCTACACCCGCGACATCAAGAAAGTCAGGATGATGCACAGGACCGATGAATATCTCTACACCTCGAACAAGACATATTCAGCGGTAAGGATTCCTTACGGGAACGGTTCGTTCGCCATGACGGTGCTCCTGCCGAACGAGGACAAGTCTATTCCGGAAATGATGAAAGAAGTGACTGCCAAGGAGATCGCCTCGCTGGGCCGAATGATGGAAAACTGTAAGGTGGATCTCAAGCTTCCCAAGTTCACGACCGAGGTGGAGCTGCCTCTGAATGATGTCATCTCAAGCCTCGGCGCACCTACAATGTTCAGTCCATCGGCGGACTTCAGCAAAATGGCGGACAAGGATGTATT
This sequence comes from bacterium, assembly GCA_963639865.1. Lineage (GTDB taxonomy): Bacteria > Bacteroidota > Bacteroidia > Bacteroidales > UBA932 > Cryptobacteroides. Next base: position 97,449 of record CAVHWO010000016.1, on the reverse strand, counting down.
CGTCTCCAGAATGTTCCAGAAAGCCAAGATCGAGGTAAGCGAGGAGGGCACGAAAGCCGCCGCCGTCACCGCGGCGATCATGACCATGACCGCATTGGCCCCGGAACCTCGCGAGGTCGAGTTCCACGCCGACAGACCGTTCGTCTATCTCATCAGCGAATCCGGCACCGGAGCCATCTACTTCATCGGGCAATTCACCGGCAGCGGGATCTAAACGCTTCGGTTACGATAATAGTTCCTGAAGATCGAGGCCATCATGTTATATAATACTTACGTAGGATATACCTGCACCGGACGCGATTGGCAGACAAGGGAAATTTTTGAATCCGCTTCCTGAGGGATTCAACTTTTCACCCAGGTTATCCTCTCCCATATCCAGCGGGGTATCAACCGCCAGCCGAACACCAGAACACGGAATTTCCAGTCGAAAGTATGAACACGCTTTTTCCTGCGGATAGCCTTCATCACCTCATCCACGGCTTTAGCCTTGCTCATAAGCATCGGGTATTTCTTGTTCGGATCAAGCAAGTCAGTGGCGATGAATCCCGGACGTATATCCGTGAACCGGACAGGAATCTTTTCCATTCGGGCAAGTTGGCAGAGGGCGGAGATATAAGTCTGCCCCATCTTCTTGGTGGCGGAATATGCCGGAGCCGTGCCCATTCCGGCAGTCCCCGCGACAGATGTCACTACGGCGACATGAGCCTTTTTTTCATTTGAATATGCCCCCGGATGCTCCCGTATGAAATTTACGAAATAGTCCACTATACGCACCATACCCTCGCAGTTGGTCTGTACGGTACGGATTTCCTTGTCCAAATCAAGTTCACGGTTCTGATAACCGACCCCTGAAACATAAAAGAACAGATCCGGAGCTCCCATTTCTTCCAACAAGACATCCAGCGCAGATGTAGCTTCCGGTTTTGTTACATCCATTGCGGCGAAATGTACTGCTTGTCCGAATTCGTCTTTAAGAGCTTCCAGCGCATCAATGCGCCTTCCGGCAATGCCGACTTCCCAGCCTTCATTTATAAGACGTACAGCCGTTTCACGGCCGATGCCGGATGTGGCACCGATGATAATAGCCTTGCTCATAATTCAATCGTATGCGGTTTTACATTTTGATCGTGATTTACAAGGATTCCACGCTCCCCGTCAGCGAAATCGCCGCCAACATCACAAGTAACTTTTTCATTTGAGCCATTAATGGTTAGTCAAGCCTCCTCTCTATTCAAAAAATATACCTGTTCCGGCGAAAGATGACTTGGCCTGCACGGGCCTCGGGCCTACCACACCATCAACGCTGGATCGGAGACACGGAATGTGGTAAGCAGAGTAAGTGCGTTTATGTTTCTCATTTTTAGGGAAAAATCGTATATTGCTGTTGTAGTAACGAGTGGCCGCCGTAGCCGGAAAGGTCGCCTACTTTGTAGATGAAGAGTGTGAATGTAAGCATCCGTCGTCATATATGCATATGCCGGAAGGTACAGGATGTCCCCGTCCTTACGCAAATCCTTCGTGTAAATCAAGTATTTGCCGCTTATGCGTGAGGAGAACTTCCGGCAGAAGGCATCCAAGGAGGCGTGAGCCTTATAGCCGGACGATTTCACTTCGACAGGGCAAATCTTGCCGGAATCGGCGATGAGGAAATCCACTTCGTAGTTGTGCTTTCCGCTTTCCGTAGGGAATGTGTAATAATGCAGTTCATGCCCGGATGCTTTCAGCATTTGTGCAATGACATTTTCGTGAACATATCCGAGATCCGCACTCAATCTGTCGTTCAGCAGTTTGCGGTAAATAGTGTTGTCCGTGAATTTCTTGTTCCAGAATGCGAGAGTCGATAAAGATAGTGAGCTTTAACTAATCTCAAAATCCTATGGAAATCTACCGGGTGCGACGGGCGTCAAGGGCTCGCTGGAACTCACGGGCGTTGCGGAGGTGTTCGGAATAGGTGGAGGCGAACCTGTGGGTGCCGTCCATTGCGGCGCTGGCGCAGAAATAAAGGTAGCCGTGCCCGTCCGGATTCAGTACCGCCTCAAGGCTTGCCTTGTCCGGCACGCAGATCGGTCCGGGAGGCAGGCCTCCGTAAAGGTAAGTGTTGTACGGAGAATCAATCTCAAGATGCTTGAACAGAATCCTGTTCAGCGTGTAGCCATAGCAGAATGCCACGGTAGGGTCAGCCTGAAGCCTCATTCCCTGATGCAGCCGATTGAGGTAAACACCTGCGATTGAAGGATATTCAGGGACATGGTTCGACTCGCTCCTGACAATGGAGGCCACAATCGAGACTTCTTTCGGGGTCAGGCCCTGCGCCTCGGCCTTCGCAAGATTCTCCGCGGTCCAGAACGCATCCCAGGCGGCTTTCTGCTTGTCAAGAATGTCTTTCATCGATGCCGTCCAGTAAACCTGATAGGTGTCGGGCATGATCAGCGAGAAGACATCAGAAGGCGTGAAACCATAGGTGGCCAGCAGGGCAGAATCATTCAACGCAGCGGCGACATCGGCGGAATCAATCATCATCTGATTGCTGATCTTGCGGGCTATCCGCCCCTTGAGTCTCATCGTGCCTGAAAGCACAAGATTCACGGGAGACTGCCAGCCGTTCCGCAGCATTCTGACCACATAGACACTCGAGCTGTTTTTCCCGACAAGATAATGCCCTGGCTTAAGATCGCTGTCCGCCAACCCTTCCGCGGCCATGTGCGAAAGACTGCGCCTGTTGATGACTATGCTGTCAGGAATCTGCCCGAGGACTTCTGCCACAGTCATTCCCGGACGGACATACAGGTCAGCCTTTCCGGAAAAATTCGGCTTGCGGTTGTCAACGTACCATCTGCCGCACACAACGCCAAGAAGCACAACCAGTGCCGAGGCCGCTGTCAGAACTGCAATTCTCCAAGTCTTCATCACCTGCTAACCTTCTTGCCACGAAGAACGATCGTGTCCCCCTCGCGAGGTTCATAGCCAGCCTGCAAGCCGTTCATCTTCATCACGCTGGACATCTTCACGGCGAACCGCTGGCAGATGCTGCGAAGCGACTCCCCATCCTCCCCGACGATGTACTTGTCAAGTCCCTTCTCGGACTGGTTCCTCTTCGACTGAAGGTAAACCACCGTGCCGGGCAGAAGCGCCTCATCGCAGAGCAGGTCATTGAACCTCAGCAATTCCTTAAGGTAAAGATTGTAGGACCGCGCGATGCTCGAGTAGGTCTCACCCTCCACCGAAGTGATGAACGGAACCCCGTTCCGGGAATATTCCTCCCTGGTCAGCGAGAAACTGAACACCTCCAGATTGCTCCTGTCAATCCGTTTCGGTTCCTCAAGAGACAGAGGAGAGGCCGGAATCACCTCCGGGACAGACTCTTCCCGGGATTGTCTCTTCCTGGCCTTACGGGCCGCCCTTTTCTCCCTGCGGCTTTCCTTGCGGACCTTCTCTTTCCCGGCAACGGATGGTTTTCCGTCCGAAGCTGTTCCGGAGCCGACGGCATCAGTCTCCGCCTTCCGGTCCACAGTCTCCTCCTGACGTTCCGAGTCATCATAAGTCATGGTGTCATATTCATAAAGCCTGTAGTCCTCGATGTACTTGATCAGCTTCGCCGGATAGCCCGGATCCGTAGCATAGCCGGCCTTCTTCAGACCGTAGGCCCAAGCCTTGTAGTCCGTGGTCGGAAAATCGAAAAGGAACTTGTAGCGGTCACGGTAGCGCAGGAAGTCGGAATGGTCCTGAAACGACTCATCGGCGGAGTCGTACACTCTGAAGCACTCCCCTTTCGCATCGTCGTCATAGCTCATCGTCTTGCCTTTCCAGTCCTTATGGCACTTGATTCCGAAATGGTTGTTGCCCTCGGTGGCCAGAGAAGACAGGCCGTAACGGGACTCAAGGATGCCCTGGGCAAGAGTGATGCTGGCCGGAACCCCGCTGCGGTACATCTCCCGCACCGCCGTCGGCGCCCATCTCTGAATATACCGTTCCTGAGGCGTCCCCTGGGCGGAAGCCGCCGCCTGACACAGAACGAAACTTATGAATATGATAACCTTTTTCATCCTGGAATCAACTACGAAACCTTCAAAAAGTTCCTATGTCTCTACACAATGTAAATATAATGAATTTTCGCCGATGGAGCACCTTCCGGAACCGATCAGGAAATATTCTAACCCAATTTGACCAAAGGGATGTCGAAGACGTCACCGTCATCTGCGGCGTAAGTCTCCGGGAACACGCTCCTGCATTCCGACTCGTAAAGAGAGATGTCAGCGCATCGTGAGGAGTAATGCCCGATCACAAGCTTTTTCACACCGGCATCCAGCGCGCACCGGGCGGCCTGGAGAGTAGTGGAGTGATGCCTCTTCCCCGCCTGATCCGCCAGTTCAGCCAGATACGTGGTCTCGTGATAGAGCAGGTCAACGCCCCTGACCCATGAGGACAGCGCCGGGAACGGCGCCGTGTCGCTGCAATAGGCGAACGAACGAGGAATGTACGGCCTATAACCCAGTTCCTCGAACGGGAGCGTCTCTGTGGAGCCGTCAGGACGTTCGCGGATCACATCCCCGCCCCTTTTCACGGTACCGATCTCGGTGAGCGAAAGGGCATATTCATCAATCTTCCACTTTTTGACGTTCATCTGAGGCTCCTTTTCCCGGAAGATCCAGCCGAAGGTCTCGATCTTGTGGTTCAGCGGGAAAGCATAGACCTCAAGGGACTTGGTGTGATAGATCATCTCGGGAGCCTTCATGTTCAGCGGAACATGCCGGATCTCGAAGGGAATGCCCTCGCCGTAGTAGGAAAGGAAGAATTTAAGGATCGGGCCGAAGCTGACAGGAGCATAAATGTTCAGCGGAATCATGCGGGAAAGCATCCCCATCGTGGAGAGAAGTCCAAACAGCCCGAAGACATGGTCGCCGTGGATGTGGGAGATGAAGACAGAGTCGATCTTCATCGGAGAGATCCGGCATTCCTGAAGACGTGTCTGCACGCCTTCTCCGCAGTCGATCAAAAAAGAGCGCCCGTGTACGGAAAGTACCTGAGCGCTCTGATTTCTTCCGGGGACGGGCTTGGCCGAAGCCGTGCCCAACACCGTCAAAGTGAAGTCCATAAATTATTCACCTTTCTCGAGCTTATCCTTGAGAGCGGCGAGTTCGCTGATGTCACCGAGGGTGGTCTTCTCCAGATTGGAGTTGATCTTCTTGACAGCCTTCTTGGTGTTGTCAGCCTCCACGGCCACCTTCTCGGCCTTGGCCTCAGAGTATGTCCTTACATGTGAGAGGAGGATTCTGCGGGTGCTTCTCCTGAGTTCGATGACCTTGAACGGAAGCGTCTCGCCAACAACGGCCTGCTTGCCGTCTTCCTTGATGAGATCACGGCTGAAGGAGAATCCCTCGTCGTCACCCTCAAGTTTGATGTTGGCACCCTTGTCAGTCAGGGAAGCGACTGTTCCCTCAACGACAGAGCCTACAGGATATTTCTCCTCTATGGCATCCCAAGGGTTAGGAGTAAGCTGCTTGTGGCCAAGGCTGAGCTTGTGGTTTGCCTCATCGAAGTCAAGGATCTGAACATCGATGACATCACCTGAGGAAACAAGCTCTGAAGGATGCTTGATCTTGTTCCAGGAGAGGTCGCTGATGTGGATGAGGCCCTCGACACCGTCCTCCGGCTCGGCGAACACACCGAAATTGGTGATGTTGCGAACGACAGCCTTGTGGACTGAGCCGACAGGGTACTTGTCGCGGATGCTCTCCCAAGGGTTAGGGGTAAGCTGCTTCAGACCGAGGGACATCTTCCTGTTCTCACGGTCGATGGAGAGAACCTTAGCCTCAACCTCGTCACCGACCTTGAGGAACTCCTGCGCGCTGTGAAGCCTTGGAGACCAAGACATCTCTGACACATGGATGAGACCCTCGACACCCGGCTTGATCTCCACGAAAGCGCCGTAGTCCGCGATGAGGACAACCTTACCCTTGACAACGTCGCCTTCCTTGATGTCGGCGTCGAGGTTGTCCCAAGGATGAGGGGTAAGCTGCTTGTAACCGAGAGCGATTCTCTTCTGCTGAGGATCGAACTCCTTGACGACGACCTTGATCTTCTGATCAAGGGAAACGACCTCCTCCGGGTTGTCGATTCTGCCCCAGGACAGGTCTGTGATGTGGATGAGACCGTCAACTCCGCCGAGATCGACGAAGACACCGTAATTGGTGATGTTCTTGACGGTACCCTCAAGAATCTGTCCCTTTTCGAGCTTGCTGATGAGTTCGGCCCTACGCTGCTCCTGCTCGGCCTCGAGAAGAGCCTTGTGGGAAACGACTACGTTGCGGAACTCCTGGTTGATCTTGACGATCTTGAAGTCCAGGGTCTGGTTGACGTAGGCATCGTAGTCGCGGATAGGCCTGATGTCGATCTGTGACCCCGGGAGGAAAGCCTCGATTCCGAAGACATCGACGATCATACCGCCCTTTGTGCGGGTCTTGACAAAGCCTTTCACGATCTCGTCGTTGGCGAAAGCCTCGTTTACCCTGTCCCAAGACTTGAGGGCGCGCGCCTTCTTGTGGGAAAGGATCAGCTGGCCTTTCCTGTCCTCGGCGGACTCCACGTAAACCTCGACCTTGTCGCCGACCTTGAGGTCCGGATTGTAACGGAATTCAGGAGCCTGGATGACACCCTCGCTCTTGTAACCTATGTTGACGATAACCTCTCTCTTGGAGATGGCGGTGACGGTGCCTTCAACGACCTCGTTCTCGACAATCTTCGAGAGAGTCTGGTCGTAGGCGTCCTCGATGGACTTCTTGTTCTCGCCGCCGTAGATCTCGGCGCTTCCTTCAAACGCGTCCCAGTCGAACTTGTCCGGAGCGACGGAGGCGTTGAGAGATGTTTTCTTCTCAGCCGGAGCCTCAGCCTTCGGAGCTTCCTGTACAGGAGCCTCAGCCTTGACTTCCTCTGCTACTTTCTGTGTTTCTTCTGCCATAATGGTAATTAAAGATAACTAGTTGTTTAACAATATTTTCACGCCCTACCGCACACGCCTTCCCGGCGCAGGCGGTCAAAAGGCTTGCAAAATTAGGCAAAATTATCTGATTTACAATGAGAAATTACAGAAGTTTGTTTTTCCTGAACAGGAACAGCACCAGAGCCACGGTCAGCAGCATCACACCGAGCAGCAGCACCCAGGTCCAGCCACTGCCCATCAGCGGCAGAGGGACATTCATTCCATAGAAGCTCGCCACAAGGGTAGGAGGCATCAGCAGCACGGACACAAGGGTGAAGATCTTCATGATCTTGTTCTGGTCCAGATTGATGAGACCGACAACCGTGTCCTGAAGGTACTCAAGCCTCTCGAAACCGAAATTCGTGTGGTTTATAAGCGACGTGATGTCCTGAAGCAGGACGGAGAAGCGTCCCTGGAGTTCCTTCGGGTACTTGTCGCTGCGGAGCATGTTGGAGATGAGACGCTGCTTGTCCACCTCGTTCTCGCGAATGAGCATCGTGTTCTCCTGCAGCTGGTTGATGTCCAGGAGGAAGTCCTCGTTGATGTCCTCCTGCTGGTTGATCCGCTTGCTGTACTGCGAGATTTCCTTGCTGATGAGCTCGATCATGTCCGCGTCGAGATCGACACGCTGGTCCATGATGCTGGCGAAGACCGTGTAGCCGTTCGGGTAGGACTGTGGCATCGCGACGATCCTGCGCTGGAGTTCGGTGAAGCTTCGCAGAGGGACATCCCTCAACGTTGTCAGGCAATTCCCGACGAAAGTGAAGGAGACGGCCTCCATCGAGTAGTCCTCCGGTCCCGGCATCAGGAAGTTGGTGTTGGCGAAGATCGCGTTCTCCGTCTCTGAGAAACGGGATGAGCTCTCGATCTCCTCGGCCTGGGCGCGGCTCTGGATCTCCTCTCCAAGGAACTCGTCCACAGTGTGCTTCTCCTCCCCCGAGGGGGAAAGGATGTCGATCCAAAGGACATCGTCCCTGCTCATCTTCGAAAGCTCCGTTTCAGACTGGGAAACCAACAGCTTGCCGTTCAGTCTGTAGAAAATCGCGATCATACTCTTCCTGTGTTATTCCCGGTTCAAGCATGGGAACGGTTCCACTTCAATGCCCTGACATTACGGAGAAGTCAGTCCGCAAAAGTAGGAATATTTCCGCAAAAAACGGCAAAAAATATGATAGCCCCCATAAAAGCGGAAAAACATCCATATAATTAGGAGCGAAGCGACCGAAGGGGTTTCGGGGAATCCCTTCCCCGTGCCCCTCAGGGGCTGTCACGAAGTGACTGGGGGTTGAGAAGAACATCCTGTTGGGATTCAGTTGAATCCCAACAGGATGTTCAGTCCTATGAGGATCAGGACGCTACCGCCGACGGCCTCCGCCGGACGGCCGAACCTGCAGCCGATTCTCTGGCCGCCGAACATCCCGCCGATCACCGACAACATGGTCACGACGAAGACGGAGACCAGATTCATCATCATCCTGTCTGTCCGGACAAGACTCATGGAGAGGCTCACCCCCACGGCAAAAGCGTCTATGCTTGTCGCCACCGCTCCGATGATGACATTCTTAAGGCCGTTCAGGTCGCGGGCCTCGGTCTCGCTTTTCACCGCTTCCAGAATCATCGACCCTCCGACATAGAGCAGCAGCAGGAAGCCGACCAGACCGGCGATTTTCTGGATATGTCCTACGAATATGTCGCCGAACAGCCACCCCAAGGCCATGAGAACGGTCTGCACGAGGCCGAACGTCAGGGCTATCGGGAGGACAGTCCTCCACGAGACACCTTTGAGAGTGACACTTGAGCACGTGGAGACGGCGAAGCAGTCGGCGCAGAGGGAGACTGCGAGAAGAACGGATTCGAGTATTGAGATAAGCATGGCTTTGCAGACGCTGGAAGATCCGGCAAGGATTACTGTGGTTTGAAGGCCTGACGGTTGACGATCGAGCGGCCCAAGGTAAGCTCATCAGCGTATTCAAGGTCATCTCCGAAGCCCAGCCCCCGGGCGAGGGATGAGACCCTGACTGAATATCCGGAGATCTGACGGTAGATGTAGAACGAGGTGGTCTCGCCCTCCACATCGCCGCTCAAGGCCAGGATGATCTCGATCTCCTCAGGCCTCACACCCCCCGACGCTACCATATTCCCGACTCTTTCCACCAGCCCGGCGACAGTGATGTCGGAAGGACCGACTCCCGCGATCGGAGAGATGATCCCGCCAAGAACATGATAGACCCCGTGGTACTGGCCCGTGTTCTCTATGCTCATCACGTCGCGGACATTCTCGACGACACAGATCGTCCTGTGGTCCCTGGACTTGTCAGAACAGATCGAGCAGACTTCCTCGTCGGAAATCATCCGGCACTCCCGGCAGTATTTCGCCTCGTCCCTCATCCTGACGATGGAGTCCGCGAAATGGCGCACATTCTCGGAAGGCTGCCGCAGAAGATGCAAGGCAAGCCGCAGGGCGCTGCGCCTGCCCACTCCCGGAAGGGAGCCTATGGCCTGCACGGCGTCTTCAAGAAGCCTTGACGGAAACTTTTCAGGTGCAGTCATCTACTTCGCGTCCCCCTTCTGCCAGGCATTCACGGCGGCGCGGACCTGTCCGTACTCCAGAAGGAGCTTGCGGGCTAGGTCGTAGTCCTCGACACCGGTCTCGTCCATGATCATCCTGGTCCCGCGGTCAACGAGCTTGCGGTTCGTCAGCTGCATGTCCACCATCTTGCTGCCTCTGACGTGACCGAGACGGATCATGGAGACGGTCGAGATCATGTTCAAAACCAGTTTCTGGGCCGTTCCGGCTTTCATCCTGGTGCTTCCGGTCACAAATTCAGGTCCGACCACGACCACGATCGGGACTTCGGCGGCCGCGGCCACCGGGGAGTTCTCGTTGCAGGTGATGCAACCGGTCAGAAGACCGTTTTCCCGCGCAGTTCTCAAAGCTCCGACCACATAGGGAGTCGTACCGGAAGCGGCGATGCCGACCACAACGTCATCCTTTGTCGGTGAATATGCCAGCAAGTCTTTCCATCCTCCCTCAACAGCGTCTTCCGCACCTTCCACAGCGTCACGGATCGCGGTGTCACCACCGGCCATGAAACCGATGAACACACCGTGGACTCCGTAGGTCGGAGGGATCTCGGACGCGTCAACGATGCCGAGACGGCCGCTTGTCCCGGCTCCGAGGTAGAAAACCCTGCCTCCGCGAGGCACTCTCTCCACTATTCCGTCCACAAGTTTCCGGATCTGCGGGATTGCTCCGGCCACGGCGACCGGCACCGTCCTGTCCTCAGTGTTTATCGCGTTCAGCAACTCCTCTGTGGACATCGTCTCAAGGTGGTCATACCTTGACGACTGTTCTGTTGTTCTGTTGTCTTCCATAATGAACTGTTTTCCGCCGGAGCCACCGCCCTGACGAACTGAATTATTTTCTGCCGAGATGATACTCCACAAGACCTTCGATCGGAGCCGGGATGATTGTGGAGAACCGGATCCCGTAAGGCTCCGCGACTTTTTCAAGGATGTGTCTGTTGGCGTAGCCGAAACCGCCCACGACACCGACAGGGTACCTGTCCACGTCATACTGCCTCAGAGCCCTCTCTATGAAGTCCCGGAAATTCCGGTCCACGAGGTCACGGACATATTCACATGACTCATACCACTCCAGAATCCACGGAGCGAACGAGCCCAGGTACTTCGACGGAGCGTCGCCCCTGTAAACATTCCGGACCACGGTCATGTAGTCCACCTTGAAGTCTTCGGCGAACCTGCTTGAGACCGGTTCCGGAACAAGTCCCTTCAGGAAATCGGACATGAACAGTTTGCCGAGTCTGGCTCCGCCGCCCTCATCCCCGAGGATGAATCCGGCGGAACGGACATTCTTGACAATCCTCACGCCGTCAAACAGACAGCTGTTGGACCCTGTCCCCATGATCGCCGCGATTCCAGGCTTGTGTCCGCAGACAGCGCGTGCCGCGTCAAGAAGATCGGAGGCATATTCAATCTCCGCCTCCGGGAAGATGTATCTGAGCACTTTGTCCAGGTCTTCCGCCTGTGCGGGAACGGTCTCCCCTTCCGGAACAATCAGCCCCGCGGCGTAGAAATGCACCTCGCTGACATCCCCCGAAAGGCCCTTGTCCCTGAAGGCGGACACTGCCTCAATGACAATCTCCTCGACCGTCTCCCGATGCATGGTGGCCAGGTTCATGCCGGCGGTCTTCACATTAATCGGATCTCTGTCCGGGTCGGCGGCACACCAATCCGTCTTCGTGGCCCCGCTTTCCACAATGATAATCATACTCTGATCTTTTTCTCTGATATTCAACACTCATGCGCTCACAGTCATCTGAGAGCCTTCTTCATGACAGGCAGAACCTTCTCCACATAGCGCGTCATTCCGAGGTCGGTGAAATGCACGCCGTCAACCGTGGCCTCCCCGTCATCACCGATCAGTCCGTCGGTGGAGACATAGTACAGCCTCTTTTCTCCCGCCCTTTTAAGTTTCTTATAGAGAGCCCGTTGGGCGGCGTTTTTGGAGGTCACCTCCTCGAACATCTTCTGATCGAAACGGACGTGAGGGAATGTCGGGTCCTCCACAAGGATCACCGGCACATCCGGAAACGCATCCCTGATTATCCTGAAGAACCGCTCTCCCCTTTCGTTTATCATCTCAGCGGAAGAGTTCGGGACATAGTCAAGCACGATGAGGCCCGGGTTCTGGACCCTCGTCATATACTCAGCAACCTCATAGTCCAGCCAGGCGTTGCCGCTGAATCCAAGATTTATGACCTCCCTGTCGAGTTTCCGGCCGAGGATGGCCGTGAAAGCCATTCCCGGACGGGAGGCGCAGCCGCCCTGAAGGATGCTTGTACCGTACATCACCACAGGACGCTCAGCCTTGGGACTTTCCACAGCGGGAGCCTCGATCACGGAACCTTCGTCAACACCGATCTCAAGAGAGTCGATCCCGTTGTACAGGGAAAGGTACAGCATGTACTCCCTCATCTGGCAGGTCATATTTGCGACCAATGTCTTGTTTTTGACTTCCTTGTCGCGTCCGCCCCACTCAAAACCGCTGCCGGCGAACCGCCATCCGTCCTTCTCCGTAAGAATATAAAGGTCCAGACCGCTGTCTCCCGCATCAGCCATGTGCGGCATGTACTGGCGCGGAGAGGTGGACTTCCATCTTGCGCTGATTTTCGAGGAATTGGAGCGGAAACGTATGTAGAGTCCCGCAGAGTTGCGTCCAAGATCCCACATGGATTTCCTGACCACGTCCTTGAACTCTTCAGGAAGACGCTCGTAGCGGGCCGATGTCTCCTCAACACACTTTCCGTAAAGAGGGAACGCGGAGGCATCACAATAGACGACAGCCGTCTTGTCCTGAGCCAAAGAGGACAGTCCGACAAGGACGGAAATGATCACGCTCAAGAAAATTTTCCTATGAACATTCAAACTCATAAAAAATTAATTGATGTATTCTCCTTTTTTAATCCAATGGAGCAGACCAAACGCCGCCGAGGCAACATAGGCGATGTAGAGCATTGTCAGCCAATACTGTCCTTGTCTGAGACACATGACCACCAGAATCATGTCAGCCACAATCCAGATCAGCCAATGGTACGGGATGGACCGTGCGAGCCAATAGGTCGCGACAACAGACATCATGGCGGAGACCGCGTCAAGCCATGTGCTTGAGCCTCCCAAGACATGAAGCAGCCCGACAAGCATGGATGTACCGATGATGAATATCCCCGCACTCCACAAGACCGTCATCCGATCCATCCTGCAAAGATGCACAGTGGCACCCTTACCGTCAGCGGCACCGCTTCTCAGGATCCGGCTGTCTTTCCTCCACCGGTAAAGTCCCCAGACTGACATCGCCACATAATAGAGATTCAATGCCATGTTCGACCAAAGATGCTGGACGGCGAATGAACATGCGCACGCAAGTCCCGTAGCTATCCCGAAGTACCACATGCTGTTTTTCTGGAGAACCTCCAGAACGATGTAAGGCACACCTGTGAACAAGGCGAAAATCTCTATCAGCTTGATCATGTCCATCGGCCGCAAAGATAGTCATTTTTCCCGACTCTACACAACATCAAGGCTGGAGGTCTGCCTGGAGAGGCGGCAACCCGGAAAAACCAGTTCACTTAACAAAAAGAGGGTGACTTTTTAGCCACCCTCATTCATTTTATCCGCTGGTTGTCCGGAGTCCAGTCTCCACGACAATTACTCGGCCTTGCCGTTGGATCCGAGGACGTCTACGATCTTGTGCTCGTAGAGCTTCTTCATCTCGTCACGGGCAGGTCCGAGGTACTTTCTCGGGTCGAACTCGCCAGGTTTCTCGGCGAAGACCTTACGGACGGCGGCGGTCATGGCCAGACGGGAGTCCGAGTCGATGTTGATCTTGCAGACAGCGCTCTTGGCGGCCTCGCGAAGCTGATCCTCAGGGATACCCACAGCGTCAGGAAGCTTGCCACCATACTGATTGATGATGTCAACATATTCCTGTGGAACTGAAGATGATCCGTGAAGCACGATAGGGAATCCAGGGAGTTTCTTCTCGATCTCGTGGAGAACGTCGAAGGCAAGCGGCGGCGGAACGAGACGGCCTGTCTCAGGGTCTCTTGTGCACTGCTCGGGTTTGAACTTGTAGGCGCCGTGAGATGTTCCTATGGAGATCGCAAGGGAGTCGCAGCCTGTGCGGGTGGCGAAGTCGATGACCTCCTCTGGTTTTGTGTAGTGGGATTCCTCGGCGGCAACCTCATCCTCAACGCCGGCGAGAACGCCAAGCTCGGCCTCAACGGTGACATCATACTTGTGGGCGTACTCGACAACCTTCTTGGTGAGGGCGATGTTCTCCTCATAAGGGAGCGCGGAGCCGTCGATCATAACTGATGAGAATCCCATGTCGACGCAGCTCTTGCAAAGTTCGAAGCTGTCGCCGTGGTCAAGATGGAGAACGATCTGAGGATGCTCCCACCCGAGCTCCTTGGCATACTGTACAGCACCTTCGGCCATGTAGCGGAGAAGGGTCTGGTTGGCGTAGTTGCGGGCTCCCTTGGAAACCTGGAGGATGACCGGGGACTTCTGCTCGGCAGAGGCCTGGATGATAGCCTGAAGCTGCTCCATGTTGTTGAAGTTGAAAGCAGGGATGGCGTAGCCACCCTTTACGGCCTTCGCGAACATCTCTCTGGTGTTGACCAGGCCAAGATCTTTGTATGATACCATAATTCTATGTGTTTAGAAATTAATTATCTTTCCCGGCACGGAATCTCTTCAAATGCCGTGCAAATTTACGTTATTTTTCACGATTTTTTCATACTTTTGTCCGTTTAAACGTTTAATAATTACTTCAATGGCCATAGGCGACGATTTCAAGATAATTTCTGACATAACGGCTGGCGGTGTCAGGCACATAACGGCGGTTCCAAGCGCTGTCGTATGCTCGGCACAGATTGACTTTGACCTTGTGGACGGGAGAATCCACAACCTTCATTACGTCAGAGGATGCGACGGGAATCTCCAGGCTGTCGGGAAGCTTCTGGAGGGGATGGATGCAGACAAGGCCGTCAGGATTCTGTCCGGGGTCAACTGCCGCGGGCGCGGCACGTCCTGCTCAGACCAGTTGACCAGGGTGCTGCGGACAGTGATTGGTTAGGACTGCTTCTGCAGCCCCCCATCAACCATCCGGCGCTTCCCGGCAGACACAACGGGCGAGGCTCAGCGGGCGGAGAGGAAAGAGACGTAGCGGCGGCGGATTACACCGTGACGGCCGACTTCCAGAATAAAAGGCATGGAGGAAAGGTCGAAGGTGTCAAGGAGAATCTTGCCAAGGCCGGGATCAGAGTCCATTATCTCATCCACATTGACCTCCAGGGTTCTGAACCCAAGGGAATCAGCGGCGGAGAGTTCTGCCCTGCAGACCGGACAACCTGCGGAGTGGAAGACTATGCGGCCGCCTTTTCTCCGGATGCCGTTCCATGACCTGTCGGAAAAGACCTCGGCGGCAGTATCGCCGGAAGAGACATCCAAAGGCCTCAGTTCCTTGGCCTTCGGCAGTTTCGAACCCACAGGAGTCCTGGACAGCAGGTCTTTCATCATACGCGCAAGCCCCACGACCCGGAGGGTGTCGTCAGGTGTGTTCCAGATCCCGGGACGGGAGAGGACATAATCATTGATGAAAGGGACGGTGCCTTCCTTGCAGGTCTCGTCGCGGCGGGAGGTCAGCCAGTAGAGGAGGTCGCCTTCAAGATGTTTGAAGGATGCGGTGTCTCCTTTGGCCAGAGTACGGGATTCAATGGTTTCGGCCATCGACAGGATTCTGGCCGGATCCGGGCGCTTCGGCAGGCTCTGCGACAGGACAGTGTCATCGTACGACGCGAAGAGCTTGTCCATCAGAGCGGCGGAAGCGGCACTGCCATATTCATAGTCCGCAAAACCGTGGAGGGCGATGTCGAGAAGACGTTCCAAAGCGGCGCTGTCCAATCCCCTGCCGGTTATGATTCCGTCTCTATCCACCAGAAACATCTTCGGAGTCTGCAAGACCCCATATTTCATCTGGTAATCTGACGCGGCCTCCGGATCCCAAAGGTTGAATATTCTCATCCTCGGAGCGTTGATGTCCATCCGGTCAGAGAGCCACTGCCGCCAACTTTCCTTGTCGCCACCGGTATAGACCGCATAAAGATCGACCGGCCAGTTCCGGGAATCCAACAGAGGACGGAGAAGCATCGTCTCCAACTTGCACTTGGCGCAGTCAGTGTCATAAAAAAGCAGTATCCGATAGCGGTCAGCAGGGCCTCCAAACACAACCGAATCCCCTTCAAAGCTCTCCATCACAAAAGAAGGAGCCGGCTCACCAAGAAGCGACTGACGGTTGAAGTCAGCGAATATCCTGGCGTTGAGCAGCACCTCATCACCTCCCATGCTCACAAGCCCCGGAGCGAACCAGGTGTCTGTAAGATGAACCGCGACGCCCTCGTCTCCCATAAGTGTGGAATTAAGGTAATGCCCGTAGGCCTTGAGGGCGATGTGCTGACGCAGGATCGAATCCTTGGCGGAATCAATCAGAAGGTCACATTCACGGGACTTGACCTCGACACTCTCGGGTTCAAGTATCTGAAAATATTTCTCCAGCCGCTTGTCAAGCTCTGCCATACGGGTTGAATCAACCTGCGCCAAGCAACGAAACGGCAGAAAAAGCCAAAGAATGAATATGACCGCCCGGCGACTCATCTTACCTCCGGCAGCACTACACCCTCCGGAATGAACTGCGACAGATCGCCATGATGGCGCACCACGTCCCTCACGGCCGAGGAGGAGATGTGGGAATATTCCTGGGCGGTCGGGATGATGATGGTGTCAACCTCTGGAGCCAGATGGCGGTTGGCGTCGGCGATCGCCTGCTCGTTGTCGAAGTCGGTCATGTTCCTCACTCCCCTGACAATGTGGCGGACTCCAAGTTCACGGCAGATATCGATGGTAAGACCCTCGTAATGAATGATTCTCACTCCATTCAACCCACGGGTGGCCTGACGGATGATGTCCTCGCGCTGTTCCATCGTGAAAAAGCCTCGCTTATCCTGGTTGATTCCAACGGCCACGATGACCTCGTCGAAGATTGTCAATGCCCTGGTCAGAATGTTCAGATGACCGGACGTGAACGGGTCGAACGACCCAGGAAACAATGCGATTCTACTCATTATCTTACAGTTACCAGTTAATTGGAGACTTGCCCTCACACACAAGGATCTCATTCGTCCTTGAGAAATGTCGGCAGCCGAAAAACGCCCCGCGCGCCAAAGGTGACGGATGCGCCGCCTCCAGCACATGATGCCTCGAAGTGTCGATCAGCTCCCTCTTGCTTCTGGCATAATTGCCCCAAAGCAGGAAGACAACGCCGTCGCAATTGTCAGAGATGTAACGGATGACGGCGTCGGTGAACTGCTGCCAGCCGATCCCGCTGTGTGAAGCCGCCTCTCCGGAACGGACAGTCAGAATCGAGTTCAGAAGCAGAACTCCCTGCCGCGCCCAGTTCTCAAGATTCGGACGGCCGCTCATCCTTATTCCAAGATCGTCCTCAATCTCCTTGAATATGTTCTTGAGGGACGGAGGAGCCGGGACATTGTCCGGGACCGAAAAACTCAGACCCATCGCCTGACCGGGGCCGTGGTAGGGATCCTGTCCCAAGATCACGACCTTGACCTGATCCACAGGGGTCAGCTCGAAGGCTCTGAATATCTCCGGACCCGGCGGGAAGATGATCTTCCCCTGCGACTTCTCGCCGTGCAGATAACGGGCAAGCGCGGCAAAATAGGGTTTCTCGAACTCACCCTGCAGCGCCGCTTTCCAGCTTTGTTCTATCCTTACGTCCATAACGATGTGCCTGAAAATCCTGTGAAAGAACCGACCACAACACCTTTCAGACAGGTCCGGCGGTTCCCAAAGGGATCCTTAACGACCGCTAAGATAGAAATTAATCCTTGAATATGTACGAGATCACGTCATCAATGTTCTTGACGTAGTGGAAGGACAGACCCTCGACGTAGATCGGCTTGATGTCCTCGACATCCTTGCGGTTGTCCTCGGAGATCACTATCTGGGTGACTCCGGCCCGTTTCGCGGCAAGGATCTTCTCCTTGATCCCGCCCACAGGCAGCACACGGCCCCGGAGCGTCATCTCGCCAGTCATGGCTATTCCCGGCTTGACAGCCTCGCCGCGCAGGGCAGAGACCATCGAGCTGACCATAGTTATTCCAGCCGACGGACCGTCCTTAGGCACGGCTCCCTCCGGAACATGGACGTGGACATCCTTGGCACCGAATTCCTCACATGTCATTTTGGCAAGCTGCGGATGAGCCTTGATGTACTGATAGGCTATCGTGGCGGACTCCTTCATCACGTCGCCCAGATTGCCGGTCATCGTCATCACGCCCTTGCCGCCGCTCACGGAACTCTCAACGAACAGGATCTCGCCTCCCATCTGTGTCCAGGCAAGGCCGGTGACGACTCCTGGAGCCTCATTGCCCTTCTGGAGATCATGGAAATTGGTCGGCAGCCCGAGATATTCCTTGAGATGTTCCTTCTTGATGACGGTCGGATAACTCTCGCCGAGGGCGATCTTCCTGGCCGTCACGCGGGCGACCTTGGCGATCTGCTTCTCAAGACCGCGGACTCCGGACTCATGGGTATATTCATCGATGATTCTTTCCAGAGCCGCCTTGTCGATGCGGAGTTCCCGCTTGCCTATTCCGTGCTCCTCCAGCTGTTTCGGCACAAGGTAACGCTTCGCGATCTCCATCTTCTCTTCGGCAAGGTAGCCGGTGACATTGATCAGCTCCATCCTGTCCAGAAGGGCCGGCTGGATCGTGGAGATGTTGTTCGCCGTGGTGATGAACAGCACGTTGGAGAGGTCGTAGTCGATGTCCAGATAGTTGTCGTGGAACGCCACGTTCTGCTCCGGGTCAAGCACTTCCAGAAGAGCCGACGAAGGGTCTCCCTTGTAGTCGCTGCCGACCTTGTCGATCTCGTCCAGAACTATGACAGGATTCGAGGTGCCCGCTTTGTCGATGCCGTTCAGAATACGTCCCGGAAGGGCTCCCACGTAGGTTTTCCTGTGCCCCCGCAGCTCGGCCTCATCGTGCATGCCGCCGAGTGCGATCCTGACATATTTCCTGCCAAGAGCCTTCGCTATCGACTTGCCGAGGCTCGTCTTTCCGACTCCGGGAGGGCCGTAGAGGCAGAGGATCGGGGACTTCATGTTGCCCTTGAGCTTTAGGACGGCGAGGTACTCGATGATCCTTTCCTTCACCGTGTCAAGGCCGTAGTGGTCGCTGTCCAGCACCCTTTGGGCGTGCTTCAGGTCAAGATTGTCCTTTGACATCTCGCCCCAAGGCAGGTCGAGCATGAACTCTATATAATTGTATTGTATGCTGTAGTCCGGCGAGGAAGGGTTGTACTTCTCCAGCTTGGAGAGTTCCTTCTCGAACTGCCGGCCCACCGCCTCCGGCCATTTCTTTGTCTTGGCCTTGGCGCGGAACTTCTCGAACTCCTCCTCTTCGTCCATCCCGAGTTCCTCCTGGATGGTACGGAGCTGATTGTTGAGGTAATACTCCCTCTGCTGCTGGTCGATGTCGCTCTTGACCTTCTGGTTGATCTCCTGTTTGATCTTCAGAAGCTGGATCTGCGTGTCAAGGACCTGCAGGAGTTTCATCGCCCTGACTGTGATGTCGTCGATTCCCAGCAGCTGAACCTTCTCCATGAAGTTCTCGACCTCCACGGTGGTGGCTATGAAATTCACTAGGAAAGCGTAGTTGTCGATGGACTTGAGAGCTCCGACAGCCTCTTTCGGAGCGAAGGATGAGGACTTTATGATGACGGCGGCCTTCTCCTTGAGGGATTCCGCGATCATCCTGGTGCTGTTGTCGCCCTCCGGAATGATATCCTCGATGTACTTGACCCTGGCGGTGATGTACGGCTCGTACGAGACGATTCCCGTCACGCGGATGCGCTTCACGCCCTGGATAATGGCCGTGACCGTGCCGTCCGGCATCTCCAGAACCTTCATGACGCGGCTTACGGTACCATATTCATAAAGATCCCTTTCCATCGGATCCTCCACGGTGACATCCACCTGCGGGACGGCTCCTATGAACAACTCACGCCTCTCGGCCTCCTTGATCAGGGTCATTGATTTCTGACGGCCTATGGTGACAGGATAGACCATCCCCGGGAAAAGCACCGCATTCCTCAAGGCGAGGATCGGCAATGTGTCAGGGAGGTCTCCGGCCTCCACCTTGATCTGTTCCTCTCCCTGCATCACAGGGATTATGTTCACTTCCGCGGTCCCTGCCGGGAAGAAAATGTCTTTCTTATTGTTGCCTGTGTTCATAATGCTCATCTTAAAAAAGCGCCGAGACCGCCTCTCCTGCCAAATTGACAGAATCCACGAAGTCCCAAGGGCAGCCGGAAGTATGGTCAATCACCGTGCCAAACGGGCTTGGTAAATAATTTATGTATATGATTTTGAATATTAAAAAAATAAGTCTATTTTTGTATCCCCGAAACGAACTTTTGGGGATAGTATTGTAAATCCTAACAAATTTAATAGATTATGACAAAGGCAGAAATCGTGAATGAGGTTGCGAAGTCAACCGGAATCGAGAAAATCGCAGTTCAGTCCGTTATCGAGGCTTTCATGGACACCGTAAAGGGTTCCATCATCAGGAAAGAGCCGGTTTATCTCCGCGGATTCGGCAGCTTCATCGTTAAGCACAGAGCCAAGAAGGCGGCCAGGAACATCACCAAGAAGACAACCATGACCATCCCGGCTCACGACATCCCGGCTTTCAAGCCTGCCAAGATCTTCGTGAACGCTGTCAAGGAAGAGAAATAATTCTTAAACATATTTTATTATGCCAAGCGGAAAAAAGAGAAAAAGACATAAGATGTCGACGCACAAGCGTAAAAAACGCTTGCGCAAGAACAGACACAAGAAGAAGTAATGCTTCTGTGCCTGCCATTTTAGCAGTCTGCTAGAAGAAAAAGGCTGACCGGAAGTGCCGGACAGCCTTTTTTAGTGATATGTGAAAAATAAGGCATTTCAGATTATGAAATATATTATTTTTTTCACACCACTTATTACCGTCAAGAAATAAATCGGCTGTACGCCAGATTATTTTTATCACCATTGTTATTTCCTTATGGAGTCAGAAAAATCTGAGAAAGATTTGGTTGTCGATGTCACATCGACAGAAGTTCACATCGCACTGATGGAAAACCATCGGCTGATTGAGCTCAACAAGGAGTCCAGCAAAGGGCGCAGTTTTTCCGTCGGAGATGTTTACCTGGGGAAAGTGAAGAAGATTCTTCCTGCGCTCAACGCTGCCTTTGTGGACATCGGAGACAAGAAGGAAGCATTTGTCCATTATCTGGACCTCGGGTTCTACTTCACCTCGTTCGACGAGTTCGTGCGCAAGAGCAACCCGAACACGGATCTCGGCAAACTCTACTCAAGCATCCCCGTCGGGCCGATTCTTGAGAAGGAGGGACGCATCGAGAATGTGCTGAAGCCGGGCCAGATGATGATAGTGCAGATCGTCAAGGAACCGATCTCCACGAAAGGGTCACGACTGACCGCGGAAATTTCATTGGCAGGACGCAACATTGTACTGATTCCCTTCGCAGAGAAGGTGAGCATTTCCCAAAAGATTTCCTCAAAGGAGGAAAAAAGAAGACTTGAGACCCTTGTCAGGAGCATTCTTCCAAAGAACTACGGGGCGATCATCCGCACAGCCGCGGAAGGCAAGAAAGCCGCCGTCCTGGTGGCCGAGCTGAAATCCCTGATCGAGAAATGGGAGTCATCCTGGAAAAAGGTGGCCAAGTCGAAAGGCATCCAGTTGCTCTTCACCGAGTACAGCAAGACCACCACCATCCTCAGGGATCTCCTGAATGAATCGTTCTCGAACATCTATGTCAACAGCGAGGACATCTATGAGGAGACCAGAAAGTACATTTCCCTGATCTCTCCGGATCAGGAAAAGATCGTGAAGCTGTACAACGGCAAGGATCCGATCTTCGACCACTTCGAGGTCACAAGACAGATCAAAAGCTCTTTCGGCAAGGTGGTGCCGATGAAGCAGGGAGCCTATCTGGTCATCGAGACGACCGAGGCCCTGAACGTGATCGACGTGAACAGCGGCAGCCGCGCGAAAACCGACAATCAGGAGGAGAACACCTTCGAGGTCAACAAGATCGCGGCGGAGGAGATCGCCAGGCAGTTAAGGCTCAGGGACATGGGAGGAATCGTGATCGTGGATTTCATCGACATGGATTCCGGCGAGCACCGCAACGAACTTCACAAGCACATGCAATCGCTCATGGAAAATGACAGAGCCAAGCACAACGTGCTGCCTCTCACCAAGTTCGGCTTGATGCAGATCACCCGGCAGAGAATCCGTCCGGTGACCGAGATCAACACCGCGGAGGTCTGCCCCGTGTGCCACGGCACCGGCAAGATCTCATCAAGTGCGGTGATCGACGAGCAGATCGAGCGGAACATAGCCTACAACGTGGAGCACGGGAAGACAAACATCACGCTCAAGGTCAGCCCTATTCTGGGAGCCTACCTGAAACGCGGAGCCGCAATGCTCTCGGACAAATCCTTCCTCGGGAAATGGAAGAAAAAGTACAAATGCCGGATCAACCTCGTCGAGGTGACCGACTATTCAGTTCTGCAGAATGAACTTTATGATGAGAAAGGGGACAGGCTTTAGTCCCCTTTCTTCGTATCACATCCGATCCTATCAGAAGACCGTCTTGATGGAGACCCCCTCGAAATAGTCCTGAAAGATGACAGGACCCGTGATCGTGCGTTTCGAGGCGAATACTTTCTTCCTTACGGGACGGAACCACTCCGCGTCGGCATACACGACCTGCCCGGTGTAGGAGTCGATGACCGGAAGGAACTTCGCGCTTACTCCGATGCGCGGTCCGACGACCCAGACTCTCTCGCCCGGAACTATATCGTGCGGGTAGCCGCCGCTGCTGGTCGGGTACGGAGTCAGAGTACCTTTGTAAGATCTTCCTTTACCCTCTCCCCATGAACGTGCCTGATACCAGCCGAGCTGATGGGCGTGGGTGCATTTCTCCGCCAAGTCTATGCCCTACTCGATGGTGAAGACGCCCGAAGGGGCGATGGTGGTGGCCGAAGTCCCCTTAATGAGCCACAGGACCTCCATAAAGGCCATAGCCTCCTGCGCCCAAGGCGCGATGGAGCCGGCATCGGAATATTTGTCTAGACCGGATGTGAACTCTGTGTATGAATACAGTCCGCTTTCCTCTATGAATCTGAGAGCCCGGTACATCACGGCAGCTGCTTCCTGACGGGTTGTGGCCGCATCATCCTGACCAGCCACACCGCCGAGAGCGGAATCCAGGCCTATTGCGGATGCCGAAGCGGGCTTCCCCGTCAGCTCCTCCACCAGCCGTACTGCAAGAGAGCGGAGCTTCCTCCTCCCTTGCCTTAGCCATATCCGCCATCGCTTTCTTGAATGCGTCATAAGAAGCTGCATTTCCGCTCGCCACCCATTCTTCCCTGCTCATGTTCTTCTGATCGTGGCCGTAAGAATCTCCGCACCAGATGCAGCTGCTCCACCATCTTGTTGAGCGCATTCGCCCGGCCCGAGAGTGCGGGCGAAACCATCTCATGGTATCGCCAACCGGCCGGGGAGAGAGGAGCTATGTATCCGTCTTCCTCCAGCCCCACAAGCTGGACATATTCATCCACAAGGCTCCGGTTGTCAAGGGTGCGGGTCGCAGGCTGCTTTTCGCTCCACGCCACCTGGTCGTCCGCGTCGCGCGGCGGCATGGACGGCTTTGCGCTTTTTACGCCACACGTCGCCTCGACCGGATAGCCTATAGGGGCGAGGAGAGCGGTATGTGTCTCGGGCAGGCGGACCGTCGGAGACTCGTCCTCCGCATTCTTGTTGCTGTCAGGGTCCAACATCGCATCAGCACGTTTCTCCAGTTCGCTGTCGCGGTCCGAATTTCCGGAAGACTTCGCAGTTTGTTTTGTGACATCAAGTCCGGTTTTCTCCTTGACCTGCTACCCGGCTGCCTGCTTTACCTTTCGGGCAGCTTGGTTGATCTGGTTATCAACTTCCTTCTCAACCTTCTGCTCGATCTTTTCCGCGGCTTTCTTGAGTTTGTCCTTTAAAGACTGGGCCGACGCACATGGTGTCACGCAGAGAACCGCCAGACTGAGGATAAGTGCCGCTCGTGTGTTCATAACGTTTTTAACTTTGATTATGTCAAAGTTAATATTCGCAGGAAATCCTTTATCTCACACGGATTTTCCGGCCTATCCGGAGAGTTGTGGTCTCCTTGATTCCGTTCAGCCGGCACAGAGCCTTGACCGAGGTATGGTACTTCCGGGCAAGAGCTCCCAGAGTGTCGCCCTGACGGATGGTGTGGTACTGGGCCGCAGCCAACGCCTTCCTCTCGGCCTCGGCCTTCTTAGCAGCCTCCTCCTTGTCCTTGGCATCGCCCTCAAGAATGTCGATCTCCTCCTGCTCGCTCTCCGGAACGTACTTGCTGTTTACGTTCAGATACTTCTTCTTCAGCACGAAAAGCCTGTGCCTCAATGTGCCGGACTGGAAATCTATCAGCCATTCCGGATCGAAGGCGTAGCCCTTGTAACGGGTCTCGAAATGGAGATGGGGACCCGTAGAGCGTCCCGTAGAGCCGCCGAGACCGATGATCGTCCCGGCGTTGACCCATTGGTCATCCTCCACATAGATCTTGGAAAGATGCCCGTAGAAAGTCTCAAGCCCGTTGTCGTGACGAAGGATCACAAGGTTGCCGTAGCCTTTGTAGTACTTGGAGATCCGCACCTTCCCGTCAAATGCGGCATAGACCGGAGTCCCTGTGTGCAGAGGGAGATCCACCCCCTGATGGCGGCGGCGGTGACGGTAGCCGAATTTTGAATATACCTCCGTCTGATTGGGGCACCTGTACTCGCTCAATGTGTCAACGATCCAAAGCGCTATCTCATCGGGAAGCTCATCAAGCGGGACATGGTAGGGATCCGGATGGTCGTGGGTCCAGAACTCATTGAAGACCTGGTGGTCCCTGGCGTAGCCGGCATCCTTGAAGTACTTCCATGTGTTGTCCGAAAGGAGCAGGATCTTGATGTGCGGATCAGCGGTGTCGATCGTGTCAAGAGCCTCGGCTCTGTTCAGATCCAATGACTGCACAGACTCCCGTGAGATCCGCGGGACAAGAATCTCCGCTTGTTTTCTTGTCTTTATCGTGGTGTCCTGCGCCGCGGCCGGGGATGCGGCCTGAATCACGGCAAGAGCCGTGACGATGATGCCTCCGAAGAATTTCACGCAATCCATCCGTCTAAAGTTTAGCGTCAAACCTCTCGGCGAGAAGCCTCTTTGTCTCCTCGACCTTTTCCTCCAGAAGAGCCTCCGACGCGGCCTCACAGATGAATCTCAGGTAAGGCTCCGTGTTGGAAGGCCGGATGTTGAACCACCAGGAAGGGAACTCTACCCTGTAGCCGTCGAACGACATCTCCGCCGTCGGCTTCTCCTTGGAGACGAAATGTTCCCTGACAGCGTCCATCGCACCTTTCTTGTCCTCGAGGCGGAAATTGATCTCGCCCGAATTCCGGTAGCGCGCGATCTTTCCTATCAGCTCATGGAGGGAGACACCTTCCCTCTTCATGGCGGCCACGACCTTGAGGATCAGGATAGAGGCAAGGAGTCCGCTGTCGGAATAGAAGAAATCCCGGAAATAGTAGTGTCCGGCGAGTTCCCCGCCCCAGACCCCGTCCAGTTCACGGAGTCTCCTTGCGGCGAAGGCGCGGCCGACCTTCCAGGTCTCCATCCGGCACCCCATCGGAGTGAGGTACTCCCCTACCGCCTTGGAACTGCGGATGTCCTGAAGCACTGTTCCGGTCTCGTGTCTCTCATCCACGAAATAGTGGCCCAGCACGGCGATCATCAGATCCGGAGAGACGAACTGTCCCTCGTTGTCCACGAACATCACACGGTCGGCATCCCCGTCGTAGATGACTCCCACATCGGCCCCGGTCTTTCCCACCAAAGCCTGGAGCGGCTCGACATTCTTGGGGATCAGCGGGTTAGGCTCGTGGTTCGGAAAATTGCCGTCCATGTCTTCGAAAATGTAGGCCGGAGCGTCGCCGAAGATCTCGCGGGCGTAAAGGCTCGACATTCCGTTTGAGAGGTCAAATGCGATCTTGATGCCGGAGTAGTCTCCCTTGAACTTCAGAAGGAAGTCCAGATAGTCTTTGTGTATGTCCTTCGGAATGACCTTCCCCCTCTTAGCCGCCACCGGAGTCGGCCTTCCGCTCTCTATCCACTCCCGGATCTGTCCGAGACCGGAGTCCAGGCCGACAGGAAGGGCGTTCTCCCTGGAAACCTTCATTCCGTTATATTCCTTCGGATTGTGCGAGGCCGTGATCTGCACAGAGGCCTTGAATCCGTAGCTGGCGGTTCCGAAATAGACCATCGGGGTCGTGCTGAGTCCGATGTCATGGACATCGGCGCCGGCGTCGGTGATCCCCTTCACAAGATATTCATGAATCTCCGGAGAGGAAATCCTACAATCCCGCCCGACAAGAACCTTGTCGGCGCCAAGAAGCTCCGGAAGAAAATAACCCACCTTGTAGGCGGTGTCTCGGTCGAAGTCAACATTATAGACTCCGCGTATGTCGTATGCGTGAAATGCTCCCATGTTTTCCTGATTATTTGATTTTTGTGGCGTACCTTGCAAAAACCTTTCCTTTCGAGATGTTCAGCAATTTTTTCGAGATGATCTTCCTGCGGATCGGGGCGACGTGATCCACGAACATGTCCCCGTCGAGATGTGACATCTCGTGCTGCACCATGCGGCATGCGAACTTGTCGAAAGTCTCCGTGACCTTTTCGAAATCAGCGTTGTAATATTCAACCGTCATGCTCTGTGGCCTCACCACGTCGCAGTAGATGCCGGGGATGCTGAGGCAGCCTTCGGAATATTCACACTTCCTGTCGCTTTCCCAGGTGATGACAGGATTGATCATCACCCTCTTGAAACCGTCGAGATAAGGATAGACGTCGGTCATTCCGGTGCCGTCGACGATGAGGATCCTCACGCTCTCGCCCACCTGGGGAGCGGCCAGCCCGCAACCCTCTGATCTGGCGAGGGTCTCCTCCATGTCGGACACCAGCCTGGTGATTTTCTCCTTTTCCGAGAGATCCGCCGGAGCGGCTTTCTGGCGGAGAACCTCCGAACCGTATAAATAGATAGGTAATATCATAACTCCAACCTTTATTTTCTGTTTGTCCTGTCAAGATAGCTTTGCAGAATGATCGCGGCGCTGATCCTGTCCACCGAGGTCTTGTCCCTGCGGTCCTTCGCCTTCATGCCACCGTCAACCATAGCGCGATGGGCGAGCACGGAAGTGAACCTCTCATCCTCAAGGGTCACGGGGATGCCGGGAAAGGCCTTGGCAAGATTCTTCAGGAATATGTCCACATCGGCGGCGGCCTCGGACGGCCTGTTGTCCATGTTCATCGGATAGCCGACCACGAAGCGGGTTATGGTCTCTCCTTGAGCATAATTTTTGATATATTCTATTATCTTTGCAGCCGGAACCGTGTCCAGAGCCGAGGCAAAAATACCGAGCGGGTCGCTGACCGCGACACCAACGCGCCTGCGTCCGTAGTCTATGCCGATGATTCTGTCCATTGTGTCCCGCAAAGTTAACGAAAAAAGGCTTTCAAGTCAAACCAACTTCTTATGTCCAAACAGAAAAAAGGCGGCACCATCAATACCTACAGGTTCTCGATAATGAACAACGACACCCACGACGAGTTGTGGTCAAGGAAATTCACGAGGGAGGGAGTTCTCGTGACGGCGATCACCATCTTCGTGGTCACCGTCTTCGTCATCTTCTGCTTCATAGCGTTCACCCCGGTACGCTCCCTGATCCCGGGCTATCCTGACGCCCGCACGAAGCATGACGCGATCCGGAACGCCATCAGGATAGACTCTCTGGAGAATGTCATAACGAAATGGGAACTGTACTCGGAGAACCTGCGCAGAGTCGTTGACGGTCAGGAGCCTCTCAAGATCGACAGTCTGATGGAAGTCAGGAAACAGTCCGCCTCAAGGACCGGTGACGCGAAGGTGCTGGCGGAGAAGGACTCGCTTCTGAGAAAGGAAGTCGCCGATGAGGACAGATTCGACATCAAGCCACACTCCTCAAGTGTACTCCCGATCGAGGGCATGCATTTCTTCACTCCTCTCAAGGGCGTGGTCTCGCAAGGCTACAACAAGGCTATGCATCCTTACATCGACATAACCGCTCCGGACAACTCGGTGGTGCTGTCAGTCCTGGACGGAACCGTGATCTCCGCCGGATGGACAGACACGGAAGGCTACACGATAAGGATCCAGCACGAAGGAGACATCCTCTCCGTTTACAAGCATAACCAGAAACTTCTGAAGAAGACCGGCGACAAGGTGACGGCCGGCACGCCGATAGCGATCCTCGGCGGCACAGGCTCGCTCTCGGACGGAGACCATCTTCATTTCGAGCTTTGGCACAAGGGAGAGGCTGTCGATCCTACCAAATACATTAGTTTCTGATGGAGAAGAGGAGAATAGCCCTGCTCGGCTCGACAGGCTCGATAGGCAGGCAGACGCTGGATGTCATCAGGGAACACAAGGATCTGTTCGAGGTCGAACTGCTTACATGCAAAGGCAGTGTGGAACTCATGGCGGCGCAAGCCAGGGAGTTCGACGCCAACAACGCGGTCGTCTGCGACGAGACAAAGTACAGGGAACTTTCGGACGCCCTGGACGGGACTGACACCAAGGTGTTCGCAGGAATGAAGTCGGTCTGTGACCTGGTGGCAAGCGACAGGGTGGACATCGTGGTGGCCGCGATGGTCGGATTCAGCGGCCTGGCCCCGACAATGTCGGCGATAGGGGCCGGGAAGGTCATCGCCCTGGCCAACAAGGAAACCCTTGTGGCGGCCGGCTCGATCGTGATGGAGATGTCAAGAAAGTACCATGCGCCCATCCTTCCGGTGGACTCGGAGCATTCGGCGATCTTCCAGTGTCTTCTGGCCGCACAGGGCAACACCGTCAGCAGAATCCACCTGACAGCCTCCGGAGGACCGTTCAGGACCTGGGACAAGGACAGGATCAGCGGGGCCACCAAGGAGATGGCCCTGAGGCACCCTAACTGGAGCATGGGCGCGAAGATCACGATCGACTCCGCAACGATGATGAACAAAGGCTTCGAGGTGATCGAGGCGAGATGGCTCTTCGACACTCCATGCGACAGGATCAACGTTGTCGTCCACCCGGAATCGATCATCCATTCGATGGTTGAGTATGAGGACGGAGCCGTACTCGCCCAGCTCGCCTGCCCCGACATGCGCGAGCCTATCCAGTTCGCCATCGCCTTTCCGGAAAGGCTTCCGCTCGCGAACAGGAAACTGGATTTCGCGGAACTCGGCGCCCTCTCGTTCTTCAAGCCGGACACGGAGAAGTTCCCGGCTCTCGCACTGGCATACAAGGCGATCGAGAGGGGCGGGAACATTCCTTGCGCCCTCAACGCCGCCAACGAGGCCGCCGTCGCAGCCTTCCTGCGCGACCGGATTCCGTTCTACGGCATCTCTGACGTTGTCGGAGAATGCATGGAGTGCGCTCCGTTCGTGAAGAAGCCGTCCGTCGAGGACATATTCAAGACAAACGAGGAAACATATTCATTGGCCCAAAGGAAGATTGAGGCCATCGCTAAGAAAGTTTGATGATGGTTGTTCTGATGAAGATTCTGCAAGTCGTTCTTGCGTTTTCCGTACTTATAGTGATCCATGAGCTCGGTCACTTCACTTTCGCCAAGCTGTTCGGGATCAGGGTGGAGAAATTCTTTCTTTTCTTCGATGCCGGCGGCACCAGGCTGTTCAGTACCAAGGGAAGATGGTTCACCAGGATCTTCCCGAAAGCGAAGGATTGGGAAACTGAATATGGCATCGGCTGGCTGCCGTTGGGCGGCTACTGCAAGATCAGCGGGATGATCGACGAGTCTCTTGACACGGAGGCGATGAAGAACGCTCCGCAGCCGTGGGAGTTCCGCACGAAGAAGGCCTGGCAAAGGCTTCTGGTGATGGGCGGCGGCGTGCTGTACAATTTCCTGTTCGCCATCCTCTCCTACATCGGGATCATGGCAATTTGGGGAAGCGCCTACATCAGCAACGAAGGCAACCGGATCTACACCAACGAACTGGGTGTCGAGCTCGGCTTCCGCAACGGAGATCACATCATAAGTATGGACGACTACATTCCGGAGAATTTCGGGATGCTTCAGGCTGATCTCGCGCGCAGGAATGTCAGCAAGGTCTCCGTCCTGAGGGACAACGACACGGTGGATCTCTACATCGACCGCTCCCTGATCGGGGAGCTGCTCAACACTCCGGGGGTGTTCGACCTTGCGGTCCCGTTCGTGGTGGACTCTGTGGCGAGCGCGTCGGCGAACTTCTCCGCGGATCTGAGGCACGATGACAGGATCATCGCTCTGGACAGCGTCAGCACGCCGTTCTTTCAGGATTCCAGAGGGTACCTCACGCAGGTCAGCGGAGGCTCGGTGACAGCCACGATCCTTCGCGGGGCGGACACGCTTCACGTCCCTCTGCAGGTGGACACAGCCGGAATGATCGGTGTCCTCCTGCAGATTCCGGGAGTGATGACAAGGGAATATTCATTGGTCAGCGCCATTCCGGCAGGTGTCAAACTGACATTCGACACCATCGGCGGCTATCTTCGTGACCTCAAGCTCGTGGCGTCACCGAAAACCGAGGCCTACAAGTCTGTCGGCAGTTTCATCGCGATCGGGCAGGTTTTCCCGGCGACATGGGACTGGTACCGGTTCCTGAACATCCTCGCCCTGCTCTCGATCATGCTCGGGGTGATGAACCTTCTGCCGATTCCGGCGCTTGACGGAGGACACATCGTCTTCTGCATCTACGAGATGGTCACCGGACGCAAGCCAAGCGACAAATTCCTTGAGGCGGCGCAGATTGTCGGGATGTTCCTCCTTCTGCTGCTTATGGTCCTGGCCTTCGGGAACGACATAGCGAGGCTGGCCAGGTAACGGTGATTGATTTTCCGGAATTTTTAAGTACCTTTACGTCAAAAGCATCCAAGTCTTATGAGAACCCTGTCAAAAATTGTCATCGGCTCGATGATCCTGACCATCGCCGTCTCCTGCGGGAACAATGCGAAAGTCCTTCTTCCAAATGTCTCCGGCAAGGCCGGCGAGGTCATCATCGTCGTCGGCAAGGACAACTGGGAAGGAAACCTGGGCAACGAGATCGGAAGCCTTCTTGCGAGAGACTGCGAGTACCTGCCGCAAAGGGAACCGCTGTACTCATTGGTCAACCTTTCGCCGGCAGCGTTCTCGGACATGTTCAAGCTTCACAGGAACATCGTGATCTTCAACATCGACTCCACCGTCACCAAACAGGGCGTGGTTTACAGGTCGAATGTCTGGGCGCACCCCCAGTGCGTCATCCAGGTCAACGCATCATGCGCGGACTCGGCGATAGTCGTCCTTGACCGCAACGGGGAGAACATCACCGGGGCCATCGAACAGGCCGAGAGAAACAGGGTCATAGCCAACACCTTGCTCTACGAGGAGGCCAAGCTTGGCGATGCCGTGGAGAAGATGATCGGCGGACGGGTCCACTTCCCGATAGGCTACAATCTAAAGAAGGTTACCGACGACTTCATCTGGATAGCGGACGAGAAGCAGTACAGCACGCAGGGGGTCTTCATCTACAAGTACCCGGCCACGGACAAGGAACCGTTCTCCGAGGAGAGCATCATCGCCAGACGCAACGAGTTCCTCAAGGAATATGTTCCCGCAACCGCTGAGAACTCCTACATGACCACCAGCGTGTTCGTCAAGCCTGGCATCAAGTTCCTCAAGTACCACAATCTGGATTTCGTCGAGACCAGAGGTCTTTGGGAGGTCTATAATGACTACATGGGCGGCCCGTTCGTCTCCCACTCCTTCTACAGCAGGGACGGCAAGGACATCATCGTGCTGGAGGCCTGGGTCTATGCTCCTAAATACGACAAGAGGCAGTACCTGAGGCAGACTGAATCCCTTCTGTACTCATTCGAATGGGACGAGGATGCAGATGACGGCAACGGCAAGGACAAATAACTGAAGAACAATTGGAACAATTTCCGCGGTATTTTCTTTCTGATTCAAAAAATCATTATATTTGCATCTGAATTGACAAAGGAAGATTAACTGATTATATGGAGCCTCCCAGTTCTATTCTGACAGACAGCAAATCAAAGGCGGATCCCCGATCGGACGATCCGCTGTCGTGCGGCTTTCATGAACATCCATTATTGATCACCCCGAACCATCATAAGGTGCC
This sequence comes from bacterium, assembly GCA_963639865.1. GTDB lineage: Bacteria > Bacteroidota > Bacteroidia > Bacteroidales > UBA932 > Cryptobacteroides. The sequence goes on along the minus strand of CAVHWO010000016.1, from coordinate 65,499 downwards.
GGGTGTTTTGTCATTTGTTTTTCCGAACTCATAAGTTATGGCACTATATCTCAAAAAAGAATTGGAAGAATCCAGATCCTTGATAGGGGTCTGGCAGATAACCGAGACAGAAGAAAGGCTTCGGGAGCTCGCCTCCGTTCCGTCTGACGAGATGGAGGAGATCTCGTTCATCAGCAACGCATCCCTCCGCAAGCAGAGGCTTGCCGTAAGGGCTCTGCTTTGCGAACTGTTCGGAGAGAAAGTTTACCTCAGTCACCACGACAACGGTAAACCTTATCTTGAGAACAGCGTGACGAACATCAGCATCACGCACACTGACAAGTATGTGGCTGTCATACTCAATGACAACGAGGATGTCGGCATCGACATCGAATCCCTGTCCCGCGACTTCTCCGCCGTGGAAAGCAAGGCTCTCTCCGAAGATGAGGTCGAGGATCTTGAGGAGGACAAGAGGAACGAGCAGCTGGCGATCTACTGGTGCGCCAAGGAAGCCATATTCAAAAGACTATCGGCCTACAGGGTGAACTTCGCGGAGCAGATCGAGGTCGAGCGCTTCCGTCCGAAGGGAGAGGGAGAGCTTGACGCGACCTTCATCCACAAGGACGGCTACGAAGAGGAGTTCGAGCTTGAATACATCACCTTTGACAACCATGTCCTTGTCTGGGTTGTCGGCGAGGCCTGACCGATTCTGGATTAACTTATAAAAAACGGGGAAATATGTCCACAACAGTTTTGGTTATAGTCGCCGTTCTGGCGGTAATATTCCTTTACATCTTCTTCACACAGCGCGGTTTTGTCGCCTTGGAGGAAAAGATGAAGAACGCTTTCAGCCAGATCAACGTCCAGATGAAGTCCAGATGGGACGCCGTGACGAATCTGGTCGAGATGACCAGGCAATACACCAAGTACGAGCACGACACCCTTGCGGATGTTGTCTCCAAACGCAACGGTTCTGTGTCAAATGCTTCGGAACTCGCTGAAAGCGAGGCTTCGCTGCGTTCTGTCGTCGGACGCCTGAACGTTGTGGCCGAACAGTACCCTCAGCTCGGGGCCAACACGGTCTTCGTCAAGACCATGGGCGACATCAAGGACTATGAGGAAAAGGTCCGTCTCAGCAGGATGGTTTACAACGACTGCGTGACCAGAATGAATATGATGGTGCGCCAGTGGCCTTCTTCAATGGTGGCTGCAATTCTGCATTTCACAACGCATGACCTTCTGCCTGAGGATCAGTCCGTTGTCAACGCTCCTTCAGTTTCAGACATATTCAATAAATAAGACATGAGGAGGCTTCAGGCGTTTTTCCTGGCCGCCGTCCTTTCACTCGTCGCTGTTCCGCTATGCGCCGGAAGCGGCGTTGACTCATTGAGGATCAACGTGGAACTGCGGGACGACGGTGCGGCGGTCGTGACCGAGACGTGGCGGATCGATGTCTCCGGAGACATCTCGGAATGGTATCTTGTCGCGGACAACATGGGCCGGATGACGATCAGCGACCTTCAGGTCCATGATGAGACCGGCAATGAATATGTCAACGAAGGCGAGTGGGATGTGAACCGCAACCGTGCCCGCAAGGCAGGACGGTGCGGTCTCGTGACCAAATCCGACGGCTATGAGATCTGTTGGGGCGTGGGGAGTACCGGTTGGCACACCTACACGGTGCGTTACCTGCTGACAGGCCTGGTCAAGGGACACGAGGACATGGACGGATTCAACCACATGTTCGTCACACGTGGACTTGGATCCTCTCCTCAATCCATCATCCTGACAATCAGGAAACCCGGACAGGAGTTCTCCACCGCGGACACCAAGGTCTGGGCGTTCGGCTTCCGAGGTGAGATCCATGTGGAGGACGGTGCCGTGGTCGCCCGTACCACAGAGCCATTCACCACTAACAGCGCCCTGATCGCAATGGTCGGCTTTGAGAAAGGCCTGTTCAATCCGGCTCTGACAGAGGGAACGACTTTTGAAGAGGTCCGGGAGAAAGCGATGGAGGGCAGTGACTATTTAGCCCCCGCCGAGGACGACTTTGACGACACCTTCTTCAAATGGTTAGGGGTCCTGCTCTTTGGAGGTTTTGTGGCGGCCATTGTCGCCGGCATCAATCATCTGGTAAAGAAATGCAGAAGAAAACGGGATCTTCTTGGAGGAGACTTTAGGCATGTGGCGTGGTTCAAGGATGCTCCTTTGAACGGCGATCTCAAGAAATCAAGCAATATTCTTCGCGCGTTCTCCGGCAACACGATGCGGGAGAGGCAGAATCTGATCGCCGCCTACATAACCCGGCTTTTCTACCGTGGAGCCTTCGAGATCATCCCTCAGCAGGGAAAATCAAAACCGATGATGAGAATAAGGGATCTGGAGATTGACGATGCCGCCGATCCCCGTTCTGACGCGAGGCTTGAGACACGGCTCTATTCTTTCATCAAGGAGGCTGCCGGGGAGGACGGAATCCTTCAGAGGAACGAGCTTCAGCGTTGGGCCGACCGCCACGGGGAGGAACTCTATGATTGGGGGCAGGATGTCTGGAACGGTGTCACAATCTGGACCATGAAGCCGGAGGAGGCGCGCCAGGTCTTCGGTCTCAGGAGATACCTGAAGGACTTCACCATGATCAAAGACAGAGGCGTGGTTGAGGTCAAGCTTTGGAACAATTATCTGATTTTCGCTTCCCTTTATGGGATCGCGGACAAGGTGATTAAGGATTTCCGCAAAGTATGTCCGGAATACTTCACCCTTTCCTCCGCGGCGGAGCTGCTTGACGACGACATGACCACGTTGGTTGTCTGGAACATGATCAACATGACCTCCCGCAATTTCAACACGGCGGCCAGCACTTATGAGGCCTCCCGTTCCGACGATTCGGGATCGTCCTGGAACGGAGGAGGAGGCATGTCTTCCTGGGGCGGTGGCGGAGGCTTCTCCGGCGGCGGTTTCGGAGGTGGTGGCCGTTAATGTTTTCCACACACGGTTCCACTCCGGTCGCTGAACCTGCCGAAACGGGAGTACGTGTCCGCAGGGCATAAAATTAGCAGAATATTCTCTTATTATTTGTTATTTTTGCGGGATAAAGCCCGAATATTAAGAAGTTGTTTAAAATGGTTCCCGCATTTTATTATGCGGAATTTTCGGGACAGTTTCGGCTTTGGAAGAGGGAGCGTAGCCGCAGCTGCGTGACCGATGAGAAAGATGAGAATGGCCGGAAAGGCCGTGTAAGAAAAAAGAGGAATTATTATAAGAGTATGGATGCAAACAGGCTGGTTTTGATGGTTCTGACCGGGATGCTTCTGGCATCCTGTCCGGCATATTCACAAAACATGAATTCCGGGAAAACGGTTGACGATGAGTTGATTGACGCTGTCGCCGCAATGGATGACCGGCAGTACGGGAAAGCCGGGGAAATGCTCAGCAGGATAACCGCCTCCGCACCGGAGAATGACGCGGCTTTCTATTATCTCGGGCTGTGCCGCCTGTACACCAAAGACATTGACGGGGCGAAGGAGGCGTTGAAAAAGGCGGCGGAACTGGATCCGTCGAACTTCTGGTACAAGGAGAGACTCGCGCGGACATATTCATTGACAGGAGAGGATGATCTGACTGTCGCGACCTACGAGGAACTGCTGAAGGATTTCCCGAAGAAAAATGATCTCTACTTCACTCTGGTCGACCTCTACCTCAAACAGAACCGGTACGACAAGGCTCTGGAGGCGCTGGATCAGATCGAGGCGGTCTTCGGCAAGAGCGAGAACGTGACGGCGACGAAGTACGACATCCTTCTGAGGCAGAACAAGCCGCTGGAGGCGCTCAAGGCCCTTGAGGACTACAACAAGGAGTTCTCCTCACCCTATGTGCTGACGAAGCTCGGAGACCATTCGATGGCCGAGTACAAGGACACCGCCGCTCTCGCCTACTACAAGGAGGCCCTTGACCTTCAGAACGGCTACATGCCGGCGCTGCTGGGCGAATCGGAGGTTTACAGAACCCGCGGGAACTTTCCGGAATTCTTCCGGACACTGAACGCTTTCGTGGCTGACGACCAGACCGATGTGCAGGCGAAGACGCAGTACCTGAACATGCTTGTGACACGTGCCGACCCGCGGTTCATCCAAAGCGTGAGACCTCAGATCGACACCCTGTACGACAAGCTCGCGCAGTGCCATCCGAGCGACAGCGCAGCCCTCATGGCATCGGGGCTTTACTGGTACTCCACCGAAAGGCAGACCAAAGCTAAGGAATTGATCCATAAAAACATGACCTTGCATCCGGACAATCTCGGAGCCACAGCCACTTACGTGCAGCTTCTGGGCTACATGAAAGACTGGGACACCCTCGAAGCCGCCTGTGACAGCGCATTGGTCAGGTTCCCGAAGGAGACGGCGTTCCTGGACATGAAGAACGTGGCGTGCTACAACAGGAAAGACTGGCAGGGGATCATCGACAACAACCGGAGGATCATCGGAATGGCTCAGGGAGACACTTCGGTCACGATCCCGGCGCTCTCGTCCATAGGAGACATGTACCACGAGCTCGGGCGCGAGAAGGAGGCCTTCAAGGTCTATGCCAGGGTGCTGAAACTGGACCCTGACTACGCTCCGGCCCTGAACAACTACGCCTACTATCTGTCACTCAAAGGCATCAAGCTCAAGAAAGCCTGCGCCATGAGCAGGAAGACAGTGGACAAGGAGCCGGACAATCCGACCTACCTCGACACCTACGGATGGATCCTCCATCTGCTCGGAAGGGACAAGGAGGCGAAGGCCCAGTTCAAGCATGCGATGCTTTACGGAGCCAAGGAAAGCGCCACATGCCTGGAACATTACGCCATTGTGCTTGAAGCTCTTGGCGAGACCGACCTTGCGAAAGTCTATAGGACGCAGGCTGAGAACAAAAAGGCGGAGGGCAAGGAATGAGACACTTCGCCGGAATATTCTTGCCCCTTCTGGCTGTACTTGCCTGGCAGATCCCGGCATATTCCCAGGACACACGGTCGCAGGAAGCCCGCAAGGCGCGTCTCCAGAAGGAGATCGCCATCCTTGACGGTCAGCTTAAAAGCAACGCCGCCCAAAGCGCAAGCGCGCTGAGCCGCCTCAACCTGATCAGCGGCAAGGTGGCGTCCCGGAAGAAACTCATCGCCGAAAGCGACAGGGAGATTTCCGAATATTCCAGATCAATCGCCGCAAAGGAGAAGGAGATCTCCCTCATGCAGATCCGTCTGGACACCTTGTCGAATCATTACGCCCGCCTTGTGCGCGGAGCCTACGTGAACCGCAGCGCCAAGATCTGGTACATGTACATCCTGGCCAGCGATGACATTGGACAGGCGTTCAGACGTTACGGCTACCTGCGGGACCTGTCCAAACAGATGAACTCCCAGGCTTCGAAGATCATCGACGCGCGGAAGGAACTGGAAAGTGAAAGCGAGGCCTTGGCGGAGATGAAGCGTGAGGCCGAATCCGTCAGGGCTTCGAGAGTGAGCGAGATGAGCAGACTCAGGGCGGAGGAGGACGATTCCCGGAAGCTTGTCAACCAGCTGAAGAAGAACAAGAAGAGGTACCAGCAGGATCTTTCGCGGAAGCGGCGTGAGATGGACGCCCTCAACAGGGAGATCGAGCGGATCATCCGCGAGGCTACCGAGGACAAGGCATCGGGGACATCCGGAAAAGGCAGCCAGACCGTCAAGCTCAAGCCGATCGACTACACCCTCGCCAAGAAGTTCGAGGCGAACAAGGGCAAGCTTCCGTGGCCTGCGGACGGGCCGGTTGTGGATCATTTCGGGCAACGTTTCCATCCGGTCTACACCAATCTCAAACTTCCGTTCAACAACGGCGTGACGATCGCCCTATCCGCCGGAACCGAGGTCAAGGCTGTGTTTGACGGAGAAGTGAAGCAGATCGTGGTCATGCCGGGCTACAACAAGTGCGTGCTCGTGCAGCATGGCAACTTTTTCTCCTTCTACTGCAAATTAGGCACTGTAAGCGTCAAGGCCGGAGACAAGGTGAACACGGGGCAGACCGTCGGGACCGTGGACACGATCGGCGGGGAAACGCAGCTGCATTTCCAGATCTGGTCGGGACGCACTCCGCAGAATCCGGAGATCTGGCTGAGACCGTAAATCCATGAATATGAAACACGAGATCATCATAAAAGACCTGCAGGACATCGACAGGGCGGCGGACGAGTTCCTTTCCGGGGTGAAAGGGCATGACATTCTGGCGTTCTACGCTCCGATGGGGGCCGGCAAGACGACTTTCACGACGGCGATCTGCCGACGGCTCGGAGTGCGGGAGGATGCGGTCAGCTCACCGACATTCGCGATCGTCAACGAGTATCGCACCGCCTCCGGCGAGCCGATGTACCATTTTGATTTCTACCGCATCACCAAGACCTCCGAGGCGCTGGACATCGGTTTTTACGACTATGTTGACAGCGGGTGCCTCTGCATCATGGAATGGCCTGAGAACATCGATGAGATTCTTCCCGAGGAGACGCTCCGGATCCGCATCACAGTCAATCCGGACGAGTCCAGAACCGTTTCCTGGGATGATTAGGCGAAAGTCTCAAGGTTGAGACGGTCGAGGAAGCGGTAGGAGGCGGCCTCGCGGAGATATTCTGGCCTTATGTCGCTCGACATCTCAAGGTCGGCGATGGTTCTGGCGACTTTCAGGATTCTTGAATAGGCCCGGGCGGACAGTCCCAGGCGGCCTATAAGCAGTTCCATCACCCTGCGGCACTCATCATCCAGCGGACAATGCTTCTCCAGCAGACGGTTGTTCATCTCCGAGTTAGTGAATATTCCCTCCCCGGCGAACCGCTGCTTCTGAAGGGTCCTCGCCTTGAGGACACGCCGGGCGACAACCTCGCTTGACTCTTCTTTCTTGCGTCCGACAAGTTTCACCGGGTCAACAGGATGAAGCCATAACTGGATGTCGATCCTGTCCATGACCGGGCCGGAAAGTTTGGACAGATAGTTCAGTCTCTGGCCCGGGGTGCAGCGGCACCTGTCCCCTTCCCCATAGTAGCCGCACGGACATGGATTCGATGCCGCCACAAGCATGAACGAGGCGGGATATTCCAGTTTGGAGCGGAGCCTTGAGATTGTAACTTTCCTGTCCTCCATCGGCCCGCGCAAGGCCTCCAGGACGGATCTCGGCATCTGTCCGTATTCATCCAGGAATAGGATCCCGTTTTCGGCGAGGGTCACCTCTCCGGGACGGATGTCCGCTCCGGCACCGCCTCCGATGATCGCCGGCAGGGATGCGCTGTAGTGAGGGGCGCGGAAAGGCCGTGTGCGGATGAGACCGATCCCGGAGCCTTTCATTCCGGCCACTGAATAGATCTTGCTTGTGACAACCGCCTCTTCGGTTGTCATCGGAGGCAGTATTCCGGCCATAGCCTTCGCCAGGGAGCTCTTGCCGCTTCCCGGCGGCCCAACCATGATGATGTTGTGCCCTCCGGCTGCCGCGATCTCCACTCCCCTCTTGGCACCCTCCTGGCCGATGATCTCCGAAAAATCCATCATATCGTGACCGGCAGCCTTGCCGCCGCACCGCACCTCGCCGGTAAGTTTTCTGTAAAGCCGCGTGTTCCAAACCAGAAGGTCGCTGCAATCCTCCCGCCCCTCAAGAATCCTGATGACATCCCCCAGAGTCTCCACCCCGAAAATCGACAGATTATCGCATTCGGTGGCCTCCAGCGCCGAACGAAGCGGAATGATGCATCCGGATATTCCCATGCCAGCCGCAAGATCGGCGAACGGCAATGCGCCCTGAACCTCCCTGACGGAACCGTCCAGCCCTAGCTCTCCCATTATGAGATACCTGTCCAGCCCCGGAAAACGCTTCTGCTCCGACGCCGCAAGGATGCCGATGGCGATCGGCAGGTCGTAGCCGCTGCCGTTCTTCCGCACATCCGCAGGAGCCAGATTGATCACTATCTTCTTTCCCGGAATCCTGAAACCCAACGACTGCAGGGCCGTGACAGTCCTCAGAAGACTTTCCTTGACCGCCACATCCGCCAATCCGACCAGATGAATCCCTATTCCATGCGTTATGTCCACCTCCACGGTGACGGGGACCGCCTCGATGCCGACGCACTTCGCCCCTATAATGTCAACCAACATAGCCAGAGTTCTTTTTGCACTCCGGCAAAGATGCGGCTTAAAAACATAAATTTTCAAAAGAAACAAAAAATCCGTCAAAAGAAACAGAAATATTTTTTCTTAGAAGCTGTTTAAATGATGATGAAAATGGCCGGAAAGGCCGCATAAGAAAAAGAGGAATTATTTTTAAACAGCTTCTTATGGACAGTTCAAGGTTCCCGCATCGCAGAGTGAGTGTTAATTTATTGTTACAGCAACGGGTTTGACACGGTTTTTGATTATCTTTTAGGACTTTTCTTTAAGAAACTGAGGAAATGGACAAGAATGAGATAACGCTGTTCTGCGTCAATGACGGCAGAAACCACAAGATTGTTAAAGGACAGGATCTGAAAGCGCTTTCGGACAAATTCTGTCCTTGTGTCACGGATCGGAAGACAGGACAGAGGTACGATGTGCTGGCGGCACTGGTGGACAACAAATTGAAGGAGTTGAGCTTCACGCCGGACAACCTGCACAGGGTCGAGTTCATCGGCTACAACCATCCGGACGGAAGGCGGAGCTACGTGCGGTCACTGTGTTTCGTGCTTCAGAACGCCGTGAGGGAACTCTATCCGGACAAGGTGCTGGTGATCGACCACTCGCTTCCGAGCGGGCTTTACTGCGAGATCATCGACAAAGGCAAGAACGAGGACGGACGTAACAAGACCCACTTCGTCACGGATGACGAGATTGACAGGATCAGGGAGAAGATGAGGGAGATCGTGTCAAGGGATCTGCCTTTCACCAAAGTGAAGATGTTCTCCGAGGAAGCCGAAAGACTGTTCCTCGCCAACAACCAGCCGCAGAAAGCCGAACTTTCCAGAAGCCTCGGAACTTTCGTCTGCAGCGTCTATTATCTTGACGGCAAGGCGGACACTTTCCATGGGCCGCTGATTCCCTCTACAGGCTATCTCAAGGTGTTCGACATCAGCGGAGTGGGCAACGGATTCTGCCTGCAGTCCCCGATGATGACGGATTTCTGCAGGGTGATGCCGATGAAGCGCCAGAGCAAGATAGCGGCGACACTCAAGGAATATTCCGACTGGTGCGCCATCATCAACATCGAGAGCGTCGGCACGCTGAACAAGGCCGTGAGGAACGGAAAGGCGGTGAGCCTCATCAACATGGCCGAATCGCTTCACGAAAGGAACTACGCCGGGATAGCCGACAGAATCCACGCAGAGAGAGGCTCGAAAAGGATCGTGATGATCGCCGGGCCGTCCTCCAGCGGAAAGACTTCATCCTCACTCAGGATAGCTCTCCAGTGCAAGGTACTGGGACTCAACCCTAAAGTCATCGAACTGGACAACTATTTCGTGGACCGGGAAAGGACTCCAAAGGACGAGGACGGCAACTACGATTTCGAATCTCTGCACGCTATGGATCTCGAATTTCTGAACAAACAGCTCAATGAACTTCTGGAGGGCGGGGAGGTCGAGATTCCGCGCTTCGACTTCAAGAGCGGGCGAAGGGTTTCCGGGGGCGGCAGACTACGCCTTGAGGACAAGGACATCCTGATCATGGAAGGCATCCACGCCCTGAATCCGGAGATGACCTCCGCGGTTGACAATTCCAGGATATTCAGAGTCTATGTCTCGGCCCTCACCTCGCTGAACATCGACGAGAACAACAACATGTCCACCTCGGACAATCGCCTGCTGCGCAGAATCGTGCGTGACAACCGCGTCAGGGGCATCACTCCGGAGGAAACGATCATGAGATGGAACAGCGTGCGCCGCGGGGAAAGCCGGAACATATTCCCGTTCCAGGAGAACGCCGACGTGCTGTTCAACTCTGCCCTGATCTTCGAGCTTCCGATGCTGAAGTACTACGCCGAACCGCTTCTACGCAGAATCTCGCCAAACTCTCCGGCCTACGCCGAGGCTGTGCGGCTGCTCAAGTTTCTGGACTACATCGTGGCTCTCCAGCCGGGTGAGATCTCGGCGATCCCTCCTACCTCCATCATGCGCGAGTTCATCGGCGGACAGACCTTGACAAGAGACTAGATTATTTCTATATCAGCTGTTTTAATCCAACCCTGACGACCGTCCGCAAGGGAGATGTTCTTCCAAGCCCCCACCTCATCAAGGATCTTGACCTTGGTCCCCTCGTGGATCACGAACAGATCCTTGGATGAACCGGAGGACGGAGAACTCTTCACCGAGGACACCGGTGACATCACAATAGCGGTGTCCGTCTTCACACTGTCGGATTTCTGCCAGACAGAAAAACTCAACGCTCCGGCGGAAAGCAGCAGAAGTACGATTCCGCAATAGAATCCGGCGCGTCTCCTGCCGGCTGACGAGCCCAGCAGGAACAAAAGCCCCATCATCAGGGCTGCGGCAAGCAGCACAAGGAACATCACTGCCCAGACATTGGAATCCATCGCATAGCAGACCTTCCGGGCCACACTCTTGAGGATGAACTCCGGCACCGGTTCTATCTTGTCCTGCACGAAACTGCCCATGAACTCCAGATTGTAACGCGCGTCCGAATATGACGGATCAAGCCTCAAGGCTCTCTCATAGTTCAGAACCGCCTTCGGGTAGTTGCCCTGCTTGAACCAGGCGTTGCCAAGATTGTAGTACAACTTTGCGGACTTCCGCCCGGACTCTTCAATAGCGGTCCAGGCCGCCGAGGCATCAGCGAACTTTCCGTCAGTGTAGGCCTGTACGCCCGCTGTCCAGAGGGAGTCCGGATCCTGCGTCCGGGCATTCATGGAAAATCCGAGAGACAAGAGCAAAGCCACAGCCGTAGCGACCTTTCTCAATGATTTTCCACCGGTTTTAAGACCCGAATCAATTGACGATATCACCTTCAGAGCGTCATCGTAGTGGGACCTCATGACCTCGTTGCCCCCGTCCGGAGAATAACGGGCAAACTCGCAGGCATCCAACAGATCGGTGAAAGCCCTCGTCCGATCCTCACCCACACCGCCATCAGTGAGGGCGGAAGCTATGTTCTCCTTGCTTATCTCAGACATGTCCATGTTCAATTTGTCGGAAACAAATCCGATAAGAGCCTTGTGAAGTTCCTCATAGAAAGCCGTGTAGAGATTCTTGTCAAGATACTCTCCGGCCCGGGCGAGACGCTTCTTCGCCATCTTTGTGGCGCGGCGGTTCTTCGTGCCGGCGACATCGGCCCTCATCGCGGCCACCTTCCTGAACGCAAGATAAACCGAAACGGCTCCGACAACCATCAAAACCAGCAGAATCCAGAAGAATGCCGACCCGACGAAGAACGACCCCGATCCGGAAAGATCCGGCTTCCCGGTGAATATGAACCTGATGTCGTCAGCGAGACTCTTCACATCCTTCCTCTCCACTCCGGAGCTGCCCGTCGTCGCCGCAGAGGCGGAATCGCCTCCTTTCCCCTTGGCCACCTTGATGTGCAACGGCTCCGTCTTGAGAGTCACATATTTGCCGGCATCGACATCGTAGTAGGAATATTCAACCGGCTCGATCGTGAAATCCCCGTGGCTTCTCGGTATGAAAGGATACTCAAATGACTTGCTGCCGGATGTGCCTCCCGTACTTTTATCCGTGTTCTCGGTGGTCTTGGTGTCATAGACCTCGAAGTCCGGCGGGAAACTGACTTTCGGTTCCTCCAGAAGCGCCACGTTCCCGCGGCCTGAGACCGTGATGACCAGCGAGGCGGCGTCGTGGGTCTTGAGGTTGTCCGTTGAGAGACGGGCGGATATTCCGAAATTGCCCACACCTCCGCCGAATGAGGCCGGCTGTCCGGCCGGAAGCGGATTGACCTTCACCCTCACAGTCGGAGTGACCACCCTTCTGCGGACTGTTCTGTACTCATCCTGGAAGAATCTGTCGAAGAGACTGCTTGAAGCCGGCGCTGTGGTCCGGATGTTGACAAGGCAGACCAGTTCGGCAGGATCGATGGTGATGGTTCCTGACTGCTGGGGAATCAACACGTAGGTCCTGAGTACGGCGGTGTTGTAGATCTTGTCATCCAGACTCTCCCGCTTGAATTCGATGTTGCTCGGGATATAAGTCTCCTGACTCCAGAAGCCATTGAATGTCGGGAGTTTGGCGTTCTCGAACCCGACCACGTTAGCTCTTTGGTAAATCTTGAGAGTCGCGGTGACCGGTTCTCCGATGACCACTTCCGAACGGCTGAGTGACAGTCTCATGAACAGATCGTCGGCCGGGATCTCGCCCGAAGTCGAGGAGGACGGCCGACCGCCGCCGGACTGGCTTCCGCCGTTTCCTCCCTGTCCCGAAGACGGCGAAGAGGAAGACGCACCGTCACTCACAACCTGGATGGAGGTCTGCGACGAGGTGATTCTGGATCCGGAAAGCATCGCCGAGGCCGCAGGGAGCTGGAATGTTCCTGTCGCTTTAGGGATCAGGATGTAGGTGAATGTTGTCTGGTGGGAAGACGAAGTCTTTCCGTTGATGACCTGAAAGCTGGAACTGGAACCTCTCTGCGGTCCCCAGACCAGTTGGAAATCATCCCCGGACGACCACTGGAAATCCGTAGGGGTCTTCTCACCTTCTATTATGAAAGTAACATTGAACTGCTCGTTCACAGCGACGACATCCGGAGCCTCAACCCTGATGGCATTCTGGGCGGAGGTCTGAAAAATTGCCATGAGCAGAAAAGCCGCAATGTAAAACAATCTATTCATATTCACACTTTTACCAATTCTTCTCCTTCTGACGGGATTTAAGCAGAGCCGCCTTCTCCTTGTTGACCTTGTCCTGGGTTTCCTTTTCTTTGGCCTGAACCGCCTTCAGCATCTGCTGGGCCTGTTGAGGAGAGATCTTCGCATCTCCCTGCCCCTCCCCTTGCCGAGGCTGAGGCTGATCGCCCTGGTTCTGATCGTTGTTTTGACTCTGATCCTGATTGTTGTCCTGATTCTGATCGTTATCCTGATCCTGATTCTGGTTCTGATCGTTATTCTGATTCTGGTCCTGATCCTGCTGGCCGCCTCCGCCGCCATCGTTCTTCAGCATCTGCTTGGCGTAGGCGTAGTTCTCCTTGGCGTCCAGATCATCCGGATTCCGCAGGAGAGACTCCTTGTAGGCATCCACGGCGGTTTTCCAGTCTTTCTTCTGAACGGCCACATTGCCCAGATTATAGTAGTAATCCGCGGAACCCGCCGACACTGAAGCCGCATCCTTCAACCTTTCCAATGATTTCCCGGCCTCATCGAAACTGCCCTCGCGGTAAAGCGCTCCGGCCAGGTTGTAATTGGCGGCGAACGACGAGGAGTCCTTCACCAGAGCCTTACGATACTCTATGTCGGCGCTCTGCCAGTTTCCTTTCCTGAACTGACGGTTGCCCGCGCGGACCTCCTTACGGTCCGTCTGCGCCAGAGCCGCCGCACACGAGAGGGCCAGCAGGAGCACGGTCAATGAATATCTCAAAATAGTTGTCACTCTCATCTCTTTTCCTCAAACAAATGTCTGCGCGGGCGTCTCTCCCCGACAAGCGTCTCAAGGGCGAAGAACGCCAGCGCTATTCCAAGAAAGTACATGAACTGCTCGTCATATTCCTCGAACACCACGGAGTCATATTCCTCATCCTCCATCCTGCGGATGTCGTCAATGATCGGAGCCAGACCGAACTCGTCGTTGCCGGCATGGACGTAGGCTCCTCCGCCGGCGGAAGCGATCTCCTTCAAGGTCTCCTCGTCAAGACGTGTCACGACAATGTTGCCGTCCTTGTCCTTCAAAAGTCCTCCATCCATCGGAATCGGCTGTCCCTCAGAGGATCCGACACCGATCGTGTACACCTTGACCCCAGCCTCCGCAGCCTGTTTCGCAGCCGCGACGGCATCGTCCTCGTGGTTCTCGCCATCGGTGATCACGATGATCGCGCGGCTGTGCTCGCTCTGTGCGCTGAATCCGCGGACCGCCGTGTTGATCGCGTCTCCGATCGCCGTTCCCTGGACGGGGATGGAAACGGTCGAAATGGAGTTCAGAAACATCTTTGCGCTCACATAGTCAGAGGTGATCGGAAGCTGGACGAACGATGTGCCTGCGAACACGATCAGACCGATCCTGTCATCCTGAAGCTTGTCGGTGATTCTGGAAATCGCCAGTTTCGCCCTCTCCAGCCTGTCGGGGGAATAATCCTTCGCCAGCATGGAGTTGGACACATCCAACGCGATCATTATCTCGGCTCCCCTCATCTTGTGTTCCTTAAGTTTCGCTCCGATCTGAGGTCTGGACAGGCCTATGGCAAAGAAGAAAAACGCCAAAGAGAACAAAACAGTTCTGACCCACAGCTTGCCGCGTGACCATGAAGGCATGAGTTCGCTCACAAGGGCCTCGTCTCCGAACCTGCGCAGACGGCGGCGCCTGTCCCACAGCCACAATCCCATTCCAAGGAAAAAGAACGGGATCAGCAGCAGAAGCAAAAGATAATGCGGCGCGGCGAAAATTATCATGGCAACCTCCTCATCAACAGTTTAACAAGAGCCTCCAGCAACAGACAGACCAGTGCGGCCAGGGCGTAGGAGCCGAACAGTTCCTTGTAAACAGGGAAGCTGTCGATGGTTGTGCGCGCCTTCTCCATCTTGTTGATGTCCGAATATATTTCCGCAAGTTTCGTGTTGTCGGTGGCCCTGAAATACTTCCCTCCCGTCATCGAAGCGATGCCGGAAAGCAGTTTCTCGTCAAGTTCCACCTTCACATTCTGCATCTGGACTCCCCACGGGGTCATCACCGGGTACGGAGCCTCTCCATTAGCTCCGACTCCGATCGTGTAAACCCTTATCCCATAGGTCTTGGCGATCTCAGCGGCTGTCTCCGGAGAGATCTCCCCACAGTTGTTCACACCGTCCGTAAGCAGGATCACGACCCTGCTCTTCGCATCCGAATCCTTGATTCTGGCCACAGCCGTCGCAAGTCCGTTGCCGATGGCCGTGCCGTCCTCGATCAGGTCCGTGGAGATCTCTTTCATAAGGTTGATCAGGGTGGCCCTGTCGGTCGTCAGCGGGCACTGCGTGTAGCTTTCCCCGGCGAACACCACGATCCCCATCCTGTCGGAATGCCTCTGGGCGATGAACTCGATGGCGATGTCCTTTGCCGCGCTGATCCGGTCCGGGGTGAAGTCCCTTGCCAGCATACTGGTCGAGACATCCATCGCAAGCACGATGTCGATCCCTTCGGTGTCAACCTTCTCTATCTTGGTGGAGGAACGAGGCCTCGCTACCGCCACGACAATCAGGGAAAGCGCCGCGACCCTCAGGGCAAAAGGAATATGCCTGACCACCCCCAGAACCGTCTTTCCGCCCTTCTTCCAAGGAGTTACAGCTGAGACTCTCAAATGCGGCCTCCTGTCCTTCAGTTCCACGTACAGATAGCGCAGAACCAGCAGGGCCGGCACCGCCAGCAGCCAAAGCAATCCGGGATATTCAAAGAACATTACGCCTCTCCTCCTTCATTTTCTGCCGGGGATTTCGCCTCCGCCGCTTTCCGGGCATCCTCTTCCTCGGCAAGTTGGGACTGATAGGTGGCCGTCACGAAGCGCACCGCCGCAGGAAGCGCGGCCGCATTCTCCTCATCCGAGGTCGAAGCCTTCGCGAACTTCACGAAATCAGCGGTCTCAAACAGAGTCTTCATCTCCTCGTAAAGGTCGGCGGGAACACCTGAGGACTTGAGGTCCTTGAAGATCTCCGCGGTCGTCATCTCCATCGCGTCGATGCCGTAACGGGCATCGATATATTCCCTCAACGTGTCAGTGATTCCGGAATAGTAGATCTTCTGCTTTTCAGGCGCCCAATATTTATCGCCACGGTAATGCTCCAGTTTCCGCAAGGCCACCAGATAAGGCGGATCCTGACGGGCCGCATCCTCTCCTTTCCCGCGTCTTGAGCCTACCGCCTTCCAGACCAGGAAAATCAGGGCCGCAAGCAATATGCTCCCTCCGATGTAAGGCAGGACTTCCGAAAACTTCAACGGGTAGCGGATCTGCCCCTTGATGTCGTGGATCTGATAGGTCGTCGTGTCCACAGGCATCGTGAAGATGTCGAGTGTCCTGGAAGCGAACACCAGAGTGTCGATCCTGCCGGCACCGGAAGCCCTCGCCACGGAAAGCGGCAGGAGTTCATAGCGCCCCTCGTCAAAGGATGTCACGACCATCGACATGTCGATGTCGTACAACTTCGGTCCGTTCTTTCCGCCCAGCACCCTGACAGTGTCGGCCTTCAAGGGGCTGACAATCTCCACACTGTCCATGAAGCCTTTGGAAAAATCAGGCAGGGCGAACCGGGTTCCCTCCGCCACTTCCTTGAGCCGGAAACCGTAACGGAACTGGTCACCGATCAGAGCGGTGTCTCTTTTCTGCAACGGCTCCAGAAAAGAATCCTCCGATCTTATCAGCATCCCTTTGTCCGGTGGAGTCCGCTGTGCGGAGGCCACGGCTGAAACCAGCGCGGCTCCCAAAAACAACATTCCGTGAATCAATCTCTTCATCTCTATCTTCTCCCGAAAAATGTCATCAGACCTTTGACATAGTCCTGATTGGTCGCGATGTCCACAGAGTCAATCTTGTAGCGGTTGAACAGCCTCCTCTCCCCATCCTCGACGGCCCCGAACCATCTGGAATATTCAGATCTCGTCTTTCTGCCGGAAGTGTTGATCCAGGCAGACTCTCCGGTCTCGGAATCCTTGACGTGGACCAGCCCGACATCCGGGATCGTCCTCTCGCGCGGGTCATGTACCTTGATGACGGAAATGTCGTGGCGGTTACATGCCACCTTCAAGGCATCCTCGTAGCGGGGCGAGCCGTCAGGATTGGCGTCCAGCATGTCGGAAAGCACGAAAGCCGTGCATTTCTTTTTCATGGCGTTCGTCAGGTACCGCAGGGCCTGACCTACATCGGTTCCGTTCGACTTGGGCCTGAGCTCGATGATCTCGCGGATGATGTGAAGCAGATGGCTGCGTCCTTTCTTCGGCGGGATGAACGCCTCGACCCTGTCACTGAAGAAAAGCGCCCCGACCTTGTCATTATTGATTATGGCCGAGAAACTCAACACCGCCGCGATCTCCGCGATCAGATCCCTCTTCGTCATCCCGCTCGTCCCGAAAAGGCCGGAACGGCTGATGTCGATCAGAAGGACGACCGTCATTTCCCTCTCCTCCTCGAAGACCTTGACGTACGGAGAGCGGAGACGCGCGGTCACGTTCCAGTCCATCGAGCGCACATCGTCTCCGTACTGGTACTCACGCACTTCGCTGAAGGCCATTCCGCGGCCTTTGAAAGCACTGTGATACTCGCCGGCAAAGATCTGGTGGGACAGAGCCCTGGTGCGGATCTCTATCTTGCGGACCTTGCGCAGAAGTTCATTGGCTGAGGAATTAGCTGCCATGATCCAACTGTCTGAAACTTCCGTTACGGAACCTGTACGGCGTTGATCACTTCGGCGATGATCTGCTCGGTCGTGACGTTCTCCGCCTCGGCCTCGTAGGTCAGCCCGATCCTGTGGCGCAGGACCTCATTGCAGACAGCCCGCACATCCTCAGGGATCACATAGCCCCTTCTCTTGATGAAGGCGTAGGCCTTGGAAGCCATTGACAATGAGATGCTGGCACGCGGCGAGGCTCCGAATGAGACAAGATCCTTGATCTTCCCGAGACCATAGTCGTCCGGAGTACGCGTGGCATAGACGATGTCCACGATGTACCTCTCGATCTTCTCGTCCATGTAAACATCCCTCACGACGCTTCTGGCACGCACGATGTCCTCAGGCTTGATCACCGGATTGACCGTCGGGAACTCCCCGGAATTGTTCATCCTGATGATCTGCCTTTCCTCCTCTTTCTTGGGATAGCTTACGATGACCTTCAGCATGAAACGGTCCACCTGAGCCTCAGGAAGCGGATAGGTGCCCTCCTGCTCGATAGGGTTCTGGGTCGCCATCACAAGGAACGGCTCCGGAAGCTTGAATGTCTTGTCTCCGATCGTCACCTGACGCTCCTGCATCGCCTCCAGAAGAGCTGACTGCACCTTCGCCGGGCTACGGTTGATCTCATCCGCCAGCACGAAGTTCGCGAAGACAGGTCCCTTGTGCACCTCGAAAGACTCATCTCTCTGTGAATATATCATAGTACCGATGAGGTCGGCCGGCAGAAGGTCCGGAGTGAACTGGATTCTGCTGAACCTTGCGTCGATCGCCTTTGACAGCGTGCTGATGGCGAGAGTCTTCGCCAGTCCCGGAACACCTTCAAGAAGAATGTGCCCATTGGCGAGAAGTCCGATCAGAAGGTTCTCCACCAGATGCTTCTGCCCGATGATGACCTTGCCCATCTCAAGGGACAGCATGTCCACGAAGGCGCTCTCCTTCTGGATCCTGTCGTTGAGTTCCTTGATGTTTACACTTTCCATTTTATACTGTTTTTTACTATTTTTGCAGTAAAACAATCTTACCAAAATGCGCTACCTCCTCACCCTTTCCTACGACGGCTCGTCATTCTGCGGTTGGCAGATTCAAAACCAAGCGGAAACTGTTCAGGAGTGTCTTCAGAATGCTCTTTCGACTCTCTTGAAGGAGGACATTGCCGTCACGGGAGCGGGGAGGACGGACTCAAAGGTGAACGCGGTCAATTATGTCGCCCACTTTGAGACCTCCCGTCCGGACATTGACGCAAGCGTTGTTGGCTACAAAATAAATGCCATTTTACCCGCCGGAATCAAGGTGCATTCAATCGAGCCTTGCGCCCCGGAATTCCACGCAAGGTTCGATGCCACGCAGCGTGAGTACAAGTATTTCATCCACCGCCGCAAGGATCCTTTCATCCGGGAATATTCCTGTCTCTACACCTTTCCGCTGGACGTGGAGAGGATGAACCGCGCGGCCCTGGCTCTTCTGGGGAAGCACGATTTCAGCTGCTTCGAGAAGGTCGGAAGCGACAACAAGACCTCCGTCTGCACCGTCACGCTGGCCCGTTGGGAGGCATATTCCCCCGACCACGTGCGGATCATGGGCTACCCCGCCAAGGAGGGCGACTACCTTGTCTTCACCATCCGCGCCGACCGCTTTTTAAGGAATATGGTCCGCGCCGTGGTAGGTTCTCTTCTTGAGGTAGGCCGCGGCAGGCGCGACGAGTCATGGATCGCCGCCCTCACCCAAGGCGGCTCCCGTTCCCGCGCCGGTGAATCCGTCCCCGGCAACGCTCTTTTCCTCACCAAGGTTGAATATTAATGAGGCGGTCTCGGTTTTTTTGCGTACCTTTGTAGTTTGGCGGCATGAAATGCGCGGTTGGCGCGCCGGACTTGTTTGTAAATAATAAAAACGTACGTTATAATTATGTTGTTCCAAGTTTTACAGGCCTTGGGCCTGGATTCAGCGGCGGCCGGGATGGCCGATGACATGGCACAGGCTGCCGCACCTGTGGCGGATCTCGCTCCTCAGCAGGTAGAGCAGTCGTTCACCCTTATCGAGATGGCCACCAAGGGCGGCTGGCTGATGATCGTGCTGGCGGTTCTGTCAGTGATCGCGATCTACATATTCGGAAAGAAATGGTGGATGATCCATCAGGCCGGGCAGGTCGACAAGAACTTCATGCGCGACATACGCGACTATATTCATGAAGGGAAAGTGAAGTCGGCGGTCACGCTCTGCCAGAAGTACGACTCGCCTGTGGCGCGTCTCGTGGAGAAAGGGATCGAGCGCATAGGCAGACCTCTAGCGGACATCCAGACTTCGGTCGAGAACATGGGAAACGTCGAGGTCGCAAGGCTTGAGAAGGGGCTTCCGATGCTCGCCACCATCGCCGGAGGAGCGCCTATGATCGGATTCCTCGGCACGGTGCTGGGTATGGTGCAGGCCTTCTTCAACATGGCGAACGCCGGCAACAACATCGACATCACGCTGCTTTCAAGCGGCATCTACACTGCGATGATCACCACTGTCGGCGGTCTTATCGTCGGCATCCTCGCCTATTTCGGCTACAACTATCTGGTCTCCCAGATCTCCAACCTGATGCTCATGATGGAGAACGCGACCATCAATTTCATGGATCTTCTGCACGAACCTGCAGACAACGGGGAGGAGAAGTAGCCGATGGCATTCAAGAGAACCACAAAGGTTTTGTCGGAAACAGCGATGTCTTCGATGACCGACCTGGTGTTCCTGCTGCTGATCTTCTTCCTGATCACCTCGACGCTGGTCAATCCGAACGCGCTGAAACTCCTGCTCCCGAAGAGTACCGGACAGGTCTCCGCCAAGCCTACGGTCACTGTCTCGATCAAGGATTGGGGCGATGACACCTACACCTATCACCTCAACGGTGACGAGACTCCGGTGCAGTACTCCGAGTTGGAGGACGAGCTTGTGGATCTTCTTCAGACAGAGGAGGATCCAACATTCTCAATCTATTCGGACGAGAGCGTTCCGATCAAAGAGGTCGTTTCGCTGATGAACATCGCGAAACGAAACCACTACAAGGTGATCCTAGCGACGCAGCCCGAATGATGAAGCCGTACCTTCGTGACAGAGAGAAAGAGGCCAGGGTCTCCACGGTGACAGGGATCGTGCTTACGGTCTCGGTCCATGTGCTTGCCTGCCTGCTTTGCGTGTTCACGGGGATGAAGTACATCTACCCGCCGCCACAGGAACAGACCTTCCTCGTCGATTTCAGCGAGGATGAGGTCCAGCCGATAAAGCGGCAGAACAGGGGTCGGCAGCCTCAGGCCGAGGAACTCGACAAGACCAGGCCGGTCGAGCTGACCCAGAGGAGCGAGTCTCCTCACAAGTCCGACAGGGCGAACAAGACGGCGGAGGCAAAGCCGGATGACTTCGGGGATGTGGAGACGCCTGTGCGGAAAGAGGAGATCAACAGGAACGCCCTCTTCCCGGGAATGAGCAGGAAAGACTCCTCGAACGCTCCTCACGGAGCTTCGGATCCGAAGAACGAGTTCAAGGCGGGACATGCCAAAGGGAACACCTCAAGCGGAAAGACAGAGGGAGAGCCGAATGCCCGTCTGAAAGGCAGGAATACGCTCGGGGCGATTCCGAGGCCGGCATATTCAGAGCAGGACTACGGAACGGTCGTGGTGGACATCTGGGTTGACAACTATGGAAACGTGACAAAGGCTGTCCCGGGAGGACAGGGAACGACAGTGAACAACTCCAAGCTTTGGGCCGCCGCGAGAGCCGCCGCCATGCAGACGCACTTCAACCAGAGTTCCGACGCACCGGCTCTGCAGCAGGGAACGATAACATACGTGTTTAAACTTCAATAGACAAACATTTCTATTTTTAATTATTTTTAATGGCGTGAGCCACAGACATTATGGAAGAAAATTTCAACGGTGGTCAGGAAGGCCACGAGGAGCGTAGGGATTACGCTGCGGAAGGATCAAAAACAGGCTATTCATCAGAAGGCAGGAAACTCAGGCCGAGAAAGAAGGTAGTGCCAGCCTCATCATCAGCTGACGGAGAGTACAAGCCGTACGACAACAGCCACAGGAGTTATTCCCGTGACAACCATAGCGGTTATGGCCAGCGCGGCGGTTATCAGAGCCGCGGAGGCTACGGCGGAAGAGGAGGTCATTCATCGGGCCGCGGAAGCTACGGGGACCGCAACGGTGGTTATGGCCAACGCAGAAGCTACGGAGACAACGCCGAGAGCGGAGAAAGAAGAACTTCATCTTACGGACAAAGCCGCACTTCCTATGGAGACAGGCCGTCCTACGGGCAGCACAGAAGCTATGGAAGCAACCGCAGCCATGACGGAGAGGAAAGGAGGTCATCATACGGTCGACCTTCATTCGGCGAGGGCCGCCCGTCTTACGGCCAGCGCAGAAGCTATGGCGGCAATTCAGATGGAGAAGACAGGAGATCATCCTACGGGCATGGCCGTCCTTCATTCGGTGAAGGCCGTCCGTCTTACGGACAGCGCAGGAGCTACGGAGCGGGCCAGGAGGACGGAGAGAGAAGGCCGTCATTCTCAAGAAGGCCGGCGGACGGACACGGATTCGGTCCAAAACGCGGAGGTTTCTCCGCAGGAAGAGGCGCCGCACATTCCGGGCCGAAGAGATTCGGACGCGGGAACGAGCCGCATTTCACCGAGACTGACGAGGCGGGAATCAATCAGATGCTCTCAAGAAAGCCGCGGATTGACGCCGCTTTCTCGGACAACGACAACGTTCCTACACCTATAAAGGAAGAGATACGTCTCAACAAGTACATAGCCAATTCCGGAGTATGCTCGCGCCGCGAGGCTGACAACTTTATCCAGGCCGGCGTTGTGACCGTCAACGGGGAGGTTGTGACAGAACTTGGAACAAAGGTCAACGTCCTGAACGACGACATCCGCTTCAACGGAGAGAGGCTCAAGGGTGAGGAGAAGGTTTACATCGTGATGAACAAGCCCAAGGGTTTTGTCACCAGCGCGAGCGACCCGCACGCCGAGAAGACCGTCATGGATCTTCTCAAGGGCTGCAAGATCCGCGTGTTCCCTGTAGGAAGGCTTGACAAGAACACCACCGGTGTCCTGATGTTCACCAATGACGGCGAGATCGCCGAGCAGCTCACACACCCTTCCTACAACAAGAAGAAGATCTATCAGGTGATTCTCGACAAACCGCTTGAAGAGGCCGACAAGGAGAAGATCCTTACCGAGGGTCTTGACCTCAACGACGGCAACATCAAGGCCGATGAGCTTGAGTACATCGATGCGGAGGACCACAGACGTCTCGGAATCGAGATCCACTCCGGCAAGAACAGGATCGTAAGAAGAATCTTCGAATCTCTCGGCTACGACGTGAAAGCGCTTGACAGGGTCTATTTCGCCGGTCTCACAAAGAAAGGCCTCAAGAAGGGCGAGTGGAGATACCTCAGCGAGGGCGAGGTGAATGTCCTCAAGATGGGGGCCTATGTCTAATCCGGAGAAGCACACGGAACACAGAGCCGGATTTGTCAACATCATCGGTAATCCGAATGTCGGCAAATCCACGCTCATGAATGCTCTGGTCGGCGAGAAACTGTCCATCGTCACGGCAAAGGCCCAGACCACCAGGCACAGGATAATGGGAATCGTCAACACGGATGACTGCCAGATTGTCTATTCGGACACTCCCGGAATGCTAAAGCCGAACTACCGTCTGCAGGAGGACATGATGAAGTTCGTGGACGCCGCCATCGGCGACGCGGACATCATCCTCTACGTGACCGACGTGGTTGAGAAGAGCGACAAGAACAGCGAATATATTCAAAAACTCCAGAAGCTGGGCTGCCCGGTGGTGGTCGTCATCAACAAGATCGACATCAGCGAGCAGCAGAAGGTGATGGATCTGATCGCCTGTTGGCAGGAGAAGCTCCCCGAGGCTGTCATCATTCCGGTGTCCGCCAAGGAGAGGTTCAACCTTGAGAGCGTGCTGAACGCCGTGATGAGCAGGCTTCCGGTCGCTCCTCCGTGGTTCGACAAGGATCAGTTCACTGACAGGAACCTGCGTTTCTTCGCCTCCGAGATCATCCGTGAGAAAATCCTGGAGAATTACAGCCAGGAGGTCCCTTACAGCTGTGAGGTGGCTGTGGAGGCCTTCAAGGAGGGTAGGGACAGGTACGAGATCAGTGCGGTCATCTATGTGACGCGCGACTCCCAGAAAGGCATCATAATCGGCAAGGGAGGCGCGGCGCTCAAGAAGACCGGCACGGCGGCGAGGCTGGAGATGGAGGATTTCTTTCAGAAAAGAGTCTTCCTTCAGCTTTTCGTAAAGGTCAATCCGGACTGGAGGGAGAACCGAAGGGAACTCAGGAAGTTCGGGTACGAGGAATAGGGAGCGTCTGCTCTGCGACAAGGGATAAATATAATAAAGGAATTTCTTAAATATGGCAAAGGACGACGAGTGGGATGACATCGGGACTCAGGAAGGAGACAACGGGGACGGGGAGCTGAATGAGGAGCCGGTTGACGAGACCTCGGCTAAATCTTCAGGGAAATACGACAAGCTGCTCAGTTCCGACAGCAGGAAGTACAAACTCTCGGGAATGTTCAAGGACTGGTTCTTGGACTACTCCTCGTATGTCATTCTGCAAAGAGCTGTCCCTCACATCGTTGACGGTCTGAAACCAGTTCAGCGACGGGTGCTTCATGCCATGTTCAGGATGGATGACGGAAGCTACACGAAGGTGGCCAACATCGTCGGACAGGCTATGCAGTACCACCCTCACGGCGACCAGTCCATCCTTGGAGCTCTCGTCCAGCTCGGCCAGAAAGGTCTGCTGATCGACTGCCAGGGAAACTGGGGCAACATCCTCACAGGCGACAGCAACGCGGCCCCGCGTTACATCGAGGCCCGCCTGAGCAAATTCGCCAAGGAGGTTGTCTTCGATCCTAAGATCACCCGTTGGATGACATCCTACGACGGACGCAATCAGGAGCCGACCGAGCTCCCTGTCCGTTTCCCGCTCCTGCTTGCGCAGGGTACGGAGGGAATCGCCGTCGGAATGGCCTCCAAGATCCTTCCCCACAATTTCAACGAACTGATCGACGCATCCGTCAGCATCCTTAAGGGCGAGGACTTCACGATCTACCCGGACTTCCCCACCGGCGGTTCCGCTGATTGCAGCAACTACAAGGACGGAGCCCGAGGCGGCAGCGTGAAAGTGCGCGCCAAGATCGACAAGATCGACAAGAACACGGTGGCGATCACCGAGATCCCTTACGGAAAGACCTCGCACATCCTCATCGACTCGATCCTCAAGGCCAAGGACAAAGGCAAGATCAAGATCAAGAAGATCGAGGACATGACCACGGAAAAGGTGGAGATTCTGATCCACCTTCCGAACGATGTGTCCCCGGACAAGACCATCGATGCCTTGTACGCCTTCACGGACTGCGAGTGCAACATCGCGCCGAACGCATGCGTCATTGTGGATAACAAGCCGCAGTTCCTCTCTGTCAAGGACATCCTGACCTACGACACCCTCCACACAAAGGAACTCCTCAAATGGCAGCTTGAGATCAGGCTTGTCGAGCTTGAGGACCAATGGCACTACACCTCCCTCGAAAGGATATTCTTCGAGAACAAGGTCTATAAGATCCTTGAGCAGAACCAGGCCAGTTGGGAGAAACAGCTGGAGGATGTGTTCTCAGAGATGAAGACCTATCAGGACATACTCCGTCGGGAGATTCTGATGGAGGACATCGGGAAACTCGTGGAGAAGCCTGTGCGCAAGATCTCCAAGTTCGACACAAAGGCCATCGACGAGAAGATCGCCGCCATCGAGGCCGAGATGCGGACCGTCAAGGACAACATCGAACACATCACCGAGTACACAATCGACTGGTTCAGGACACTCAAGACCAAATACGGCAAACCTTTCGTACGCCAGACCGAGATCACGGCCTTCGAGAGCATCGCCGTCACCAAGGTGGTCAGCAACAACGCCAAGCTCTACGCCAACTACGAGGAGGGCTTCGTGGGGCTGAACCTCAAGAAGGACGACAACGGGACCTACATCTGCGACTGCTCGGACCTCTCCGAGATCATCGTCATCGGCAAGGACGGCAAATACCGCATCACCAAGGTCACGGACAAGGCGTTCTTCTGGAAGGATCTGCTCTACGTCGGAGTGTTTGACAGAGGCGACGGCAGGACCATCTACAACGTCATCTACCGCGAGGGCAAGAGCAGCGTCTCCTACGCCAAAAGGTTCGCCATCACCAGCGTAACGAGGGACAAGGACTACGATATCACCACGGGCGAGGAAGGGTCCAGGATCCTTTGGTTCACGGTCAATCACAACGGTGAGGCCGAGTCTGTACGGATCTACCTGCGTCCGCGTCCGAAGTTGAAGAAGACGCAGATTGAATATGATTTCTCCACCCTTGCCATCAAAGGCAAGACATCAAGAGGCAACCTGGTGTCCAAGAACCCTATAGCGAGGATTCAGCTGAAATCCAAGGGTGTCTCCACAATCGGCGGCAAGTACATTTGGTACGATGCTGACATCCAGAAACTCAATGACGAGCAACGAGGCCGGTGCCTCGGCGAGTTCGGTCCGGAGGACAAGGTTCTGGCGATCTTCAAGGACGGAACATTCTACACAACCTCGTTCGACGTGTCGAACCGCTATCAGGGAGAGGTGGTCCGGATCGAGAAGTTCGACCCGGACAAGACCTACACCGCCCTCTACTACGACGGAGCGGCCAAGGCGTTCTATGTGAAGAGGTTCAGCTTCATCATCAGCGACAACACGCCGTTGTCGTTCATCGCTCCCGGCGCGAAGTCCTGTCTTGTGGACCTTTCCGAAGACAGGCATCCGCAGTTCCAGGTGATCTTCGGCGGGAAGTACGGACATCGTGATCCTGAGAACATCGACGCGGAGGAGTACATCGCCAAAAAGGGCTACTCGGCCAAAGGCAAGAAGTGCCATCAGTACGACCTCAAGGAAGTGAGATTCATCGAGCCTCTGCACAAGCCTGAGGATGACATCGAGGACGAAGCTCTTGACATCATTGAACCGACAGAACAACACTTCGACGTCCAGGACATCTCCGGCACCTCCGAGCCGACAGACGATGACGGCGGACAGACCGGGGCGGCCGATCTTCTCAGCTCCGGAGACATCCCCGATGTTGGGGACATCGATGAGCCTACGCTGTTCTAAGTGATTCCTAAACATGAAGGACATCTCCCTCATAGGCTTTATGGGTTGCGGCAAGAGCAGTGTCGGAAAATGCCTCGCGGAGCTGCTCCCAGGATGCCGCCTGATCGATCTGGACACCTGCATCGAGACCCGGCAGGGCAGGAATATTCCAGAAATATTCAACGAATATGGCGAGGCTGCTTTCCGCCGGATGGAGCGTGAGGCTCTTGAGGAGATATTCAGTGACACATCCCGTCCCCGCACCATTCTTTCCCTCGGCGGAGGCACCGTGATCTCAGAAGAGTGCAGCCGCCTCGTAAGGGAAAATTCAGTCTGCTTTTATCTCCGCGCCACCACCGACACCCTCCTTGCCAACCTCGAAGGCCATTCCGAAGGCCGACCGATGCTGAACGCAGCACGGCCTGTTTGCCTCGATGCTTCGGCAGGATCAGCAACCGACGAAGCGCACTGCATGGAAATCCCCGGCGAACGGGAAACCCTCCGCCGACGCATCGAATCCCTGATGCAAACCCGCTCTCCCCGGTACCTCACCACCGCACACCGCACAATCGACACCGACGGCCGGACCTTCGCCGGGACCGCCGCCCTGATCAAAGATGTTTTGGAAACAATATGTTGAATATCAAACAATAGAGACATCTCCGTCTGTGGTTTGAAAAATATTCATTATATTTAGAAGTTATTTTTCAGGCTTCACTAAGAAGCTGTTTAAATTCGTGAACCACACATAAAATTGACACGGATGAAAAGAATATTTCTGATTGTTCTGGCGGCCGCGCTGCCGGGATTGCTGAACGGAATCAGCGCCGACTCGTTTTCTGAAGGGAAGCTTCTGGACAGGACCTTGAGGTTGGACTACATATTCAGCGGGTCGGACAAGGATTGCGACATCGCCGTCGCCGAACTGCTCAGCACCCACGGATGGTACGGGAGACGCAACAATCTGAAAGAGGTGCCGCTGCGGGGCAACGGGCAGCTCACGATGACGGACAGAGCCACAGGCGACACGCTCTACAGAATGTCCTTCTGCACGCTGTTCCAGGAATGGCAGGCCACGGAGGAAGCCACCAGAGTCCGCAGGAGTTTCGAGAACGTGTTCCTTGTTCCGATGCCGGCAGCCCCGGTTCAGATCACCGTGCAGCTCTATGATTTCCACGGGAATGTAGCCGCAAAACTTACGCATCCTGCCGATCCGGAGGACATTCTGATCCGGCCGGTGGACGGGAAACCGCAGACGAAGACTCTTCTTGACAACGGCGACCCTAAGGAGAAGATCGATGTGGTGATCCTCGCCGAGGGCTACACCGGGAGCGAAATGGACATGTTCTTCAAGGATGCCGGAAGCGCCGTGGAGAATCTTCTGGGGCACGAGCCGTTCAAGTCGATGCAGGACCGGTTCAACATCGTGGCCGTGGCCTCGCCGTCTCAGGACAGCGGCGTGAGTGTGCCTCATGAGGGCCTTTGGAAAAAGACGGCGGTGGACTCGCATTTCGACACGTTCTATTCCGACCGCTATCTCACGACCCTGCATCTGTTCAAGATGCACGACGCACTTGCCGGAATCCCTTATGAACACATCATAATCCTCGCCAACACCGACACTTACGGCGGAGGGGGCATCTACAACTCCTACACGCTCACCACCGCCCACCACCCGCTTTTCGGCCCTGTGGTCGTCCATGAGTTCGGGCATAGTTTCGGCGGTCTGACCGACGAGTATGCCTATGATGACCAGTATGTGGAGTATTACTACCCGGACATCGAGCCTTGGGAACAGAACATCACCACGAAGGCCAACTTCGGGAGCAAGTGGAAGGATCTCTACGATCAGGGCATAGTAGGCCTCGTCGAAGGAGGCGGGTACCAGACAAAGGGTGTCTGGCGTCCGTGCGAGAACTGCCGCATGAGGACCAACACAGCCCCGGCCTTCTGTCCGGTCTGCCGGCGGGCCATCGAGCGGATCATCCGCTTCTATACGGAAGAATAGTCTCCTGACACTTGACAAAACCAAAAAAACTGAGATTCCCGGTGACGCTCAAATTCCGGCGTGACATGAAAATTTGGCATATTTCCTTTAAAAAAGTACCGTCTCACATGCGGCGGATGTGAAAAACGCTGACTTTTATGTAAGTTTGCGGCAGGACACAAACTTATGACCAAAGACGAGAAAAGATTTTAAGTAATATTCCAAAGTAATTCATTATGCGCATAAAACTCAGATGGGTAGCGGCCATGCTTATGCTTCTGGGCGGATCGGTTCAGGCCCAGGACAACATCAGCACTGTGGAGAAGAATTTCATTGACACTCCTAAAGATCAGAAACTTGCCGTATATTGGTATTGGATAGCCGGGAACATGTCCAAGGAAGGTGTCGTCAAGGATCTCCAGGCTATGAAGTCCGTGGGGATCAACAGGGCATTCATCGGCATGATCGGCGAGGGACAGGGAATCCCTCAAGGTCCGGTCAGAATGTTCACTGACGAATGGTGGGACATTCTCCACACAATGTTCAAGACAGCCGGTGAACTTGACATCGAGATCGGCATGTTCAACAGCCCCGGATGGAGTCAGAGCGGCGGCCCGTGGGTGGAGCCGTCCCAGGCGATGAGATATCTTGGATATGCTAAAGACACTCTTTCCGGCCCGGCTGGATTCAATGGAAAACTCCGCGATGTAGGAGAAGGTGCACAGCCTGTCAAAGTTCTCGCCTATCCTCTCACCCGTACTTCCGTATGTTTCGAAACCGGGATATCCGAAGACGGGACTGTCACTTTGAGGACAGACAAGGAGGCCTCCATACGTTCGATCATCATCAAGCCTGTCGAAAAGGAGGCCGTCTGCAATGCCGTCCTCTATGCGAGGAAGGACGGAGAACTTTCCCTTGTTGAGGAATTTCTCATCGACAGAAGCAACTCTGCGGCCAACGTGGGCTTCGAGCCTTTCGCTCCTGTGGTGATCTCAATTCCGGAGACAACCGCAAGGGAATTCGTTCTCAAGGTCAGACCAGGAGTTGTGAAGAGCGTTACATTGTCCGGTCAGCCGGCCGTGGAGAGATACCCGGAAAAATCCCTCGCCAAAATGTGGCAGACACCTCACCCGATGTGGGACGCTTACATGTGGAGGGATCAGCCGGACTATGAAGGCATTCAATCAAGCGAAGTCAAGGACATCACTGCAAACATGTCTGAAGACGGGACCCTTGTCTGGGATGTTCCCGCAGGTGAATGGGTGGTCATGAGAACCGCAATGCTTCCTACGGGCACACTCTGTTCCCCGGCTCCTGTGGAGGGGACCGGACTTGAGACTGACAAGATGAGCAGGAAGCACATCCGCACCCACTTTGACAACTATCTCGGACAGATTCTGAAGAGAATCCCGGCCGAGGACAGAAAGACATTCAAGGTCTGCGTCGAGGACAGCTACGAAACCGGAGGACAGAACTGGACCGACAATCTCATAGAGGACTTCATTGCAGCCTACGGCTACGATCCGGTCCCTTTCATCCCGGTGATGAGCGGTGTGGTGATAGGCAGCGAGGACATGTCCGACCGTTTCCTGTGGGATCTCAGGCGTCTTGTCGCTGACGAGGTCTCTTACAACTATGTCGGCGGTCTGCGTGAGGTCAGCAATGAACACGGTCTGACCACATGGCTTGAGAACTACGGTCACTGGGGCTTTCCAGGAGATTTTCTACAATACGGATCCCAGTCCGATGAGATAGCCGGAGAGTTTTGGAGTTTCGGAGATCTCGGAGACATCGAGAACCGAGTGGCCTCATCCTGCGGGCACATCTACGGAAAGCGGAAGATCTGGGCTGAGAGTTTCACCTGCGGAGGCCCTGACTTCACACAGTATCCCGGCCAGATGAAGCAGCGCGGAGACCGTTTCTTCACCGAGGGAATCAACGCCACCCTGTTTCACCTCTTCGTGCAACAGCCCGATGACAGGGAGCCCGGAATCAACGCCTGGTTCGGCAATGAATTCAACCGGAAGAACACATGGTTCTCTCATCTTGATGTGTTCAACGACTACATCAAGCGCTGCAACTACATGCTCCAACAGGGACGATATGTCGCCGATGTAGCCTATTTCCTTGGTGAAGACTGCCCTAAGATGACCGGAACGAAGAATCCTGAGCTTCCGGAAGGTTTCTCTTTTGACTACATCAACAGTGACGTTATCATGAAAGCATGTGTCAGAGATGGCAAGCTCACCCTTGAGAGCGGGATGCAGTACTCTGTACTGGTCCTGCCTAAGATCAAGACCATGCGTCCGAAACTCCTTGAGAAACTTGAGCGGCTTGTCAGTGACGGCCTTGTAATTCTTGGTCCGGCGCCGGAGAAATCCCCGAGCCTTCAGGGCTATCCGGAATGTGATGTCAGGGTAAAGGAACTTGCCGCCAGGATGTGGAAGAAAAACACCGATCCATTCTCATGTTCAGTGAAATACGGCAAGGGAACCATTTACAAAGATGCCTCACTCGAACAAGTGTTCACAGATCTGGGCATAGCCCCTGACTTCACAACTGACGACCCGTCCCTCCCTCTTCAGTTCATTCACCTTAAACTTGCCGACGGCGAGTACTACTTCGTCTCCAACCAGGGAGACAGGGCTGTCTCGTTCGACGGTCTGTTCCGCATGAAAGGCAAGACACCTGAGCTTTGGAATCCGCTCACCAAGGAGGTCCGTGACCTGACTCAGTATAAGACCCTTTCCAACACCACAAAGGTTCCGATGAGGCTTGAGGCCTATGAGAGCTCGTTCATCGTGTTCAGGAAAGAAACGGACAAGGCCTCCTCCAACGGATGCAACTACCCTGACAAATCTGTCCTCGCGGCCCTTGACACTCCCTGGACGGTAGCTTTTCAGGAAAAGAAAGGAGGGCCTGAGGGACCTGTCACCTTTGACACGCTCCACGACTGGACCACCAGCTCCGATGCTGCGATCAAGTACTTCTCCGGGAGTGCCACCTACACCAACAGTTTCAAAATCAAGAAGCTGCCCCAAGGCGAGGTTTACATTGACCTCGGGAAAGTCATGGTGATGGCGAAGGTTAGAATAAACGGTGAATATGCCGGTGGTGTCTGGACAGCCCCGTACAGACTCAACATCACGGACCTGCTGAAAAAGGGAGTCAACACAGTCGAGGTGGATGTTGTCAACTGCTGGAGAAACAGGCTCATCGGAGAAAAAGAGGCCATTCCAGCCAAGGACAGGTTCACTTTCCAGACCTCAACCTACCTCAACAAGGATTCGGAACTTCAACCTTCCGGACTTCTCGGTCCTGTCGAAATCCAGGTTTACGAGTACTGACCGGTTCTGAACAGGTAATCGGTACAGAGGGTTACCTGTATTCATACGCCGCCATTAATATGCCTTCAACACAACTATCCGCGGCCGGAGTCGGTGATCAGGTCGTGGAGGTTGCGGTTGAAGCCGGTTCTGGACAGGAGATCCTCAAGGGTAAGGTGCATTCTCCAACGCCAGTAGTGACGTGGGTTGGCGGGAACGTTGATGCGCTCATCATCTGGATCGCCCTGACAGCGGACTTCCCCGTCGATGGACATCCAGTCCTGAAGCGGGAGGACGCACAGCATTGAAGGCGAGTTCAAATGCTGGTTCACAATCCGTTCGCAGATCCACGGCTCGCAGTGGAACGGAGCCTGACCATTGCAATGGAGAACCTCATGGAAGAAACGCTCTGACATGGCGCGGTCCTCCTCCCACCATCCGCGCAGTGTGGAAGTGTCGTGGGTTCCGGTCGCGCAGACAGACAGATAAGGATAGGTCCACGGCTCGTCTAATGTCTTCTCGGGAGATTTCGGCATCCTCTGGATTTCAAGTGAAAGGATGTTCAGATCCCGCATCACCTCCGGAACACAGTCCGGAATCATCCCCAGATCCTCTCCGCAGGCCAGCATCCCGGTCGAATCCAGAAGCGCCGGCAGTTTCCTCATCGCGCACTCCTTCCAGAAAGCGTTGTGGCGGTGATAGAAGAAATCGTTGTAGAGACCGTTGTAGGAGTTCTTAAGATTGTCACTCAATGCGTTGAAATCCTCAGTGTTCTGCGCCGAGATGCGTGGATGGTACCAGCCGTCACGGTGCGGATCCGGCACAAATAATTGAGATTCAGGATTGAAGCCACGGCCTCTCAACTCATCGGCGGGGTACGGAAGCGCCGGGTTGAAATGCCCCGAAAGTCCGGACCGCACCCCGGCGGGGATCTCCCAGATGCGGAAGAATCCAAGAATATGATCGATCCGGAACGCATCGAAATATTCACTCATCTTCCCGAGCCTCGCTTTCCACCAGGCGTAGCCGTCCTTGGCCATCTCCTCCCAGTTGTAGGTCGGGAAACCCCAGTTCTGACCGTCGGCGGAGAAAGCGTCAGGCGGAGCTCCTGCCTGGGAGTCAAGGTTGAACAGATGCGGGAACTGCCACACGTCCACACTCGTGCGGCTGACTCCGATCGGTAGATCCCCCTTGATCGCGACACCCTTCGAATGGGCATATTCAACGGCATCCCTCAGCTGCGCGTCGAGGCAGAACTGGACGTAGCAGTAGAAGTCCGTCTCGCTTCTGTGCCTGCGGCGGAACGACTTGGCCTTGATCTCTGAATATTCAGACAAAGATTTCCACTTCCCGAACTCGGGGGTTCCGTAAATGTCCCGAAGCACACGGAAAACGGCGTAAGGGATGAGCCAGTCCTTATTGGCGGAATAGAATCTCTTGTAGTCATCGCCGGACATCACCTTCTGTCCGACTGCCTCGAACGCCTTCCTGAGCAGACGGAGTTTCTCGTTGTTGACCCTTTCATAGTCAACAGCGGGAAGGGCGTTGAGTCCTTTCCGGAGAGCCTCGTATTCCTTGTCCGCCTTGACTCCGGCCTCCGGCAGATGGATGAACTGCGGGTGAAGCGCGAACGTGGAATTGGCGTTATAAGGATAGGAATCCGTCCAGGTCCCGGTCATCGCGGTGTCGTTGACCGGCAGGAGCTGGATGATGCTCTGACCAGTCTTTGCCGCCCAGTCAACAAGTTTCTTGAGGTCTTTGAACTCGCCTACACCGAAACTGGTCTCGCTACGCAGCGAGAAGACAGGGATGGCCGTACCTGCTCCGCGCCAAGGTTCGGTCCCGAACTCCGGGATGACGTTTCTGATTTCCAGGAAGCAGCCTTTTGCCGGGATCCCGGCGAGCAGGTGATTCGGACCCGGCTCCCAGACCTTTGGAGCCTCGGCCTTGGCATCAAGGATGACGAATTTATACTCGAATGGATCCTTTGCATTGAGCGTCACACTCCAAAATGGAGCGTTGGACGGCTTGAGCCGTACGAACTTCTTCCAGTCATCGAACATCCTGCCGCTGCCTGTGATCGCCAAGGTCTCATCCTTGCGGATCCGCATACACGGGACTGTGAAGGTCACGTTGCCGGTGGAGCGTTTGTACGATGACGATTTTCTCTTGAAAATCACATCGGTAAAGGCCTTGGTCCAGAACGGGGAATCCTCCGGGCGGTCCTGCCAGCGGTCCCGGATCTCCAGAACTCCGGCCGCATTCCCGGCAGCCAAGCCGGCACTGCCGGTCGCTGTGCTTGTCGAAGCGCCGGTCCCTTCGACAAGCACAGGGGCCGAATGATGTCCCCACTCGCGGCGGACACACCGCCCGTCACGGCATAGCGCAAAGGAATATTCAAGTGTCCCATTCAGGACAGGAATTTCAAAGGACACCTCCCAGCAGCCTCCGGAAACATATTCCATCAGCATTGATTTTCCGTTGGAAAGGTTCAACATCAGTTCCTCACCGGGGGAGGTGAAATATTCAAGGGAAATCCTAAGTAGCATAGAGTCATTAATCCAGCAGTTGTCTGCAATATTAGCAAAATTATCCGAGTTTCAAAAAAGAACTTAAAAGGAATAAAAGGAATTTGTGATTGGCGATTTTATGGGTTAATTTTGGGGAATAATCTTGCAAAGGCAATGGACAAGAAGGAACTTGAGATAATGGCGCCGGCGGGCAGTTTCGAATGTCTGCGCGCGGCGATCCAGGGTGGAGCGGACTCCGTCTATTTCGGGGTGGGGAACCTCAACATGCGCTCGCATTCGGCGAACAACTTCACAACGGATGACCTGCCGCGGATTGTGGAGATCTGCCGGGAACATGGAGTCAAGACCTACATGACCCTGAACATTGTCCTTTACGGTGAGGATCTCGCTCCGATGCGGGAGGCTCTGGACGCAGCCAAGGCGGCGGAGGTGAACGCCATCATCGCCTCGGACATGACGGCGATAGCATACTGCCGGAAGATCGGGCTTGAGGTCCACATCTCCACCCAGCTCAACGTGTCGAACATCGAAGCTCTGCGGTTCTACTCACAGTTCGCCGATGTGATCGTACTTGCGAGAGAACTCAACCTGCATCAGGTCAAGGACATCCACGAAGCCATTGTGCGAGAAGGAATCACAGGGCCGTCAGGGAATCCGGTACGGATCGAGATGTTCGCCCACGGGGCGCTCTGCATGGCGGTTTCGGGGAAGTGCTACCTGAGCCTCCAGACCTACGGGGCGTCAGCCAACCGCGGGGCATGCTACCAGCTCTGCCGCAGGGGGTATGAGGTCACGGATCTGGAGACAGGCACGAAACTGAACATCGACAACAAGTACATCATGTCTCCCAAGGACCTGTGCACCATCGGATTTCTGGACAAGATCATCGACGCTGGCGTGAAGGTCTTCAAGATCGAGGGCCGGGCCCGAAGCGCCGAATATGTCAAGAAGACCGCCGAATGCTACCGCCGGGCGGCTGACGCTGTCTGCGAGGGACGCTACACGCCTGGACTGGCCGCTTCCTTGAAAGAGGAGTTGTCCGAGGTCTTCAACAGGGGGTTCTGGGACGGCTACTATCAGGGAGCCAGGCTCGGGGAATGGAGCGACGTCTATGGCAGCCACGCCACCCGCAGGAAGATCTACTGCGGAAAGGTCACCAACTGGTTCGACAGGATCTCGGTGGCGGAGGTGCTGGTGGAGTCGGAGACGCTCCGCAAGGGGGACGATGTCCTGATCATCGGCGAGACCACCGGAGTCATAGAGCAGAATGTCAGCGAGATCAGGGTTGACCTCAAACCAGCTGAAAAAGCCGTGAAAGGTTCGCTCTGTTCGGTTCCCGTGACATTCCCGGACGACATCCGTACTCCGGGCGGCAAGAAGATCCGCCGAGGAGACAAGGTTTACATCTGGCGGGAGGTTTGAACATTGTCCGTTTCTTCGCTGTTTAGCGTTTCTTTTCCGGCTGGTGGGAGAAGTGGCGTGGGCCTTCGACGGAACGCCAGTAGTCCGAATCGAATTCCGGGTGGATGTACGGACCGTCGTGGTCTATCACGAAACTCAGGTAGGTGATCTTGTAGCCCTGCGCCATGAACATCCTCTCGTAGAAGGTCCGGACTTCGAACAGGGCATCAACAGCGGACTCTCCCGCAACGGATCCCAAGGCGCAACCGGAAAGATCCGCGCGGCCGGTTCCGTAAAGATCATCGGTGCTGGCCAGAATCCTCAACCCGTTCTGCTCCGCCACCGCCTTGGAATATTCATGAAGGAAGCGGCTGTCCGTCTTGAGGTGGACTATTCCGCCCTTTTTCAGGAACTTCCGGTAGCGTTCCAGGAACAGCGGGCTTGTCAGGCGGCAATTCTCGCTCTTCATCTGCGGATCGGAGAATGTCAGCCAAATCTCGGAAACCTCCTCCGGAGCGAAGAAAGCCTCGATGAATTCGATTCTGGCACGCAGGAAAGCCACATTTGGAAGGTTGTTCTCCGTGGCGAACTTGGCGCCTTTCCAAAGACGCGCTCCCTTGATGTCCACTCCGATGTAGTTCAGAGACGGCTCCCTGCGAGAAAGGTCGATCGTGTACTCCCCTTTCCCGCAACCAAGCTCAAGTACAATCGGCCGGGCGGTCCGGAACATCCTCCCGTTCCAATGCCCCTTCACAGGATGCTCCTTGAGTCTCAACCCGTTGCCGTCCCCGGATTTGTCAAGCACCGAGGAAGCCTCCGGCTGGAGAAGGCAGGAAAACGTCTCATTCTCCGCGAATTTCCTGAGTTTATCGTGTCCCATTTCCCTTTCTTGTAAAAATCACACCCAATCCGCAGATCGCCTCCGGGTTGTTCAGGACCCTTGCCTTGAGCCGCCATATTCCGTGTTCCGGAAGACACAGGACATCCCTGTACCCGGAAAAGAAGTCCCGGGAATAGTAGGATGAATCCACCGGACAATCCACACGGATGAAGGTCGTGTCCGAAAGAATCACAGAATCCGACGGAGCTATCCATCTGAGATCCAATGAGATGCTATCCGACGGAAAGTTACCGAACGCCGGACGTTCCAGCCTCGTGTAGAAATCCAGCCCGTAAGACACTGTCGAATCCGACAGATCCAGTCTGAAGATGTAGGTGTCTCCGTACTCGGCCTTCTCCCTGACCACAAACGGTTCGTATGACGAAGGCCGAGAACATGAAGCCACCGCCAGCACCAGAGCAAATGCCGTGAAACCGTTACGCATCTGCCTTCCGCTCCGGATTTCTGTCACCGCGGGGAGCCTCGCCGCGGGAACCGTCCCTGCGCTGACGTTGAGGGCGGCCGTTCCCGTTCTTGCGCTGGCCGTTGTTCCTGCCGCGGGTCCTGTTCCTCTTCGGCTTGTCGAACCTCGTGATGCTGTCGTCACCGACCGCCGAGACGAACTGAGGGCCGGCAGGTTCCGGCTCGCTCTTCAGCGATTCCGGCTTCTGGCCGTTGCGATTCATCATGATGATCTGGGCGACCTCGGAGGCGGCCACCGGGTAGAGATTCGCAAGCGAACCCTTCTCGTAGGTGAAGTACATGATCTCCTGAAGGATGTCGGTCTTCGCAAGATAGGCCAGACCGTCCTGGAACTCAAGCGGCTCGGAGACTTTAGGAATACGCGAGTGGGCATCCAGGTAGTTGGCCACCTCGTAGTTCAGGCAGCATTTCAGCTTGCCGCACTGGCCGGCCAGTTTCTGCGGGTTCAGAGACAGATCCTGGGTACGGGCGGCGGAAGTCGAGATGGACTGAAAATTAGTGATGAAATTGGCGCAGCACAGTTCCCTTCCGCAGACTCCGAGACCACCTATCAGTCCGGCCTCCTGACGGGCGCCGATCTGCTTCATCTCGATCCTTATGCGGAACTCCTCGGCGTAAACCTTGATCAGCTGACGGAAATCCACGCGGCCGTCGGCGATGTAGTAGAAAATTGCCTTCGTGCCGTCTCCCTGAAACTCCACGTCCCCGATCTTCATGTCCAGACCAAGCTCGGCGGCGATCCTGCGCGCCTGGATCATCGTGTCCTGCTCGCGGGCTATGGCTTCCTGCCATTTGGAGATGTCGAAAGGCTTGGCCTTGCGGTAGATCTTCTTCAGCGGAACCGTCTCGGGATCGATGCCCTTGCATTTCATCTGACGGCCGACAATCGGCCCCTCCAGAGTCACGATCCCCAGATCATGACCGTTGGACGCCTCCACGATGACCAGATCCCCGGCCTTGACTCCCTGACCGGAAGCATTGATGTAGATCCCTTTTCTGGTGTTCTTGAAGCGGACCTCGAAAAGATCCTTGAACTGCTCCTGACGGATGCCGTGAAGCCAGTCGTAGTCCTTCAGCTTGCAGCAGCCCTGACGGTAATCGCAGTCATACTCACCGGTCTCCTTATCCTGGGAAATCGTGCATCCGCGGTTACAGTCAAACTTTATTGTCTCGTTATCAACATTTTCCATATCCATTCATAATTATTGTCAGAAACTCAAATACAACCGCCCCACAAGGTCCGTGAAAAGAATCTTCTGGTTCACGTTCCTGTCAATCAGCGTCTGCGCCCTGTCCAGACAGGTTACAGCCATTCTCGGAAAACTTTTCCGGCAACGCGAGGCAAGGCGGACGAAGAACTCTTTCTCCTCCGGCGAGACTCCGGCGATCTGAGGCATGTTCTGCTGGATCAGAAACACTTTGCGAAGACTTTCCCCCGCAAATTTACAAAAAGCTTTCTGGTTTTCACGCGACGGAAGCGCGGCCATCGCATCCCCCCATCCCAAAGCGGCGGAAAGATCCTTTGAGGCAAGCGCGTCAACGAGACCTTTGAATATCTCCATCCGGCGCGCATGGTCTTCCTTTCCTGAAAGACAACTCAGCGCCACTCCGACGCTTCCGCCAGCCACCAGAGCGGCACGCGCGGCCTCATCGGCTGTCTTACCGAAACGGGACGTCAGAATCATCACGATCTCATCTTTTGAATATGGCAGCACACGGATCGCCTGGCACCTCGACGATATTGTCGGCATGACCTTCTCCGGAGCATGGGTGATCATGATGAACAGGGTCTTCTCCGGAGGCTCCTCAACAGCCTTGAGAAGCCTGTTGGCCGAGGCGGCGTTCATCTTCTCCGGAAGATAGACCACCACAGCCTTCCATCCTCCCTCCACGGGACTCAGCCAGACGGTCTCCAGAATCTCCTTGGCCTCGGCGTTGTTGATTCCGGCCTGTTTGCCTTCTATGCCGAAAGCAGAACTCACCTCGCTTTCAAGGGCATAAGGATTGGAGACCATCAGAGACCGCCAATATTCAAGAAACAGTTCCGCCCTGAGGTTCTCGACCTTCTCCGTGACCTTCGAGCCGCCGGCCACCGGGTAGACATAGTGTACATC
The DNA here is from genome assembly GCA_963639865.1 of bacterium. Taxonomy (GTDB): domain Bacteria; phylum Bacteroidota; class Bacteroidia; order Bacteroidales; family UBA932; genus Cryptobacteroides. The sequence continues at coordinate 26,072 of CAVHWO010000016.1, read as the reverse complement.
CGGATGAATCAGTCCGGAGACCTTGTGTTCATCTCCCATGATCTGCCCGAGGAATGCCAGAACCAGTTCCATCGCCCCGCAGCCGTCATTCTCATAGAGCATCATCGCATGAGGGACGCGCCCGCTTCCGGCCATCCCCTTCAACGCCTTGACAGCGTTGTGGTTTCCTATGATCCCGTCCAGACTCATCTGTCCCTGCATGCGGTAAATCCCGCGATTTCCACAAGATAATCCTTTTCCCTCGATTCCGGAAGCGCGGCAAGGGCTCCGACAGCCTTGTCGACATATCCGTCAAGCCTTGAGACGGCATATTCAATGCCCTTGCCCGCCCGTACGAAATCGACTATCTCCTCCTTATATTCAGGATTTTCCTGAATATTCATAATCATCTTCCTTATTTCGGAGGCGCGCTCGGCCGGCGCGGCCTCCAAAGCTCCAAGAAGCGGAAGGGTGATCTTCTGCTCCTCAAGATCAATTCCCACAGGCTTGCCGATCTTCTTTCCTCCGGAGTAATCGAATATGTCATCCTTGATCTGGAAAGCCATTCCCAAGGAAACCGCATAGTCCCGCACAGCCTCGACCCAGACAGGAGGAGCATTCACCGAGATCGCCGCAGAAACGCATGTGGATTCAAACAAGGTCGCTGTCTTGCAATAGATTATCCTGAAATAGTCCTCCTCGACAGTGTCCCCGGACGAGGCTTTCTGAAGTTGCAGCATCTCGCCTTCCGCAAGGGCGCTGAGGGTCTTCGAGAAGATCCTTATGACCTCGTTGCCGTGAGCGGAGGAGGCCAGAATGTTGTCCATCGCCTTGACGAGCCAGAAATCCCCGAGAAGAACCGACGCAGGTCCCCCGAGAACAGCCATCACTGTCGGCGCGCCGCGTCTCTCGGAACTGTTGTCGGCCACATCATCGTGCAGAAGCGTGGCATTGTGCAGAAGCTCGGAAGCCGCGGCGTAACGGATGCTGTCCTCATTGGCCGTTCCGCCTCCGCAGGCACGGGCGGTCAACAACGACACGATCGGGCGCAGCTGCTTTCCTCCATGCGCCAGAATAGCCTCGTTGGTGGCGTTCAGCAGTTCTATGTCACTTCCCAGGGACGAGCGCATCAGACCGACCGTCTCCTGCCAGTCTTTTCCAAGAAATCCCTTTATCCCGTCCAGAGTCTTCATTCAGCCGTCATTCAAGATGTCCGACCAGCCCGGCCACCGTGTCCGGGAACCCGATCAGTTTCCTTGAGGGCGCGTCAAGCATTCCGGTCCTCACATAGTGATCCAGCAAAGCCTTCAGCGGCTCGTAGAACCCGTCAAGGTTAAGCGCGAGTATCTTCCCGTCGTACTTGCCCAGTTTCGCCAGCGTCAACGTCCCGATCACCTCGTCCAAGGTGCCGATCCCGCCGGGAAAAGCGACAGCGGCGCACGTGCCCTCACGCATCCTCTCCTTGCGCTCGGCCATCGTGTCCGTCCAGACGACCTCGTCCAGTCCCGGGAACCTGAACTCCTCCATGAATCGCGGAAGCACCCCGATGTGACGGCCTCCGCATCTGACCACCTCGTCGGCTATCGCTCCCATAGTACCCTTGACGGCTCCTCCGGAGACAATGGTGTAGCCAAGCGAACAAGCCGCGCGGGTCACTTCCCGCGCAGCCTGATTGTACTTCTGGTCGATGTCGTAGCTTGCAGAGCAGTAAAAGACAATCTTTCGTTCGTCACCCATCCTTCAGTCCGTTAAAAGAAGAAGGCGACAGAGGCCATTATTCCGTTGAAGCTTTTACCGTTGTTGACCGCATCCTTCACAGCGTCCTTGGCGGAATCAGCCAGATTGCCGCCCTTGCTGTAGATGTCCCCGAAGTTCCAGAAATACTTGAATGAGACCTGAAGTTTCCACACCTCGAGCCCTGCGCCCAGACCAAGGCCGTACTCGAATTTCCTGAGGCTGTCCTTGAGACCGTCGGCGAACACACCCTTCGTGTCCTGCCCCAGACGGAAGCCGGCGAACGGCTCGGCGAACACATAAGGACGGAAGAGCAGAAGATCCGGTCCCCACTGAATCTGGACAGGAACCTCAAGATAGCCGACCTTCGTCTCGAAAGAGCCGACTGTCTCGGAGATGTTCGCACTTCCCCATTTGTCGGCCGACAGACCTTTCACCTGATAAAGGACGGACGGCTGGACGGAAAATCCTCCAAGTAGAGGAATCTCGGCCGTGAGACCGATATGGTACAGGGAGACAGACTTGTTGTCAACATTCTTGATCGAGGTCGACGAGGATGTGAATCCTCCCATGACTCCCACTCTCGGCGAGAGGAAAGACCCGGCGGATGCGTCCGTACAGAAAGCGAGCGCGGCCGTGGCGGCGGCTATCATAAATGTCTTTTTCATGCCACAAGATGTTTTGAGTTAGAGCAGAGCGTCCAGTTTGGCTGTGATGTCCGCCTTGGGCACATTGCCCACAAGCTTGTCGACAACCTCTCCTCCTTTGAAGAAAAGGAGCGTAGGGATGTTCCTGATGCCGTATTTCATGGCGATGTCCTCGCAGTCATCGACATTGCATTTCACGACTGTGGCTTTGCCGTCATATTCGGAAGCTATTGTCTCGACCGTCGGACCCAGCATGCGGCAAGGGCCGCACCAGGTCGCCCAGAAGTCAACAAGGACAGGCTTGCTGTCGGAAAGAATCTCCGAAAAATTTTCATTAGTAGCTATCTTTTCCATAATCAATGAATATTTAAGTAAGCGTCAAAAAATAACTTGGCAATCTTTGATTGTCTTTCCGACCCGGATTTCTTTTCTCATCAGCCTCTGTGCCACCGGCACACTCCTTCTTCAAAAAGAACTCCATCCTTGAAAATACGGCCAAATCTTACCAAGTCATTTTTCAATGCTTACTAAGAAATGTCCGGGACGGTAACCGCAATTACCGTTCCGGACACAAAGATACAAATTAGACGCTTTTTTTACAATGCCTGCTCGATGTTCCAGACAAAGGCGCGCAGACCGAGATCCTTGTAGGCTTTGTCCTTCTGACGGAGGGCATTCAGAATCGGGACAGCCTTCTCGTCAGGGACGATTGTCAGAATCGCATAGTTCTGCTCCGGCCAGGCATGGTCGCCATAGTGCGGGATGCCGTCCACGCCTCCCCTGCCCTGGATGTCCAGCCACTGGGTGAAGCCTCGCTGCCCGAAACCCTCAAGCAGCTCGACAATCTCATTGCCATAGGCCTGATTGTATGAGATAAATATCGCTTTCATATTCAGAAATAATCTTTCGCCAATTAATATTACGCAACAAAGAATCAACCGTTAATCTGTTTCATCTTCTTTGCCTTACGTTTCTCCTGCGCGGTAGCGAGGGAACAGTAGATCGTCGGGATCAGCACGAGGGTGACAAGCGTGGAGATCGTCAGACCCCAGCAGACAGTCATACCGAGCGAACGCCACAGTTCCGAGCCTTCGCCCTGGCCCACAGCCAGAGGGACCATACCGAGCACTGTCGTGAGAGTGGTCATGAGAATAGGACGAAGACGGCTTCTGGCGGCGGTGACCGATGCGTCGATGACGCTCATTCCCCTCTCTCGCATCAGAATCGTGTAGTCAATCAGCACGATACCGTTCTTCACCACGATACCGAGCAGGATGATGATTCCGATCATCGCCATCACACCGAGAGCCGTGTTCGTGGCCCAGAGGCCGAGAATCACGCCGGTGAACGCGAACGGCACGGAGAACATGATGACGAACGGGCTCATGAACGACTCGAACTGGGAAGCCATCACCATGTAGACAAGGATGATGATAAGGATCATCAGTACGACAAGGTTCTTGAACATGGACTGCTGGTCCTCGTAGTCTCCCGAGATCTCGGTCGAGATGCTGTTCGGGATGTCGGTGGCCTTGACAATCGCATTGGTCGCGTCGACAGCCTCGCTCAAAGCGTGTCCTTGGGAGACGATACCGGTCACGGTGATGTACCTCTCACGGTTCTTCCTCTCGATCGTAGGCGGCACCTTGGACTCAACCACCGTGCCGAGATCCTTGACGCGGACAGCATTGCCTGCAGGGGTATAGACGATGATGTTCTCGATGTCCTGCACGCTTGAGCGGAACTTCTTGTCGTAGATGACACGGATGTTGTACTCCTCACCCTCCTCACGGTAGTAGGAGCCAACCGAGCCGTTCATCGCGGCGCTAAAAGCGGCAGCCGCTGTCGTGGAGTTCAACCCGTTCAGAGCCAGCTTTGTCCTGTCGAAATCCACCTGATACTCAGGGGTGTAGTCGTCACGGCTCAGCACGACCTGGGAGAAGTTCTCGTCACCCAGCATCTTGCCCTGGATCTCCTTGGCGACACGGTCCGTCTCGTCGAAGTCGTAGCCGAAGATCTCAAGCGTGATGGATGCCGCTCCTCCGACTCCGCCCATTCCCTCGGTGACGGTTCCCTTCTTGACCTCAGGATACTCCCGAAGATCCTTTCTGATGATGTCGGCGATCTCGGTTGACGAGCGCTCGCGGTCCTCCATCGAACCGAGATTGACGTTCATCGAGATGATGTAGGATCCGTTGGACTGCATGCTTCCCCAGACGTTGTCCGAGCTCGCCTGTCCATAGCGGTACTGAAGCACCTGGATCTCAGGGATTTCAGACTGTAGTCTGGCGGCGAAGTTCTTGGCGAACTCTCCGGTCACGGTCTGCTCGGTTCCTACCGGAAGCTCGATCGAGACGGTCAGACGACCCTCGTCCGAATGAGGGAAATACTCGCTCTTAAGACCCGGTCCAAGCAGCGCAAGGACAGCCACGAATATTGCAAGGGCGCTGAATATGACGGTTTTCCTGTGTCCCATGGCCCAACCGATGATCTTGGCGTAGCCTTCTGAGATTGCATTAAGGAACTTCTCGACATTGTCGAAGATCGCCCTGTGAAGCTTTCCGTTCTTAGGCTTGTTGCTGAGCATCTTCGAACAGAGCATCGGCACCAGTGTCAGGGCGGCCGTCGTGGAGATGATCATGATGATGCTGACAATCCATCCGAGCTGCTTGAACATGATTCCGGCCATTCCGGAAACCATGGTGAGCGGCAGGAACACGCAGAGCATCGTCAGGGTGGACGCGATCACGGAGATACCCACCTCCGAGGTGCCGTGGACGGCGGCCTCGCTCGGTTTCTCGCCTCGTTCCAAATGCGTGGAGACGTTCTCCAGCACCACGATGGCATCATCCACCACCATACCGATCGCTATTGACAAGGCGGACATCGAGATGATGTTCAGCGTGTTGCCCGTGGCGTAGAGGTAAATCAGGGAACCCAGCAGCGAGATAGGGATCGAAAGCACGATGATGAACGTCGCTCTCCATCTGCCAAGGAACACATAGACAACGAGCATTACCACCAACAGAGTGATGAGGATCGTCTCCTTCAGGGAGTCGAGGGTGTTGAGGATGTTCGTGGAACTGTCCACGACCGTGGTGATCTTCACGTCGGAAGGAAGTGTCGGCTCGATTGTCTTGAGTTTTTCCTTGACGCTTCTGATGACGTTGACAGTGTTGGCTCCGGACTGTTTCTGGATGGCGATCATCGCGGATCTCTCTCCGTCCGTAAAAGACTCCTGGGACTTTTCCTCAAGCCCGTCGATGATGTTGGCGACATCCCGGAGATAGACCGTGTGGCCGTCCTTAGTGCTGACAACGATGTCCAGCAACTCGGAAGGATCCTTGAACTCCTTCTCGACACGGAGGGTGAAGGACTCGGCACCGATATCGATGCTTCCGGAAGGGACGTTGCGGTTCTCCGCCGCGATGGTCTGGGATATTCCCGAAACACTCAGTCCGTAAGCTTCCAGCTTGTTGGGGTCGCAATAGACGTGGATTTCCCTTTCCGGAGCTCCGGAGACGCTGACAGTACCAACTCCCTTGACACGTCCTAGAGGTGTGACAAGCTTGTCGTCCAGGATCTTGTCCAGACCCATGAGGCTCTTGTCCGCCTTGGCCGAAAGAATCAGCACAGGCATGTCATCCATGCCGAACTTGAAGAGCACCGGAACGGACGCTCCGTCAGGCAGGGATGAGTTCACGAGGTCCAGTTTGTCCCTGATGTTGTTGCAGGCCTCGTCGATGTCGGTGCCGTACTCAAACTCCAGAACAACGATGGAGATGTTTTCCTTAGACCTGGATGTGATGTCCTTCAGGTCCTCCACGCTGTTCAAAGTGTTCTCGAGAACCTTGGTCAGGTTGTTCTCGATGTCGGAAGCGCTCGCTCCCTGGTAAGACGACATCACCAGCACGACATTGGCGTCGAAATCCGGATAGTTCGCCAGAGAGGTGTTAATCAGCGAGAATACTCCGAAGACCATGAAGGCGACGAACACCAACGCGGTCGTGACGGGATTCTTCACCGCAGATCTGTATATGCTCATAGTTTAAACTCTTTAGTTGTTCTTGGTGATCTCTACCTTGGCTCCGTCCTTGAGGCTGGAGCTTCCTTTCGTGGCAACGATGTCACCCTCGTTCAAGCCTTCGAGAATCTCGTAGTACCTGTCGAAATGACGGCCTATCTTCACGATCACGCTGTTGACGGTGTTGTCCGGAGAGACGACATAGACGCTTCTCTGTCCGGAGCCCTGCATCTTCACGACAGCCTCGTCCGGAACAACGATGCTGTTGTTCACTCCGAACTCAACCTTAACCCGGGCATACATCCCGGGACGCAGGGTCCTGTCCGTGTTGCCCACAAGAATCTCTGTCGTGAAAGTGTGGCTCGTAGGGTCGATGGTAGGGTAGATCTTGTTGACCTTACCCGTGAATGTCCTTCCCGGAATGGCATCAGCGGTGATCTCCACCTGATCGCCTTTCTTGACTTTCGTGTAGTCAGTCTCGGAGATTCCGACCAAAAGCTTGACAGGAGTGATCTGCTGTACGACGAAGATGGCCTGACCGGAATAGAGGTCGCCCTGATCGTAGTTCCTTGCCGTGACGACTCCGCTGATCGGAGATCTGAGCCAGGTGTTCTCAAGCAGGTTGTTGTACGACCTGCGGCTGACTTTCCAAGCCATCTCGGAGGCGTCATAATCGGACTTTGACACGCCTCCCTCCTCATAAAGGCTCTTCAGACGGGCCAGTTCGGTGGAGTCGTTCACCAGTTTGAGCCTTGCCTGATCAAGCTGTGAGGCGTCCATCTCGGCGAGCAGCTGGTTCTTCCCCACAAAACTGCCGACATCGACCTTGATGGTCTTGATCCTGCCGCTGGTCTGCGGGGCGATGTTGTTCACGGCGAAAGCCTGCACGGAGGATGAATAGACTTCCGTCTGAGGCACTTCCTGCCTTACGGCCGTGGCGGTCGCGATCAATGTCGCCCTTTCCTCAACATTCTGTGCGGCGGATGCGCTGTCGGATTTCTTCCCGTTTCCGCAGGCGGCAAGCATCACGGCGGCCGATGCGAAAACCATCGTTCTTGTAATCTTGTTCATATTCTTGATGTTTTATTTTTTACATGTTTTCAAGATCAACCTCGCCTTTCTCGTCGATGAAATCGTAGCCGAGGGTCTTCTCGAGGTTGGATTTTGCCACCACAAAGTTATAGACGGCCTGCGACTGGGCCAGACTGGACTGAGTCAAGGTAAGCCGCGCGTCGTTCAGTTCGGTGATCGTGCTCTTTCCGACCTTATAGGACTTTGCGGCGATGTCGTAGGCCTTCTGCGCCAGAGCCACAGCCTCGGTAGCGGAATTGAAGCTGTTCATGTTAGTCTCCATCGTGTTGAGATACTGACGGATAGAAATCTTGAGCTGCCTCTCTGTCTCGATTCTCTGAAGGTCAAGCTGGGTAGCCTGCACCTTTGCCTGACGGACATCGCTGACGCGCTTTCCGCCGGAGAATATAGGAATCGAAAGACTTACCCCCACGTATGAATATGGAGACCACTGGTACTCGCTGAATTTGAAGTCGTTGGTCATGGCGATCATGCTGTACGAGAAGTTCGCGGCGAGGGTAGGCAGGTAGGCGGCCTTCTGCATGCGCACGGTGGAGGCCAGCTGCTCGGCCTGAATGGCGAGCTGACGCATGGTTGTGTTGTACTCCAGCGACGGATCACCGTTCTCGTTGATGTCCCGGAACATCTCTTTGGAAAAATCCTCAAGGGAGCCTGACACGTCGATGTTCCTGTCAAGATCGACACCCATCACGGCCTTTAGCTGCCAGAGAGCCAGGATGACGGAACTCTCGGCGTTGTAAACGTCAGGGATCGCCGCGGCCACAGTTGACTTCGCCCTTGTATATTCAAGTTCGGAAGCCTTCTGGGCGTTGTAGCGTTTCTCAGTCTGCCCGAAGTTTTCAACAGCGTTCTCATAGACATCCTTATAGACATTGAACGCTTCCTTGGCGAGGAGCACGGCGTAGTAGGCCTGCTTCACCTGCGTCACCATGTCAAGTCTTGAGGACCTGGCCTTCTCCACGGCAAGGTCAACCCCCTGGCCGGAAATCTTGATGCTCTCCCAAAGCTGGGCGTTGACCAGAGGCATCGATGCGGAGAAACCGTAATTGTAGGTGTTCCAACGGCCTACGGCGAAGCCACCACCGCCGGAGCTGCTCTCGCCGGAATCCAACTTGACGGGATCCATCCCGGCCTTCTCGGACAGTTCGTTGATTCTCAAGAAATAAGGAGCGATCGAGCTGAGCATCCCGAATCCGCCGCCATCATCATCGGAGCCGCTGTCGGAATCCATGTACATCATCTGCTTCTTGATTGTTCTCTGGTAGGCTCCCGAAGCGTTGATCTGCGGGAAGAGAGAGGCGTAGGTGCCTTTCTTGGCATATTCGGTGCGCTGGATTTCCTTGTCCGCGACCTTGACGGCGACATTCTCGCTGAGGGCCACCCTCAAAGCATCGTCCAAAGTAAGGATGACCTTGGCGGTGTCCTTCGGAGACTCCTTCGGAATGGTGTCGTTCCGGTACTGGGCCTGGGCGGAGAGAGCCAGAGGCAATGCCGCGGCCGTAAGCATAAAATGCTTGAATCTGTTTTTCATACTTATCTTAACTTTTTTATCATTAATCAATTGATGAATACTTCCCCAGTCCTTTCGGGGTAAGGAGAGTCCTTGTGACGATGTCCTCGAACGCTGCCGCAAGCGACTTGAAAGACACATTGAAGCCCTCGATGTGGTAGCGTCCCCCGAGATAGTCGGCCATGCCGTCGTGCATGATGCAGATGAGAAGCTGCACTCCTTCGAAATCCATGTCCGAACGGACGAGACCCGACTTCATTCCATCATTCAAGCATGCCACAAAGAAATCGTACATCGCCTTGTAGCGCTCGTCTGTGCGCTTTGAGAAAGTCTCGGGATAGTACTTCCTGATGTCCTTCGCCATCCTCTTGTCCTTGTCGATGGTTTTCTTTCTGTTCACCATGGAAAACATCGCCTTGAGAATCTGGACGACATCCTTGCCGGCGACAAGTTTCTCAAACTCGGCCTTCTTCCTCTCCACGTTGTAGGTCACGACATCGGCGACCAGATCCTCTTTCCGACCATAATACTCATAGAAGGTCTTCTTCGAGATGCACAGTTCTCGGCAAATGTCATCAACGGACACCTCCCGGACTCCGTCTTTCAGGAAAAGTCCGTTCGCCGTCTTCATGATCTTGTCTTTTGTCAGTTCAGCCATAATAACCAATAAAGCGGTAAACCGTTATGCAAACATTATGCAAATGTGTCAAATTTTCAAGCAATAATTAATAAATATTTCGCCACGTACCACGCAGCGAAACCCACTTTAAATTTATTATCAATTAGATAAAACGATGTACCGGAAAACTGAAAAAATTTCCGAGTTTCCTATAGTACGCCAAAATGTTGGAGAGCCGTGACAATTCCGTCCTCATCGACGGTGTCCGTGACATAGTCCGCGGCGGCCTTCACATCGTCCGTGGCATTGCCCATCGCGACACCTGTTCCGGCATATTCAATGATCGGGATGTCGTTGCCGCCATCGCCGAACGCCATGCACTCCTCACGCTTGACTCCTATGCGTTCAAGGATTCTCGACGCGCCGTAGGCTTTGGACAGGCCTTCCGGCACGATGTCCAGGAAATACGGATGCCACCGGGTGTAGGCGACGTTTTTCAGGACCGGAAAAAGCAGACGTCCGGCCTGTTCTTCATCAAAGAATATGGTATATTCATAGACCGTGTGCTCCCTTGCGATCTGTCCGAGATTCAGAAAACCGGTCGGATGCAGGTTGATCATGTCGGCGACTTCCGCGGCGTTCGGGCTGCTGAAATTGATTCCGGCCACCGTGTCGGCGAACACCCAGCAGGAGACATTCTCGCGCTCGGCTATTTCCGCCACTTTAAGAGAAACCTCTTTGGAAAGCGGGTGGCTGTCAATCACTTCTTCACCGAGGGTGGTCTTGGCGCCGTTCATCTCCACATAACCGTCGAACGGGAAATCATCTATATTGTTCATCACCAGCCTGGCGCGGCCGCTCGAAATGAAAAGCTTCACGCCGGCGGCCTGAAGCTTGCGAAGATTTTCCTTAAGGTTCCCGGACATCCTGTGGGTCTTGAAACTCACCAAGGTGCCGTCTATGTCAAAAAAGATTGCTTTTATCATACAATGTCCGTTAAGTAACGGTGAAAAACAAGCCGCAGAACAGCTTCTTAAGAATTTCCGAGCCCCTTGGCGTAATGAGTCGGCGCCGCCTTTTTCGGCTTGGCATCCGGAATGACGGCTGCGGCGGGGATTTTCTTCTTATAAGAATATCTAAGGAGTCCTACGCCGAGCAGCACGAACGGAATGCTGAGGATCTGTCCCATGTCCAAAACCATCGAATTCTCGAAATCCACCTGAGGCTCCTTGATGAACTCTATGAGGAAGCGCATTCCGAAGCAGACGATGAAGAATATTCCGATGAAAGACCCCCTGTACATCTTGTCCAGTTTCTTGACATAGAGCCAGATAAGTCCAAATCCGAGAATCAGGTAACTGAGAGCCTCGTAGATCTGGGTCGGGTGTTTAGGCTCGGTTTCTCCCCTGCGCTCGAAGATGAATCCCCAAGGGAGATTGGTCACGTCACCGTAAATCTCTGAATTGCAGAGGTTACCCAGTCTGATGAAGGTCGCGGCGAACGCCACGGCGATGGCCAGCCTGTCCAGAATCCAGAGAAAATCTATGTGGTTCTTCTTCCCGTATTTGTTTGCGAACCACCACATGCACAGAAGCAGCATGATCGCCCCCCCATGGCTGGCAAGTCCGCCGTGCCACACGGCGAAGATCTCACAGAATCCTTTCCATGAACCGAAATAATAGTCTGGCTGATAGAATATGCAGTGTCCGAGGCGGGCCCCCACAAGTGTTCCGATCAGCAGAGTGTAAAGAAGCGGGTCAAGAAGAGCCTCATTGACTTTCTCCCTCCTGAAGAACTTCGCGAACATCCAGTAACCGAGAATGAAACCGGAGACAAACAGGAGACCATACCACCTGACGGCGAACGATCCGATCCTGAACATCTCCGGATTCATGTTCCAATGTACGAATAGCGGATCCATATTCAAAAATCACTTATCGTACAAAGATAGCGTATTTTTCGGATTATCCGAGCGGCTATTCCCTGATGGCGGCGATGCCCGGAAGATCCTTGCCCTCGATGGCCTCAAGCATGGCGCCGCCACCTGTGGACACGTAGCTCACCTTGTCGGCGAAGCCAAGCTTCGTGACAGCGGCGACAGAGTCTCCGCCTCCGACGAGCGAGTAGGCACCGTTCTGGGTGGCCTCGGCCACGAACTCGGCGATCTTCTCGGTTCCGTGGGCGAAGTTAGGAAGTTCGAACACTCCGACAGGACCGTTCCAGAGGATGGTCTTGGAGGCGAGGATGATCTTCTTCCAGTTCTCAAGAGAGGCCTCGGAAGCGTCCATCCCCTCCCAGTCATCAGGAATGTTGAATATGTCGAATGTCTGGCGAGGAGTGTCGTTCGAGAAGTCCTGACCCGACACTGTGGCGACTGAAAGCGAGAGATTCACACCTTTCTCCTTTGCCTCCTTCATGATCTCAAGGGCATCAGGCATGAGCTCGTCCTCATGGAGAGACTTTCCGATGTGGCCGCCCTGGGCTTTGATGAAGGTGTAGCCCATTCCGCCGCCGATGATCAGGTTGTCAACCTTGTCCAGCAGATTCTTGATGACTCCGAGCTTGCTGGAGACCTTGGATCCGCCGATGATGGCTGTGAAAGGACGCTTGGCGTTCTGAAGGACGTTCTCGATGGCCTTCACCTCCTTCTCCATCAGGTAGCCGAACATCTTTTCGTCCGGGAAGTAGGCCGCGATGAGAGCCGTCGACGCATGAGCCCTGTGGGCTGTTCCGAAAGCGTCGTTGATGTAGCAGTCGGCGTAGGATGCGAGCTTCTTCACGAACTCTTTCTGGCTTGCCTTCACGGCCTTCTTGGCCTCAGCCTTCTCCTCGTCCGTGGCGTCGGCGGAGAGTCCTCTCGGCTTGCCTTCCTCCTCGGCGTAGAAACGCAGGTTCTCAAGCATCAGAACCTCGCCCGGCTTGAGTGCGGCGGCCTGAGCGTCAGCCTTCTGGCAGTCGTCGGCGAACTGAACCGGAACACCGAGACATTCGGAGACGTGGGCAAGAATATGCTTGAGCGAGAACTTCGGGTCAACTCCCTTCGGACGTCCGAGGTGGGACATCAGGATAAGAGAGCCTCCCCCGGCGAGCACTTTCTTGAGTGTAGGGAGAGCCGCGCGGATGCGGGTGTCGTCTGTGATGTTGAAATTCTCATCGAGCGGAACGTTGAAATCCACTCTGACAATGGCCTTCTTGCCTTTGAAGTCGTAGGTGTCGATGTGCTGTTGCATAACCTTATTAATTAAAAACAATTCCGATAGATTTGAGGTGCAAATATAATAAAATTCAACCGGATTGGGCATCGGCCAGCCGGATTATAACGATTAAAACATCTCGCAAATAGACGAAATAGGTTTTCTTTTTCCTATCTTTGTATGATTATGACGATAGAGTACATTCCACAGAACTGGAAGGACTACGAGCTTCTCGACTCCGGAAGGGGTGCGAAGCTCGAAAGGTTCGGCGAGTATGTTCTTGCCCGCCCGGAGCCGAAGGCCCTGTGGGACAAGAGCATGAGTGACTCTGAGTGGAACTCGCTAGCCCACACCCGATTCACCCCGGGAGCCGGATTCGGCAAGGCCGGAAAGGAGGACAGCGGAACGTGGGAAAGGCTCAGGAATATGCCCGACCAGTGGTGGATCCGCTATGGCGGCGGCCCGAAGTTCAGCCTCAGGCTGGGTCTCACGTCCTTCAAGCACGTGGGAGTCTTCCCGGAGCAGGCCGCGAACTGGGACTACATATTCAAGCAGACTTCCAACATCGCCTCCAGGACAGGCCTATGCCCCAAGGTCCTGAACCTGTTCGCCTACACGGGAGCGGCATCGCTGGCGGCCAAGTGCGCCGGGGCAGATGTAACGCATCTGGACTCAGTGCGTCAGGTCGTCACATGGGCTCACGGCAACCAGGACCGCAGCGGCCTTCAGGACATCCGTTGGGTGGTGGAGGACGCGATGAAGTTCGCCTCCCGCGAGGCCAAACGGGGAAATCTCTATCAAGGCATAATCCTTGACCCTCCCGCCTACGGTCATGGTCCGGACGGCGAGAAATGGAAACTGGACGAGTGTCTTTTCGACATGATGAAGACTGTCGGGAGGATCCTCGCTCCGGGAAACAGTTTTCTCGTTCTGAATCTTTACTCCAACGGATTCTCGGCCATTCTCGGCGAGACCGTTGTGCGTCAGGCTTTCGGACTTCCGGCCGACACGGCGCTTGAGTCCGGTGAACTGGTGATCAGGGACAGGTTCGGGAAGAATCTTCCTTTGAGCATATTCGTGAGACTGAGGAGGTAGAGGCATGAGGTCATTTGTCCGGTTCTGTTCGATTTCCATTGTACTTGTGGCGCTTGCATTCTTCTGCGAGGGGCTGTGGGTCAGCTTCTTTGCCGAACCCGACTCCGGAACCGCGGCCAGAACATCCACGGGCAGCCTTACCGACCCGATCCAATCCGAACATTCTTTCATAAAGTTCAACACAGTCTGCCTGACAAGTCCGACGGGCGAAGGGCAGACAGTAACACGCACAGTCACTGGCGCTTCCGGCAGTCCGTACAGGAGCGCGCGCAGGGCGGAACTTGACTTCAGGGTTCTGGAATTCAAGACAGTCTGCCATTCTGCCGCGCAAAGACATTCCTTGCCGGCTCTGCGGAAGCTCCGTCTATAGCGGGAAACATACCCAACCCCGTTCGGACGCTTCGCACCGGATGTCGGTTTTTCAAGGAAAGGCACCGTCCCCCTCAACGGACGGAAAACAACGTATTACCATAACAAGGTGATGCAACCATATTTTTTACACAACAACATTTTTTCCAGAGAGCATTATGTCTCTCCGGGAAGCATCACCATCAATTAAATCAGAAACTAATGGAAACCGTAAATATCAAAAAAACAAGATCCGCGAAAGACATCATCGTGACACTCGTATTTCTCGCCGCGGGAGTGGCTCTGCTCTTCTGCTCCGACTCGATGTTCATCCTCGGCCTCACGGTCATCCTGTTCGCCGTCATCCTGTTCTTCGCTATGAGATCATCCTACGTGATCGAAGGCAAGGAGGGTTCGTTCAAACGCAAGATCGCGAACTTCCCGAAGACCAAGAAAGAAGAGCTTGTCTCATTCCTTGAGGGCAGGTCAGACAAGGTTGTTCCTGAGGCACCGGGCGGACTTCTGCTGTACGTTTACTACCACAGGGACAGGTCATCCGGATTCGCCCGGATCTTCGATTTCGAGAACTATCAGTACAGTCCCATCACCGAGATGCTTCCGCTTGACGCAAAGCAGGTGAAGGCTCTGGTCTAGAAAACTGATCACAACCGACCTGCCGCCGGCATCACCAAACAGGCGACGACAATCACAAGCGGTGCGGCCACCCTCCTTCTGTCAGGAGCGATGACCGCACCGTTTACTTTGTTCCGATAACTGCTATCGGGATTTCCGGACTACTGGACCGATAGGAAATCGGCTAGGGTCTTTTCTATCCCATCGGCGAACTCATCGTCACCGGCTCTGCGGATGACATCATTGACCATGTAGTAGATGAGGTTGCAGTTATATTCAAAGTCACTCTTGCACATCGGGTAGAAATCAAGGTAGAACCTGATGGACTCGGTGAGTTCCTCGGTCAGTTCCTGAGCCAAAGTCTTGGCCTTCTCCGGCTTGCCGATGGCGTAGTAGTCCTTGACCATCTCGATCGGGAAAAGGGCGTTGGAACCCCAGCCGAGGATCGAGTTGTCGTACGGGTACTCCTTCGGCTTGAGAACCGCCTGGCACTTGTCGAGCATCTCTTCGGCGCGGCCGTTCTCGCCGGCGGCGATGAAGGCGTTGGCGGCGGAAACGAACATATTCCTCAATGACATGACACCGAGGAATGTGTAGGTGTTCTGGTAGTCAACGCAGTAATCCTCGCGGGAAACGGCATCGAAGCAGAAGTCGCCTGTGATCCTGGCGTACAGTTCATCAGTGTCAACAAGACCGATCTCCAGCGACTGCACCTTGTTCCTGATCGGAGTAAACTTGCAGGAGAAGCCCTCGTACATCAGGTAGTCCTTGATGCCGATGTTCAGGTCTCCTCCCTGATTAAGCACATTCAAAGGTCTGTCCCATTGGTAAGTGGAGAGGAAGTCAAGCAAGAAGAGCTCCGGCTTGCTGAGGTAGTTCTTGCTCTTCGGGATCTCAATCACAATCGAGTCCGGAATCTGCTCCGCGAATTTAGCACTCACGATTCCGCTCTTCAGGCAGTTCTCCTTGTTGACCGGAATGATCATCTTGCGGGAGACCCAGTAGTCCAGTCTGCCGCCATCCTGGTACATCAGTTTGGCGTCCGGATGCTTGAACACGGCGATGCAGTCGGACAACGGAAGGGCCTGACCACGCTTGTCCTCGATAGGGATCCACTCATTGGTTCCGTAAAGGTACTGTTCCTGCCCGATTGAAAGGTTCAGAGGGGCGGAATTGTTGATGGCATATCTCATCTGGTCAATATACCAGTCTGTTCCAAGGAGGGAGGTGTTGCATATTCTCACATCGTTCCGGAAACCCTCGACTTCCTGCGCGTACCAGAGAGGGAAGGTGTCATTGTCACCGTGTGTTATCAGCAAGCCGTTCTCTCCCACGGAGTTGAGATAGTTCCTGGCGATCTCGACGGCTGTGTAGCGGTTGCTCCTGTCGTGGTCGTCCCAATTCTCCTCCGCCATAAGCGCAGGCACGAAAAGACAAGCGACGGAAGCCACGGCGGCAACAGCCACGGAGTGCCTCTCCTTCAATGCGGAAGTGATCCATGAATATAAGGCGGCGACCGCGAACCCTATCCAGATCGCGAAAGCGTAGAACGATCCGGCGTAGGCGTAGTCCCTCTCACGGACCTGGTACGGAGCCTGATTCAGATAGAGAACGATGGCGATTCCGGTCATGAAGAACAGCAGGAATGTCAGCCAGCAGCCCCTGCGGTCCCTGTCGAACTGGAAGCACAGGCCGATGAGGCCCAGCAGCAGAGGCAGGAAGAAATAGTGGTTCTTGCCGGGATTGTCCTTAAGCCACTGCGGAGCATTGCTCTGGTCTCCGAGATGGATCTTGTCGATGAACGGGATCCCGCTCTCCCAATTGCCGGTGAACAGGTCTGCTGCCGGAGTGTGGATCTCATTCTGGCGACCCACGAAGTTCCACATGAAGTACCTCCAGTACATCCATCCAAGCTGGAAATCAAAGAAATATGCCAGATTGGCCTTCTGCGTCGGCTTCTTGTATTTCGCGCCGGACACAGGAGTCCCCTTCCCGTCGGTGTAGGACTCATAAAATTTGATGTGCCTGTCATCGGTGCTGTACATTCTCGGGAACAGCATCTTGCCGGCACGGTCATACTTAACGTCAACCGGACTCGGAACCTTCTTGTACCTGCCGTTCAACGGAGCCCAATAGGACTTCTGCTCCAGCTCGTAAGGAGCGCCGTAGTACTGTCCGTAAAGCAGAGGGGTCGATCCGTACTGCTCTCTGGAGAGGTAGCGCACGAGGGTGAAGGTGTTGTCCGGCTGGTACTCGTTGGTCGGGGTCTTGGCGCATGAGCGGATGATCACGATGCTGAACACCGAGAATCCTATAACGATCGTGGTGAAGCACAGCATGACCGTGTTCCAGAACACCCTCTCCGTCCTGAGGGTCCTGAAAAGTCCCCGGAAGCAGAGCGCGAGCAGACCGATGATGAACACGGCCGCCCCCGTGTTGTACGGAAGCCCAAGGGTGTTCACGAAGAACAGGTCGAAATAAGCGGCTGTCTTCGGGATGTAAGGCACGATGACGAACAGGATGAACCCGAGGATCACAACCGAGACGGCCAGTATCTTGACATATTCCCGGAATGAGTACGGTTTGTCCTCCCTCATCTTGAAGTAGTACATATAGACCAGCATCGGAATCGCCAGCAGGTTCAGCAGATGCACTCCGATTGAGAGACCCATCAGGAACGAGATCAGCACGATCCAGCGGCTTGAGTATCTCCGGTCAGTCTCCTCGTACCATTTTGTCATAGCCCAGACGACCATAGCCGTGAACAGGGACGACATCGCATAGACCTCACCCTCCACGGCCGAGAACCAGAATGTGTCCGAGAAGCAGTATGCCAAAGCGCCGACCGCGCCGCTGCCATATATGGCGATGGCCTGGCCCAACGAATATTCCCCGGTTCCTCCTTCGCCGTCACGTTTCGGAACAATCACTCTCTTGACGAGGAAAACAATAGTCAGATAGAGGAAGAATATTGTGAACGCCGAGCAGATCGCACTCATCGAGTTCACCATCACGGCGGCCTTGTCAGGGCCAGTGAACATGGTGAAGATCCTCGCTATGAGCTGGAAGACAGGATTTCCAGGCGGATGCCCGACCTCAAGCTTGTACGATGACGCGATGAACTCTCCGCAATCCCAGAAGGAAGCGGTAGGCTCAATGGTGGAGAGATAGGTGAAAGCCGAGATGGCGAAGACTGCCAGTGCGGTCACTTTGTTCCACAATCTGAATTTCTTGATGTCCATATCCTTTCTTTAAGTTACGGATTCAGCCAAATCAGGCCGATAATCAGACAAAGATACAAAAGGATTCACTATCTTTGCAAAAATATGACAAGGAATATCTTATGAGACCCGATAACGACTGGAAACAACGGCTCGGAGTTGTCTATTCGACAAATCCGGATTTCAACTACGCCAAGGAGGAGACCGCTGAGAAGGAGACTCTTGAGCCGTCAAGGCAACGGCTTACGGTCTCCATCGACAGGAGGAACCGCGGAGGGAAACAGGTGACACTCGTGTCCGGATTCATCGGCACACAGGAGGATCTCGCCGCCCTTGGCAAGACCCTAAAGATGAAATGCGGAGTCGGAGGATCCGCCAAGGACGGCGAGATCACGGTTCAAGGGGATCTGCGCGACAAGGTCACATCCCTTCTCAAGGAATTAGGATACAACGCTAAAAGAGGCAACTGACTGACATGACGGACGATCCTGTTTTCTGTGGCCTTGCGGTCATATTCACATTCATATTCCTGTTGAGCGTCAAAAGTTTCTTCAAGATACTCCCCTCGCTCGGCGACTGTGCCCTGAGATGGAAAGGAATCCTCACTTTGGAAGACAGCGTTCAGATGAGCGCCTGCCGCAACCTGATCGCCGTCATAACTTTCGTACCGCTGTGCATGGTGGTTTACTCGCGCGGCCTATACCATCCGGACTTCATGGACGGACTTACACCGGCCCATGAACTGGCCGCGATCTGCGGATGCATGCTGGCCTACCTGATCCTGCGGTCATTCCTGAACTGGCAGCTTGAGATGGAATTCCAAAGGACAAAGGCGTTCACGGCAGCCAACCGGGCATTCCGCAGTTACACGCTTGTCCTGTTCCTCATTCTCTTCCCTCTGGGAGCCGCATGCATGGTACTAACAGGAAATGAAGAACTTACGAGGAACATCCTTCTCTATGTCTCAGCCCTGACGTACATCTTCCACGTCTTCAGGCGGGGACAGATTTTCGCATCGGTTTGCAATCCTTTCACTACATTTTTGTATCTTTGCGGCCTTGAAATACTTCCGACAACCGTTCTGGTGCTTTCAGCCAAACTGCTGTAAAGTCCACGGTGGCCGAATCACAAAACAAGAATATGGCAATAAAGAAGATTTTGATCTCGCAACGCGCGCCCCTCAACGACGCACCTTACGTCGCCTTGAAAGAGAAATTCGGTGTTGACATCACATTCAGACAGTTCTTTCTCATCGAGCCTCTCCCCTCAAGGGAATTCAGAACCCAGAGGATCAATATCCTGGACTACACCGCGATAATTTTCTCCTCACGCCATACCATCGATGCGTTCTACGGACTGTGCGAAGAGTTGAGGGTCAAGGTTCCGGAGACCATGAAATATTTCTGCACCACCGAGGCCGTGGCGATGTACCTTCAGAAACACATCGTCTACCGGAAGCGCAAGATATTCTTCGGTGACGGCACTCCTGAATCCATCATCGGGCTGATAGGTTCCAAGCACAAAGGGGAAAAGTTCCTTGTGACACAGTCCGATTCTAGCAACAGTTCTCCTCTGACGAGGCTCATGGAGGCTCATGGACTCGATTACAAGACAGCCGTGTTCGTCAAGTCCGTGCCTCAGGATCTGAAGGATCTGCACCTTCCGGACTACGACATGATTGTCTTCTACAATCCTTACGACATCAAGTCCCTCTACGAGAATTTCCCTGAGTTCCAGCAAGGAGACATCAAGTTCGTGGCCTATGGCAAATCCATCGTGAAGGCGATGGAGGACGTCGGACTCAAGATCGAGATTCAGGCTCCGACTCCGGAGGCTCCGTCTGTCGCCAGAGCCATCGAACTTTACCTCGGGGCCCTGAAATAGACTCGAAATGTTCACCTTACCGAAATCCGAGCGGCTTCATGGACAGTCGAAGATTTCGGCTCTGATGTCAAGGGGCCGGTGGGGTTTCACGTCCGGTCTCAAGTATTGTTTCCTGAAAGGTGACGAGGCTGTCCGGCCACAACCGAATTCCATCATCGTGTCGGTCCCGAAACGGCTTCTCAAGAGAGCCGTCAAGCGTAACCTGCTGAAACGCAGGTTGCGGGAAGCCTATAGAACCCAGAAGGGAATCCTTCCTCCGGAAGGACATTCAATACTGTTCCTTTACAACACAAAGGAAATCATGGACTACGCCGCTGTACGGGAACAGGTCGGCGAGATTCTTCATAAAATCGCCGGGCATGAAGGATAGCGGGAATATTCCACCTTGGAGACAAAAGATGAGGAATGTGTGCATCGCCCCGTTTCTGGCGATGATCTGGTTCTACCGCACCTGCATAGGGCCTTATATTCCCAAAACCTGCCGGTTCGAGCCGTCGTGCTCGACCTACGCCATCGAAGCGTTCAAGAAATGGGGGCCGGTCAAGGGACTGTTCCTGACCGTGCGGAGAATCCTGCGCTGCAATCCGTGGGGCGGCAGCGGGTACGATCCGGTGCCTTAGATCTTATGATTCTTCTTCCTGGAGCGCAGATGGGAGATGCTCTCCACAAGCAGCTGATCCCTGAGGATGTACCTCGCCGCAATGAAATTCAGGATCGCGGCGGCGAGCGGGAACACAGCGGTGAACTTGAAGATCCACTCCCTGTCGGCCATGAAATAATCCACCCCGAGCCACGCCTGAAGCGCGATCATCAGGATTGCCGACAGCACGGCGGTGCGCATCTGGAAGACACGCGCGTTGAACGAGAAGACCGCCAGCAGCTGAAGAAGCGTGATCAGTATCAGAAGGATAAGGTAAGGGGTGTACTTGACGTAGGTCAATTCCACGGCATGAACACCGCCGGGGCCTAAAGTGAACGCCTTGACGCTGAAGAAAAGCGCCGCCACGAGACCTGTGGCGATGCACAGGTATAGAGTTTGAAGTCTTTGCCACATATTTCGCAAAAATAGTCAATTCCATTGAATATTCTTATATTTGACACATTAAGTAAGCGTTAAAAAATAATCACATCATGAGAATAGCAGAATCTGAATTGATCATCAATGACGACGGATCGGCGTTCCACATCCATCTGAAACCGGAGGAACTGGCCGACATCGTCATTCTGGTAGGAGACCCCGGAAGAGTCGACATGGTCTCGGAATTTTTGACAGACATAGAGTTCCGGCATCAGTCCCGCGAGTTCGTCTCCACGACAGGAAAGTACAAAGGCAAGAGAATCACCGTCCTGTCAACGGGAATCGGAACGGACAACATCGACATCGTGATGACCGAACTCGACGCTCTTGCGAATGTGGACTTCGCCACACGTGAACCGAAGAAGGAACACAGGGCGCTAACGATCCTGAGAATCGGCACATGTGGAGCCGTGCAGGCCGACATCCCGCTCGGCTCGGCGATTTTTTCCCATTACTCCGTCGGCTGCGACGGTCTGATGAACTGGTATGCCGACCGCGGGAGCGTCACGGACGCGGAGATGGAGGAGGCGTTCAAAAAGCACACGCATTGGGACAGGAACCTCCCTTCACCTTATTTCGTGAAGGCCGGCGAGAAACTGATCAGGAAATTCGAGGACTGCTCGGTCAAAGGCATGACAATCTCGGCGTCGGGATTCTACGGTCCGCAGGGCAGGGTCGTGCGACAGGGGCTTGCGATGCCTCACATGCTGGAGGATTTCGAGTCATTCCGTTTCGGGGAATACCGGATCACCAATTTCGAGATGGAAAGTTCGGCGGTCGCCGGAATGGCAAGGCATCTCGGACACGAGGCCGGCACAATCTGCTGCGTCATCGCGAACCGCCACCTCAAAAGCAGCAATCCGGACTACAAGCCGCAGGTGCGGGCCACCGTTCAGCTGGCTCTGGACAGACTCTGCGGATAGCTTGCGGGAATCATTCCATACGGCGTCCTGAACTGTTGTTGAAACGGCTCAGGACGTTTTCCGAATATGTCTTGGTGATCGGGATCGGAGTGATGGAGTCATTGTCAAGATCCAGTTCGTAGCCGTCCTTCTCCTTGCGCAGGACCTTGACCTTGTCCATGTTCACGATGTATTTCCTATGGCAACGCACAAGGCTGCTGCCCCGGAAACTCTCCTCGACGGTCTTCAGGCGGCAGCGGAGCATGTAGCGCTTCAGATCACCCTTGCTGTCAGTGTACCAGACCACGATATAGTTGTCGTCCGACTCGATGTAGTAGAGATTCGACGCGCTGACGCAGAGTTTCAGGCCGCCGCTGTTGTCGAACAGGGTTATCTTCTCCAGCCGCGACACGGGGACGCTCTCGTCAGAGACCACATCTCCGTAGTTCATCAGGCGGATTATCCGGTTCTTGTCCTGAATGGCATAGTACATGCCGGCAAGGATGTAAGGTATTATCAGAGAAGTGTTCCCGTAAAGAAGAGCCTTACCAAGAGTCTCCGGAAACTGACTCCACCCGATGCCGGTGATAGGCACGGTGATGAATGAATACGCCAGACAGATCACGATGATCTCACAGACACACCACGCTATGTAGCCGAGGATGTTCATCCGGATCCTGTTCCGTGTCCTGTACATGATGTACTTGCTCAGGATGACGACAAGCAGGGATCCGATCGCGAACAGCACCGTGAAGACAAAGAATCTGGAATTGCCCAGCGCCATCCAGCTGCTGTGCGAGAACGGAAGGCTCACTAAAAGAAAAACGATGGAAAACAACGCCGTGAATGTGACGGTGTAGATAAGTTGGTTCTTGCCACGCAGATAGTCGGGCAGAGGCTTGCTGAAAAAACTCATCCTTTCTCTTTTACATGGCAAATATAACACTTTTTAGAATTATCGAAACGCCGCCATTCGCCACAAATCGGACGAAATCGCCACTAAAAGCATGGAGCCGACTACATCAAAGACATATTCGCCACTTAATTTTTGAACGATACCGGCATATTCATACTTTTGTCAATGGGATTTACCTTAATTATAGTGAATATATGAAAATCATCGGTACCGGAAGCGCGCTTCCGAAAAAGGTCGTGACAAACGACATGCTCGCCGGATTTCTGGACACAAGCGACGAGTGGATCTACCCTCGCACCGGGATAAAGACAAGGCATGTGATCACGGACGAGAACCTTGAGGATCTCGGAACCGAGGCCGTCCGCAAAGCTCTGGAGATGTCAGGGCTTCAGGCCGGGGACATCGACCTGTTCATCGTCTCGAATGTGGTCTCTGAATATATCACCCCCGGCATGAGCTGCATCATCGGGGAGAAACTGGGGCTCAAGTGTCCTATGTTCGACATCAACTGCGCATGTCCGGGATTCGTCTATGCCCTGGACATGGTGGAGACATACTACAAGGCGGGGAAGATCAGGAACGCGATCGTCGCCTGCGTCGAGGAACCCACCAGAATGGCAAGCTGGAAAGACAGAGGGACCTGTGTCCTGTTCGGAGACGGCGCCGGGGCTGTCGTCCTGACGGAAGGGGACAACATCAAAGGCACCAGGCTGCATGCCGAACCGTCCGTGGATGAGATATGGCAGACCAGGACACTCGTGGACACGCCTTACATCACAAAAAAGGAAGAGAGCGTACCGATGCAGATGAAAGGGCGAGAGGTCTTCAAGTTCGCGGTCAAAGCCTGCACGGAAGGCGTGCAGAGTCTTCTGGACGAGGTTGGAATCAAGAAAGAGGACGTGGCTTACTTCATGATCCATCAGGCCAACCAGAGAATCATCGACTCGATCATCACCTACATGGGCCAGCCGGCGGAGAAGTTCCCGGTCAACATCACCGACCACGGAAACTCCTCGTCAGCCTCATGTCCCATCCTTCTGGACGAATGCAACAGAAAAGGAATGTTCAAAAAGGGGGACATTCTGGTCTTCAGCGCCTTTGGGGCCGGTTTGCTTTCAGGAGCGGCCGTTGTTGAATGGTAATCTTAACATTAATTAGTATATTTGCGACCGTATGATAAAAAGTGTAATATGTGACCTGCTCGGAATCGAGCGTCCACTCTTTCAGGGAGGCATGGCCTGGATTGCCGACGCCAAGCTTGCCGCCGCCGTCTCAAATGCCGGCGGACTTGGCCTGATCTCCTCCATCAATTTCGGCACGGAAGCCGTCAGGGAGGAAATCCGCAAATGCAAGACCCTTACCGACAAGCCATTCGGCGTCAACATCATGCTTCAGGCTCCGAACGCCGGAGAAGTCGCTGACATGATCATCGAGGAAGGTGTGACGATCGTCACCACTGGAGCCGGCTCTCCTGCCGCCTACATGGAGAAATGGAAAGCCGCCGGGATCAAGGTCATCCCCGTGGTGGCTTCCGTGGCCTACGCCCTCAAGATGCAGGAACTCGGAGCTGCGGCCGTCATCGCCGAAGGAGCGGAGTCCGGAGGACACATAGGGGACATCCACACGATGGCTCTCGTACCTCAGGTCGTTGACGCTCTTGACATTCCGGTGCTTGCCGCAGGAGGAATATTCGACGGCAGAGGTGTCGCCGCGGCTTTCATGCTCGGAGCCAAGGGGGTTCAGGTCGGCACGAGATTCCTCATAGCCGACGAGTGCCACATCCACGAGAACTACAAGGAGAGGCTTCTCGCCGCGTCCGATGTCAGCACGATGGTGACAGGCAAGTCTCTCGGAGACGCTGTACGCGGTCTCAAGACCCCGTTCGCGAAGAAGTTCTTCAAGATGGAGTATGACCCGGCCGTCCCTAAGGAGGAGGTCCTGAAATTCGGTACCGGCTCGATGCGCAAGGCTGTCTTCGACGGAGATCTGGCCGGAGGAAGTTTCCTCGCCGGAGAGGTCGCCGGCATGATCAGGAAAAAAGAGACTGCGAAAGAGATTGTGGAGGATCTTATGGACGGGGCCGAGAGACTGCTCGCCGCCGCCCCGGATCTTCTGGCATAACATACACACAGGACATTAAATGATAAGAAATGAATAAAAGAGTAGTCATAACAGGAATGGGAGTCATCTCCCCTGTCGGTAACGATGTCAACACTTTCTGGAACAATCTGTGCGACGGAGTTTGCGGAATCGAGACCATCACGGCTTTCCCGACGGACAATCTGCCGGTGGGAATCGCCGGACTCATCAAGGATTTCAAGGCTGAGGAATACGGCATGGACAAGCCTTTCATCAGAAAGCAGGATCTTTTCACCCAGTATGGTGTCGCCGCGGCCTATCAGGCCATGAAACAGTCCGGACTCGCCTCACAGGGTGAGGGACAGAACATCGATCCGTTCAGGCTCGGAGTCTATTTCGGTTCCGGGATCGGCGGGTTCGCCACCCAGTACAGGGAGATCTCAAAGATGATCGAGGATCCTTCCGGACAGTGGATATCACCTCTGTTCATCCCGACGATGATCTCCAACATCGCCGCCGGCCACATAGCCATCATGCACCATGCCGAAGGCCCTTGCCTCGACATCGTGACAGCATGCGCCACGTCCACGAACGCGATGGGAGAGGCTTTCCGCGCCATCAGGAACGGTTATGCTGACGCGATCATCACCGGCGGCTGCGAGAATGCCACGATCCCTATTGGAATAGTCGGATTCGCCAACGCCAAGGCCCTTTCCAGAGCCACCGATCCCAAATACGCCTCGCTTCCGTTCAATGCCAACCGCGCCGGATTCGTCATGGCCGACGGTTCCGCCGCCCTTATACTTGAGGAATATAAGCACGCCAAGGCACGCGGAGCGCGGATCCTCGGTGAGATGGTCGGCTATGGCAACACCTGCGACGCCTATCACTCCACAGCCCCGAGACCGGACGGAAAGACTCAGGCAAAGTGCATCGAACTCGCCCTCGAGGAAGCCGGCTTCGACAAGGAGAAAGACAACCTCTACATCAATGCCCACGGAACAGGCACGAAACTGAACGATGTCGCCGAGACTCTGGCCTACAAGAACGCTCTCGGAGACTTTGCCTACAAGGCTCACATCAGTTCCATCAAGTCCATGACCGGACACATGTTCGG
>CAVHWO010000015.1:0-143815 GCA_963639865.1 bacterium | reverse complement strand
ATGGAATACCTATCAAGATCGACACGGAATGGAATCAACTTTTTTGGGACAATCGCTCAGAAGACCATAAAATTGATGAAATATTCTTTGCCTTTGTCAATAGATTCTTTTGGAATGAGTTGTTTACAGCTAAGAATGACAATGGAGATTATATTTTGACTTTATCATCAGTATCGAAAAATCCTTCATACGAGTATTTCAATGCCGATGACTCGGATAGGTATATAGGTTTTGACCCATATAAATATTATATGGGTTCTATCCCTGTGTCATTTTTTGAAAAACTCGAAATCATTCTTGATAATTATTCTTCATTTCAGGGTATCATTCCGTCACCAAAATGGATGAAAGGATTCGATTTCATACCCACTTATAGGAATAACAAAAGTAGTAAAGATGAGAAAAAAGAAATTTCAGGCATTAATCAACTGCAAAGAATCGTTTTCTTTGCAGTATGTAAATATTTCAGTGAAGGTGTTCCTAATCAACAGTCGTTGAATAGATGGATGCGAGTCGTTTATAATTTAATTTCAGGAACCGACAGGACTGGTAGCCCGGAGATTCGTGATGTTGAGACTGTGAGAAAAGCCATATCTTACCTTGGCACCATTGACAGTCACAATGCAATTAGCAGTTTGGCATTCATGAAAATGGATGTCGCAGAAGGTGGAGAGTCGTCCACTTCCGTATTAACCCGCAGATGGAATGAAGAAATAGCCAAGGCTCTTCAAATATATAAAAATCCAGATTGGGAAAATCGAATCATTGAAGCAGAAGATTATTCTTTCTTTCACGGTTCAATACGTTTTCTGTTTCAAGATGAAGAAGGAAAAAACGATTGGACGATGTTCGACGAAAAGTGGAATGCCGTACAACGCTTCTTTGCAAGAAACGAAAATCAGAGCAGCGTAATGAACGAGGACTACCATAATACAGAATTGCTTAAAATACTATTCAGCCGATTTACCACAGAAAACTTTTGGGGTAATTTGTGGTGGAATTACCGTACATTCAATAATAAAGCGAATACTTGGATGTATTACCTTCTTTCACCTGACCTGTGTTCTCCGATTCATTATTTATTGCTTGGGTATCCACGTAGTACTCAATGGCAGCAAAGTTATCAGGACGATTTTGCAAAACACACATTGTTTCTTCTTACCCATACCCAACTGCTTGATTATGTCAGAAAAAAAATGAGTAATTCATGGATTAGAGACTATTCGAAGCATAAAGCAATTTACCCAAGCTCTACAGGTGTTTTCTTGAATGCATCTGTTAGAGATAAGTTTCTGCTAAACTCGGATGGCATCCAAGTCGATGACTCCGCAAAGATTCCCGGTACTCCTTTATTATATGGCTGGAATATTAATTTTCGCTATAAACAGCATAATTTTCAATGGTATCGAACAGATTATGTATATCTGATGAACTCCAATGATGGTAATGTTTATGTAGAAAACGATGTTGAAGGAACGACAGAGGAAGAAAAATATTTTTGTTTTAAATGTGCTGATTGTATGTCAAAAGAAGTTATCCTCTCTCGGTTAGACGAACTAATTCTTAGACATAAAACATGTCCATTTAAAGCTGAATCCAATGAAGGGCTATCGGTTTAGACTTCTTTCAAAAGCAAACTAAAGGTAAGATAATTGATGCCGTATAATCTATAATTCAAGGATTATGCGGCATTATTTTCTATACATATCGACTTTTTCATACCCACTCAAATAATCATTTCTACCCTTGTCCCGACAAATTGTTGCATATAATATTTTTTATTGCTACTATTTTGTTACTTATAACAACATATGTCGTCATATATCATTGTAAATAAGAATTATACACGATGTTTTATCTTGGAGGGAAAAGAATAAATACCTATAATCAAAGAGGAATATCGTTCGAAGAATGGAATGCTTCCAAAAGGAAACAGGTTATAAGAGCGGTGTTCAAGTAAGCATAGTTACAATTTATGGCTTACACGAGAATATGTATTCTGAAATTTCTCCTATACCAATTACGATGGATGAACTCTTTGGATAGTTGATTTGTAACCCTCCGATAAAAGACGTTTTGTCCGTTTGATTGTAAGCGTCTCCGCGATTACGTCTTGATATAGAATTGTTTTTCAGTTAGCTTTGCGTCAAACTTTACAATGATGCAGGGAACGATAGACACATCTTCACCGGATGGGAAGCTCAAGGCGATGGAAGAATTTGGGATGTTAGCCTCGGCCCTGACCTCCATCACCGTGTTGTAGATGGTACATGGGCTGACGTCAGGAAAGAACGGGTACGCTTCTTTCAGCCAGTCGTGCATCTGGGCGGCACCCGTGTCCGGAAAAGACCGGACATGGCTCTTCCGACCTACAATGTTGAAGAGCCTCCCTCTCCGTTGAAATTGAATGAACAGAGAAACCTTTTCAAACTGTTCCAGAATGATGTGGGACTTTTATCCCTCCAATACTCATCGGGAGGCATACAATTAAGGATTCTTCAGGGAGATGCCTTGTCCAATGTGTTGGGCGTCCCGAATTATAGGATTCGAAAGGCTTTGGTCCTTTGCAACGACAATCTCCATATAGACGGGGCCATTGAATATGCCCCGGTTTATATGACAATGTTCATCACGAGACATGGTGATGCCAAGGACTTGATCTGCAAAGTGGACTTGACCGGACTTTCGACAGGTCGGCCGCTGGCTTGATGTCATCGACCTTGAACTCATCCTTTGATTTGGAATTGATTCACTGTCTGGCAGTCTGGGCGGAGAGGGAGGCGGTGCGGTAGGTGGAGGGTAGCTGTCCGTAGTACTTGAGGAAATAGCGGCCGAAGAAGGACTGGTTGGGGAAGCCGAGTTTGAAGGCGACATCCTTTATGCTGTTCTCGGGGTCTTCCAAAAGGCGGCGGGCCTCGTCGATCACCACGGCGGAGATCCACTCCCGGGCGGTGCGGCCTGTCTTCTCTCTGACTATCCTTGAGAAATATCTTGGTGACAGGCAGTTCTCTTGGGCGTAATAGGAGACCTGGCGACTCTTCATGTAGTTCCTGTGCAGTGAGGCCATGAATTTCTGGAATATGGCGTCCTGACGGTCTGTGGCGATGGCCTGGGCGGGCTTCCCGGAGAAATATTCATACATTATCTGGTAGCAGAGGGCTTTCGCCAAGCCAAGAAGAATCTGATAGACAATGGGATCGCCGCATTGTGAGGAGCGGGTGGCGATCGCCGTGAACAGATCTTCAAGGCGAGTTTGACCGCCGTCACTAAGGGACATGCAAGGGTTGCTCTTGAAATAGAGGTAACTGTAGGTCTCGGTGACAGCCTGGATGGCGGACAGCACGAACTCGAAGCGTGCGAGTCCGATTACTCCGGCCACGTCATCACTCATTTCGTGAATATAGATGGTGCTGTGCGGAAGGTAAACGAATATGTCGCCTCTGCGCATCCGGCAGGTCTTGTCATTGAACGCTACCGTCAGCGAACCTTGGCGGCAGTAGAAAAATCCGTTCCTGTCCACATTGAGAATATGTCCGGCCTTCTCGATCTCCTCTTTTGACAGCTCAAAAAGGCCTATTTCCGGAAACTCTGCGTTGTCCATTTTGTGCTGCGTTGAAGATTTTCGGCACAAATTAACGAATATTTTATCTTATTCGGGCTATGTAAATCGGATTATCGTACAAATTGAACAATCCATGATAAAAATCGGACTTGAACAAAACGGCATTCGTTCCCAATTTTGCAGCGTGAAACGCAGAGGTTCACGAACCCCTCACATAACGTTTGTGAAAAACCTATCGATATGATAAGAATGAGAATGAATGTCGTGCAAGTCACATTGCTGGTGGCTTTGGGAGCGATGACATTGGCTTCCTGCTCGACTCGCCGGACTGGCGGTCAGAAAGTGATGTATGTGAAGGCTGACACGGTACGAGCGTCAGGCGCGGCCAAACCTGTTGAATATCCGGGAAAGGTCAAGGCCTCGGAGGAGGTCAATCTGTCTTTCCTGGTGGCAGGAAAACTCAAACGGATCCATGTGGGCGATGGTGATGTTGTCCGCAAGGGCCAGCTGGTGGCCGAGTTGGAGGACAGGGATTATCGCATCCAGCTGGAGGCTGCCGAGGCTGAGTACAACAACGTGAAGGCTGATGCGGAAAGAGTCATGAGGCTTTACAATGAGGGAGCCACCACTGCCTCCAATTACGATAAGGCACGCTATGGACTTCAGCAGATTACTGCAAAGTATGAGAACTGCAGGAACCAGCTGGAGGACACGAAGATATATTCACCGTTCTCCGGAAGGGTCCAGAAGCATTACTATGACGCTCCCGCCGTGGTAGGAGCCGGAATGCCGGTTCTGTGCCTTGTGTCCGGCGAATCCCTTGAGGTTGAGATCAATGTGCCGGCCAAGGAATATTCGTCCATCGGTCGGAACTGCCGTTTCGAGGCTTCGTTCGGCTTCCTTCAGGACAAGGCTGTGGAACTCCGCTATCTCGGCACAAGCCCTAAGGCCAATGCCAACCAGCTCTATTCCGTACGTCTGGTCATCGTCGGGAAAGATGCCGGTGTGGCTCCAGGGATGAACGCTATGGTCAAGGTCTATCCGCAGGATGGGAAGAGCGGGGGAGTGGCCGTTCCGGCTTCCGCAATATTCAGAGATGGAGGGGAAAGCTGTGTCTGGCTGCTCTCGGGCGGAGCCGCCGCGAAGAGAACGGTCGAGGTTGATGACCTTCGCCAGGACGGGACGATGACAATCCTTTCGGGAATCGCCGCCGGTGATGTGATTGTCACCGCCGGTGTCCACAAACTGGTTGAGGGGCAGACTGTGAAGATCCTTCCCAAGGCAACTTCAACTAACGTGGGAGGTCTGCTATGAGTATTGATTTCGGAAACTGGGCTTTCAGGAACAGCAAGCTTGTCTATTTCCTGATCGCCGTGCTGGTCATCGGCGGAGCGTATTCCGCCTACGACATGGGCAAGCTGGAGGATCCGGAGATAAAGGTCAAGATGGCGATGGTCGCCGCCACTTATCCCGGGGCGGCAGCGCGTGAGGTAGAACTGCAGGTCACCGACCCTTTGGAAAAAAGCATTATGGCCATCGGGGACGTGAAGAATGTGAGCAGTTATTCCTACGATGATTTCTGCATCCTTGAGGTCGAATTGAACAGCACCGTGCCGGACGGGGATGTCGAGCAGTGCTGGGACATGCTCCGGCGCAAGGTAGGTGATGCGGAAGCATCTCTCCCTTCGGGAGTTTCGGTTTCCGTGCAGGATGATTTCGGGCTGGTCTATGGAATGTTCTATGCGATCACCGGGGACGGATTCAGCGACAAGGAGCTGGACGACTATGCCGAGCTTCTCAAAAGAGAGATCGGGAATGTGGACGGTGTGGCAAGGGTCAGTCTTTACGGAAAAAAGGTGGAGTGCATAAACGTCTCGCTGACAGCCGGGAAGATGGCGGCTTTGGGTGTGTCCCCGGCCGAGATCCTTTTGACTCTTAACGGTCAGAACGAAACCTGCTATTCCGGTTACTACGACAATGGAGACAGACGTGTCAGAGTGACGGTCGGGGACAAGTTCCGCACTCCGGAGCAGATCGGCGAGCTCATCATTCAAGGCCACGAGGATGACCAGCTCAGGCTGAAAGACATAGCGACCGTGGAAAGCGGCTATGAGACCCCGCGGCGCAATTCTATGGAATATAACGGCGAGCATGCCGTCGGCATGGTCATCGCGGCCGGCTCCGGAACGGACATCGTGAAGGTCGGAAAACAGGTGGAGAAACGTCTTGAACAACTTGGTACTGAAAGGCTTCCTGTCGGCATCGAGTGCCACAAGGTGTTCTTCCAGCCGGGCGAGGTGATGTCCTCTCTGACGACATTCGTCATCAATCTGATCGAGTCCGTGCTGATCGTCATCGCCATCCTTATGATCACAATGGGATTCAGGAGCGGACTTATGATAGGAATCAGTCTGGTCGTGATAGTGATAGGCTCGTTCCTGTTCCTCGGGTCTATGGACGGAACTATGCAGAGGGTTTCGCTGGCCTCTTTCATCTTCGCTATGGGTATGCTCGTGGACAACGCCATCGTGATCACGGATGGTATCCTGGTCGGTCTGAAAACCGGAAAACCACGTCGTGAGGCTATGACGGAGATAGGGTGCAAGACGGCTATGCCGCTTCTCGGAGCGACCGTGATAGCGATCCTGTCCTTCCTCCCGGTGTTCCTTTCTCCTGACTCCGCCGGAGTCTATGTCAGGGATCTGTTCATCGTCCTCGCCGTCTCGCTGCTTCTCAGTTGGATCCTGGCCTTGGTCCACGTGCCGCTTATGGCCGACAAGATGCTTAAAGGCGCGAAGTACGGGAAGGCTGACGCCGGCAAGTCAATGTACGACGGTTGGATTTACCGATTCCTGAGAAAGGTGCTGGCATGTTCAATAAAGCACAAGGCGGCTTCCATCGTGCTTGCGCTTGTGCTGATAGGCGGTGCCTTTTGGGGGTATAAGTACATGAGGCAGGGCTTCTTCCCCGACATGACCTACAGTCAGCTGTACATGGAGTACAAGCTGCCGGAGGGTTCGAGTCCTTCAAGGGTTGAGGCTGACCTGGAAGAGATCCGTGAATGGCTTCAGGCCCGGCCGGAGATCACGGATGTGACCACTTCGCTGGGTGGCACACCGGCAAGGTACAATCTGGTGCGAAGCATCGCGACCCCGTCCTTGTCCTACGGTGAGCTGATCATTGATTTCACTGACCCCAAGACACTTGAGAAGAGTATTGACAGGCTTCAGGAGCAGTTGACGGCGATGTATCCTGACGCTTACGTGAAGCTGAAACGCTACAACATCATGTACAAGAAGTACCCGGTCGAGCTTGTGTTCACCGGTCCGGATCCGGCGGTCCTTCAGCACCTTGCCGATTCGGCCGAGGCTATTATGAACTCGATGCC
Organism: bacterium; assembly: GCA_963639865.1. GTDB lineage: Bacteria > Bacteroidota > Bacteroidia > Bacteroidales > UBA932 > Cryptobacteroides. The sequence goes on along the minus strand of CAVHWO010000015.1, from coordinate 136,865 downwards.
GGAGATCTGCCTGATCACCACTGACCGTGAGCCTGACGTACCCGTTCTGGATGTGGCCTACAACCAGTCGGCGGCCCGTCGTGCGGGAGTCAGCCGCGGCGACGTGTCGATGTCGATGCTGATGGCCAACGGCGGTCTTCCTGTCTCGACCTTCTATGATGGCAACAGACGCAACACCATCTCCATCAAATGCTTGGATGACAATGGAGGCGTGATGGACAATCTGGAGAACGTACCGATCATTCAGACCATTCCTGATGTCGGAGGAGCTTTGACGGAAGAGAATATGCTCAAAATGAGGAACGGAACCTTGTCGAAGGGCGACCTTATCGAGTCGATGCTCGGGACGAAGCCTGTCGCGCAGGTCAGCGACGGGATCGACATCGAGTGGAAAACCCCTGTTGTGCCGCGCTACAACGGCCAAAGGTCCCAGAAGGTGATGTGCTCGCCAGCTCCTGGAATAGAGACCGAGAACGCCCGCAAGGCTCTTGAAGCCAAGGTTGATCAGATAAAACTGCCGGAAGGATATTCCTTGACCTGGGAGGGAGAGAAGGGAGCGAGTGACCAGACGATGAAGTACTTGTTCGCCAATGTGCCGATTGCCATCATCCTGATCATCGCGATCCTTATCCTCCTGTTCGGTGACTACTGCAAGCCGCTTATCATCCTGTGCTGCATCCCTCTTCTGGGTGTGGGGATAGTGGGAGCGATGCTCTTGAGCGGCAAGACCTTCACATTCTGCGCCATCGTGGGAGCCATCGGCCTGGTCGGAATGATGATGAAGAACTGCATAGTGCTGATGGATGAGATAAATGACCAGATCGCTTCCGGAAAAGACCCGGCCGAGGCCTTGATCTCCAGCTCCGAGACCAGACTTCGCGCCGTGATGATGGCCTCGATGACCACTATCCTCGGAATGATCCCTCTGGTGGGCGACGCAATGTTCGGCTCGATGGCCGTCACCATTATGGGAGGCTTGCTGTTCAGCACGATAGCGACCCTCTTCTTCGTCCCGCTGCTCTATGCCGTCTTCTTTAAAATCAAAATGAAATGAGAAAAATGATCCGATCGGTTGCTGAGCCTGTTGAAGCGTCTCGTCCGTCAACCTGAACAACATCATAGGCAAGGTCATTGTTTGCATATGATTTTCTTTTGCTATTTTTGCATCCGTTATGCTTACTGTCCTTGCGACATCACTGTTTATGGTCCTTCAGCCGGTTTCCCAGGTAAAAGACACGATCTCCGGCTCGGTTGTGACTTCTTCCGTGAAGCGGCCGACCTCAATCACAGGGGTAACGTCCGTCACTTCATTGGCTATGAGGAATATGGAAGAAAGGGGAATCTCGTCTCCCAGGGATCTGTCATCCGTGATTCCGGGATTGAACATGCCTGATTACGGCACTTCGATGACCTCGACAATCTACGTCCGGGGCCTTGGCTCCAGAATGGACAATCCGGTCATCGGACTCTATGTGGATGACGTGCCTGTTTTGGACAAGAACTGCTATGATTTCACTTTTTCCGACATCCGCAGGATTGATTTCCTGCACGGCCCGCAAGGAACCCTCTACGGACGAAACTCGATGCTCGGAGTACTTTCCGTCGAAACATTGTCTCCGGCCGCATACCAAGGTACAAGAGGCGCCATTGAATATGGCAGAGCCTCCACCTTCTCAGCGAGACTCTCGACCTACAAAGGCCGGTTCGGCCTCGCCGCCGCCTACGGACACACCGACGGATTCTTCATCAATGAATATGACGGGAGTCCCTGCGGCCTTTCGGACACATTCTCGGCACGCGCGAGATTTGTCGGCGGAGTCGGCAGTGCCTCGTTGGACAATGTGTTGACGGTCTCTTACATAGACCAGACCGGTTATCCGTATCGAATGTGGATTCCGGACACTGGAGAACTCCTCCCCGTGGATCACAACGACCAAAGCGGCTACCGGCGATTCTTCCTGATGGACGGATTCCGCCTCAAGACCGGATGGCGGAACTGGAAACTTAGCTCCGTCACAAGCCTGCAGGCTCTTTTCGACTCTATGGACATGGATCAGGACTTCACACCTAAGTCAATGTTCACCTTGAATCAGACACAGAAGCAAGGTGCGTTGACTCAGGAGTTTATCGCCAGGCCAAAGGTACATCCTGCCTGGTGGGACAGCCAGACCGGACTGTTCGCGATGGTGAAGCTGAACCGGATGTCCGCACCTGTGCGTTTCTTGGAAGACGGCATTAAGTCGCTCATCCTTGACAACGCCAATTCCGGAATCCCGCAGGAACTGGGAAGATTGAATATTCAAGAGGATAATTTCTTGATTTGTAGTGATTTCGATATAGCCATCGGCAATGTGGCCGCCTACCACGAATCCTATTTCAAGACCGGACGGTGGACATTGACGACAGGACTGAGACTTGACATCGAGTCCAGCCGGATGCGCTATGATTCCGGCTCGGACATCCATTTCATCGTCTCGCCCGCAATGTCTGAATATATCCCTTTCAGCACAATGAGCAGCGGAACAGAAACGGTGCGTTATGCCCAGTTTCAACCGAAGTTGTCAGTCTCGTACGATGCCGCGTCCGAGCGTATGCTGTCCAAAGGCTTGAATATGTCTTTACACGCATCTGTCTCGGAAGGTTACAGATCCGGAGGTTTCAACACACAGATTTTCTCGGACATCCTGCAGAACAAGATGATGTCCGGGATGATGGAAAAGTTAGGAATACATCTGGATGGACAGGAAGAACTTTCAGGATCTATGATGACATACAAGCCGGAGAGTTGTATTGACTATGAGATAGGAGGCCGGATCGGCCTTGATGCATGCGGACACCGTCTTGATGCGTTCGTGACAGCCTATCGTGTGGATTGCCGGAACCAGCAGATGACCGTCTTCCCTTACGGTAACGGGACCGGGCGTATGATGGCAAACGCCGGCAGGTCTCGTAGTCTTGGGGTTGAGGCGGAAGCTTCCTGGATGTGGAAAGGTCTCTGTGTATCGTTCGCCGGAACTTTGATGGATGCCCGTTTCGTGGACTATAACGATGGCCGTGATGACTGGTCCGGCAACCGGATACCGTACTCTCCGGAATCCACCCTGTACCTTAGATGCGGCTATAAGTTCCTGACCGGAGGGTGCTTCCTGCGGTCTGTCTCCTTGAACGCCGACATCAATCGCAGCGGAAGGATCTGCTGGAACGAAGCCGGCGACATAAGCCAGCGTCCCTATTCATTGATAGGCGCTGATGTCCGTCTTGCCACATCAAAGGCGGAGCTTTGGCTTAGAGGACAGAATCTCGCCGACACTGAATATTCCGTTTTTTACTTCAAGTCTGTCGGCAATTCTTTTTTCCAGACCGGTAAACCCCGTCGCTTCACAATAGGATTATCAATAAATCTGTAATGAATATGAGGAAAATCTTGATGTTTTTTATGGCCGCCGCGATGCTGCTGACGATGTCCTGCTCCAAAGAGAATGAGGATGTGGAGAATCCTTATTCCTCGGGGAATTATGAATATTCCGGGCCGATGACCGTGACTGCGGGCGGTGTGGATAATGTTTCTGAGGATGTCAGGGTTGAGGTGCGGATAGATGAGACAGCCCGGACCCTTGACATTATGTTCAACAAGGTGAAGTTCGTACCTCAGATGCCGATTTCACTGGATGTGTCTGTACCGGGAATCGGATTTGAAGTGAAGAACGGGGTTCTTGAGTTTTCGGCTGATGGAATCGTCCCTCTCTCAGGAGGAACATTGCCGTTCCCGAAGTACACCGTCACAGGCCTTACCGGCACTTTGACCGGATCCGGAATCTCAATGAAACTGAATTTCGGGGAATATCCGGTTGCCTATGAGGGAAAGAAAGCGTTATAATAACTTGGAAAATCACTAACTTTACCGTCCGTTGTAAAAATCTATATGCTGGATATGCGACTATATGGATTGAGGTTGGAAAGGACAATAAACAAATAGTCAGATGATTATGAGATATTCGGAAATCGTTGGACGTACGGTTGCGGCAGGGGCTATGGCTCTGCTGCTTTCCGCCGTCTCTGCCGCCGCTGATGTTACCGGCTGGCATAACCCATTGACGGAGAAGCCTAAAGGCCCGTTCGGGACCTGCTGGACTCTTGACAGGGGAAACATTGATTTCGGAACCAATGCTCCGGAGATCAATGTAAGGTACGTGCTTGAGAGCAGGAATATTCCTAACGGGGCTACGCAGATGGCTTCGTTGGGAGTGGACCTCTTTGACATCGACAATGACGGAGGATTCCATCTGCTGAACGGGACTTCCGACCTCGGAAAGGCCGCCGGTGACACGATAACATTCTCGTTCCGTGTCGATTACGGCAAGTCGGCAAAGAATGGGAACGAGTTCCGTCTCTATCTTCCGCTTTACAATGAGGTGAAGTGGATGGAGATCGGTACGGCCGGCGGAACGTATTTCCATTTCGAGCCGGTGCCGGTAGAGAGGACAATAGCCTTCTACAATGTCCCGGTCGAGGCGGTTGACAGGCCTTCGAAGGCGGTCAGGAACATAGTCCAAAGAAAAGCGGATTTTCCGGTGAAGGTTGTCAGCAGGAAGGAAAGCAGGAAGCCGGACTGGCTTCTGGCCGTTGACGGCGCTGAGGCTGACACGGTGGCCACTCTTGAGGCGGTCTTCAACGCGCTTGGCACGACGGCGGACCTGCCGGACATCCTTTGGCCGGTGAGACAGCGCAGGGATTTCTATTACTATGACTGGACGCTCCGGCATTCCCGTGTCCTTTACAGGGAGAGGCGTATCGCCCCGAATCCGGAGATCGTGATGATAGGCAACTCCATAACCCATTACTGGTCAGGCGAACCTAGCCACAAGACATGGCACGCCGGAGTGGACTCATGGAACGATTTGTTCGCCGACCGCAACGTCATCAACTGCGGCTACGGGTGGGACCGTCTCGGAAACATGATGTGGCGCATGATGCACGAGGAACTGGACGGTTTCTCCGCGAAGCACATCTTCGTCATGGCCGGCACGAACGACATCTACAGCCGTCCGGAGGAAGAGATAGCCGAAGGAATGGTGGGACTTATTGAATATATTCGTGTGAAGCAGCCGCTCGCCCGCATCCATGTTGTTCACATCTATCCTCGCAGGAATGCGATTGACAGGGTGGACAAGGTCAACGCCGCCGCGGACAGATTCCTTGAGTCAAGCGGACTCTCGAACTACGACATCGTGGATGTCAAGCCGGTGCTCACCAAGGCCGACGGCACATTGGACGAATCCCTCTTCAGGGATGGGCTTCATCCGAATGAAGAGGGATACCGCAGAATAGCGGAAATTTACAGAAAATATATTCAGGATTAGTCTCCGTACATCTCCTTGCGGTTGGCCGAGCCGCTCGGGACCGGAGCTTCAGGGTCGTCGATTGTGGAATCCACAGTTCTGGCGACCTTTCTTGTCACATTCGTCTCAAGGAACCGGATCTGGTCGGCGAATGTCTCGACCATCGAATCCGCGATCTCGTGCCTATGGTCTGCGAACCGGAAAGCGTTATAGACGTAACCGTTCTTTCTGAAGATCTTTACGAGCCTGTCCGTGCCGGCGAACACCCAGTTGAAGACGCGCATGCCGCCGTAGTTCACGACCTTGTCGGCGGTGCCGTGGAAAAACGCCGTAGGAGCAGGGTTCTGTGAGTATTTCGGCATGCCTTCCCTGGACAGGATCGCTCCCGAGAATGACATCACCCCGGCGTAACGGAACCCTTCGGGAAGTGTTTCGGTGGCTTTTCCGCTGCACAGCATCCATTCGGTCTCAAGCACGGTCATCGCCCCGGCCGACGAGCCGCAGATCACCAGATTGTCCGGATCGACTTTCAGCGTTCCGGCGTTGTCGATGATGTACTTCGTGGCGCTGAACAGATCCTCGCAGGCTATTCTGACCGAGTGGTAGAACTGCTTGACGGAGCCGATCCCGCCTTTCGTCCTGACTCCTTTCATCCCGAGGCGGTAGTCGATGGTGAGCACCGTGTAACCCTCGTCGTTCAGCATCTTGAACCAGGGAAGATAACTTTCGTGACTGCGTTCCCCGCCTTTGAATCCGCCTCCGAAGACAAAGATGACGGAGGGTTTTTCGTTGCCGTCCAAAGTGGTGGCGCTTCCGGGTGAGGCGGCATATTCGTCAAGGAAGAGAGAGTTCCCGTCCTTGACGGCGAACTGGTAGGTGCCGGTCGGTGAATATGCCTTCTGGGCGTCCGCGCTTGTCAGAAAACCGGCGATGACGGCGGCGAGCGCCGTCAGTCTTTTAAGAAACGTGTTCATGTTCATTAGGATTTTTGTCCATCGTCTGTGGCCTCCATGAGCCTGCGGATCGGTTTGACATCAGAGAAGAACCGGACGGCTACGACCCTGACCACTGTGTAGGCCGGGATCGCGACGAGCATTCCGACGATGCCGCCGATGTGTCCTGCCATCAGCAGCACTATGAAGATTTCCAGAGGGCTGGACTTGATGCTTGTCGAATAGATCAGCGGTTGGAACAGGAAATTGTCCACCAGCTGGGTGCAGATGAAGACAGCCACAAGAGTGATCAGCACTACTGAGAATTCCGGAAAGACGCCGGCCGCCGCGGCGCTGCTGTACTTCAGGACGATTCCGAGGATCGTTCCGATCGCCCCTCCGATCCAGGGACCGACGTAAGGGATGACGTTCAGAAGCCCGGTCATGAAAGCGATTCCGACTGCCGGGTAGAACCCGATTCTGGCTATCAGCCAGAGACCAAGGAAGTTGAGCATGGCTACCCCGAGGACTTCAGCCAACAGTCCGACGAAGTAGCGGCTGAGCAGGTACTCGATGTCGCTGATCGCACCGATTGCCTTGTCCTCTACCTTGTCGGGAACGAGCGAACCCACGATCCTGCGGAACAGGGTCTCGTCCTTGACGAAGAAGAATCCGATGAACATCACCGAGAACAGACCTATGCCGAACGAACCCAGCGCCGACGCGACCGAACCGACCACAGATGTTATGGATCCGATGTCGAAGGCATCCTTTATCCATCCCAGAACGGCTTCCTGGACCTTGAAGTCCCGTCCGAGGGCGGGGATCCGGTCGATCAGCCAGACATTCGCCCTGTCGAACCAGACGGTGATCTCTGAAGAATTGATCGAGGATGACTGGAGGTTGACGGTGACGTTGGAGATGATGCTGGAGACCACAGGGATGATTTGTGTCACTATTCCCATGAATATGACCAGAATAAGCAGCAGCGAGATGATGGCGGACATCCAGTCCGGCATGCTTCCGCCTTTTATCCGGAGGTGGCCAAGGCCTTTCATTATCGGCCGTCCCAAAAGCGAGACAACCGCTGCCAGGATGATGTAGACCAGCACGCTTCTGAAAAACCAGCAGAACGTGACTGTCACGGCCGCGGCCGCTGTCCAGATTATGTAACGGGCAAGTCTGTCCGTGCTTCTTTCCTCATTCATCTGTTTTCTTGTATTGTACTTACAAATGTAATAAAATACTTCATATTTCCGTAATCGCAGGATCACTTCATCACTTCGACAGGTTCGGTGACCGAGGATGTCTGGTCGCCGGGCTCGTCGAAGCGGCTCCGCTTTCAAATTTTACCGCCATTGAAGCAACTTGCAGAAGCGGAGAAAAATGATTAATATTGTAAATTATACAACATTTATGGAAATAAGAATCTCCGGAGAACTCAACGACATAATCCGCTATGCCAAGGACGAGGCCATGCGCACAGGTAACTACGGCATAGGTCCTGACCACCTGTTTCTTGGAATCCTCCGTCATGGCGACAATCCGGCCTGTCACGCCATCATAGATCTGGGTGTGGATGCGGAGAATTTCAAACAGTTCATCGACAGCCACATATTCACTAACGAGCCGGTCCCATACTCGGAGTCGGACAAGATCTCTTTCACCCGCTATTCCCAGAACGTCTTGAGTATCACTGCCCTGGAGGCCTCCAAGCAAGGCTTTTCCGAGGCGGGTTCCCTGCACCTTCTTCTGGCTCTTTGCCGCACGACGGAGAGTTACGGTCAGGCCTATCTGCGCCAGCACGGAGTGGATTACGGCCGTCTGCTGTCCTACATGCGTGACGAGGGAAAACTGGATGACGGCTCAGCATCAAAAGAGGAACCGGATGGCGATGAGGAGCGGGAAAACGGACAGGAGCCGGAGCCTGAGAAAAGTGTCATCGAGGATTTCGGCTTTGATCTGACGAAGGCTGCCGCCGAAGGAAAACTGGATCCGGTTGTCGGCCGGGAGACCGAGATCGCCAGGGTCATCGAGATCCTTGGCCGCCGCAAGAAGAACAATCCGATGCTCATCGGAGAACCGGGGGGCGGGAAGTCGGCGATAGTCGAGGGGATAGCCCTGCGGATCGCCGGCGGGAGCATATCCCCTGCCTTGGCAAAGAAACGTCTGATTTCTTTGGACATAGCCTCGGTTGTCGCCGGAACGAAGTACCGCGGCGATTTCGAGAAACGTCTGAAATCGATAATAAGGGAGGCCGGGTCGAATCCGGACATCATACTGTTCATTGACGAGTTCCACACTATTGTCGGAGCCGGCGGCGCGCAGGGAAGCCTTGATGCGGCCAACATCCTCAAACCAGCCCTGGCCCGCGGCGAGCTGCAGTGCATCGGAGCCACGACTATTGACGAGTTCGCCAAGATAGTGGAAAAGGACGGGGCCCTTGACAGAAGATTCCAGAAGATTGTCGTGGAACCGGCCGACATCAGGCAGTCCGTCGCGATTCTGGAGAGCCTCAAGCCGAATTACGAGGATTTCCACAAAGTGACCTATAGCGATGAGTCCATAGAGGCCTGTGTCCGGCTGACCGATCGTTACATCACTGACAAGTCCTTGCCGGACAAGGCGATAGATGCCCTTGACGAGGCTGGCTCGATGGTCCGGCTCAATCTGGCGAAGAACAACCGGAACGCCGGATGCGTCAGTGCCGGGGACATCGCCACGGTTGTCTCGAAGATGACCGGAATCCCGGTGAACAAGGTCGCCGAGTCCGAGGGGCACAGGATCCTCAGGATGAAGGGGCGTCTCCAAGGCCGGATCATAGGTCAGGACGAGGCTGTCGACAAAGTTGTGCGCGCCATCCAAAGGAACCACGCCGGGCTGAAGGATCCGAACCGGCCGATCGGCACGTTCCTCTTTTTCGGGCCTACCGGGGTCGGCAAGACTTGGCTTGCGAAATGCCTTGCCGAGTATCTTTTTGATTCCCGGGATAATATCGTAAGGATCGACATGAGCGAATACATGGAGAAATTCACCGTCTCCCGTCTTGTCGGCGCTCCTCCTGGCTATGTCGGCTACGAGGAAGGCGGGCAGCTCAGCGAGCGCGTCCGCAGGAAGCCGTACTGTGTCGTGCTTCTTGACGAGATCGAGAAGGCCCATCCGGACATATTCAACATTCTGCTTCAGGTGCTTGACGAGGGGCGCCTGACGGACAGCAACGGACGTGTGGTGAGCTTCCGGAACACAATTGTCATCATGACCTCGAATGTCGGCAGCCGCGAGCTTCAGGAATATGGCAGCGGGGTCGGCTTCGTCACTTCCGGGAAGGATGTCTCCAGAGACAGGCAGGGCGTTTTGGAAAAGGCTGTCAGGAAGTCTTTCCCGCCGGAGTTCATCAACAGGGTGGACGAGAGGATATTCTTCAATTCCCTGACCAGGGTGGACATGGAGAGGATCATCGACATCGAGCTGAAAGGCCTTTGCGCAAGGGCTGAGGATGCCGGCTACAAGCTGGTTGTCACGCCTTCCGCCAAGCGTTTCATCGCAGACGCCGGTTTTGATCCGGCTTTCGGAGCGAGACCGTTGAAGAGGGCCGTGATGAAGTACGTGGAGGATCCGGTGTCCGAGTTCATCATCTCCGACCGGATACTCCGCGGCAAAGGCCGGGTAGGCGCTTCCGGTCCGAGGACCCTGCGCGTCACTCTCACGCCTGACAAGGAGAACACCCTCGTGTCCCTGAAAGAAGAGGAGACCGCATTGGAGGCCAGGTGACCGCGCATTCCTGACGGCACCGTGGGTCCACGGCCACATGTCGCCGATCATCGGGGCTTGCCGCAATTTTGCCTCTCTCGGTTTTTTTTGTTATTTTTGCACGTTTAACTATAATGTATTCGACATCGCGATATGGATATTGAGGAAAAGAAAGAGGAAGGGCAGATTGGCATTATCGAGCCGGTTGAGATTGACCATGAGATGCGTACCGCGTACATCGACTATTCGATGTCCGTCATTGTCTCACGTGCGCTCCCTGATGTGAGGGACGGTCTGAAGCCGGTTCAGAGAAGGGTCCTGTTCGGAATGGACGGCCTCGGCCTGTCATATTCCGGACCGACGCGAAAGTGCGCCAAGATCGTCGGAGAGGTTTTGGGCAAGTACCATCCGCACGGAGACTCCAGCGTCTATGACGCCCTTGCCAGACTTGCGCAGCCTTGGAACCAGCGTTATCCTATGATTTTCGGACAGGGTAACTTCGGCTCCATGGACGGTGACCCTGTCGCCGCCATGAGGTACACCGAGGCGAAGCTCCAGAAGATGACCGATGACGTTCTTGGCGACATCGACAAGAACACCGTTGACATGACACTCAACTTCGACGACACGGAGGAGGAACCGACTGTGCTGCCTACAAAGGCTCCGCTGCTTCTGCTTAACGGATCATCGGGAATCGCTGTCGGAATGGCCACGAACATGGCTCCTCACAATCTGGGAGAGTGCTGTGACGCGATCTGCGCCTACATCGACAATCCGGACATCGACACTGACGGTCTGATGCAGCACATCAAGGGCCCGGATTTTCCGACCGGCGGCATCATCATGGGTGTGGGCGGCATAAAGGAGGCCTACGAGACCGGCCGCGGAAAGGTCGTGGTCCGCGCGAAGACCGAGATCGAGGTCGCTGACAACGGCCGTGAGACCATCGTGGTGACGGAGATTCCGTACATGGTCAACAAGAAGGAGATGATCGAGAAGATCGGCCAGATGGTCGAGGACAAGAAGATCGAGGGCATCACCTACATAAATGACGAGACATCCCGCGAGGGTGTCCGTGTCGTCATCAGGGTAAAGCAGGGGAGCAACTCCAACGTCGTGCTGAACACCCTGTTCAAGTACACCCAGCTTCAGTCCAGCTTCGCCTTCAACAATGTCGCCCTTGTCAAGGGGCGGCCGAGGACGTTGTCCCTCAAGGACATGATCGCCAACTTCGTGGATTTCCGCCACGATGTCATCATCCGCAGGACCAAGTTCGAGCTGGACAAGGCCCAGAAGAGGGCGCACATACTCGAAGGTCTGCTGAAGGCCATCGATGTCATCGATGAGATCATCCGCATCATCAGGCATTCAGCCAACGTGGATGAGGCCAAGGCCGAGCTGATCTCCCGCTTTGAGTTCTCCGACGCGCAGGCGACCGCTATCGTCGAGATGAGGCTCCGTCAGCTGACCGGACTGGAGAGGGAGAAACTTCAGGCGGAGTATGACGAGCTGGAGAAGTTCATCGCCCGCTGCAATGAGATTCTCGGCAGCGTCGAGGAGCAGATGAAGGTCATCAAGGCGGAGACCATGGGACTCAAGAACAAGTATGCCGATCCGAGGAGGACGGAGATCCGTCCTTCCGCCGAGGAATTCAACCCGGAGGACTTCTACGCCGATGAGGACATGGTCATCACGATCTCCCATCTAGGCTACATCAAGAGAACTCCTCTGACCGAGTACCGTACCCAGGCCCGCGGCGGAGTCGGAATGAAGGGAAGCGCCACGAGGGACGAGGACTTCATCGACCACATCTACATCGCGAACATGCACTCCACGATGCTGCTCTTCACCCAGACAGGACGTTGCTACTGGCTCAAGGTTTACGAGATTCCGGAGGGTTCAAGATCCTCCAAGGGACGCGCTATCCAGAATGTGCTCAGCATCCCGGACGATAAGATTCTGGCCTACATCAACGTCAGGACCCTCAAGGATCCTGAATATGTGGGCGGCAACAACATCGTGCTGATCACCAGGAGGGGTGTCATCAAGAAGACATCCCTGGAGGCATATTCACATCCAAGGACAGCCGGCGTGAACGCCGTCAACCTCCGCGATGGAGACGAACTCGTCGAGGCTCTGCTGACCAACGGCCATGAGGAGATCCTCATAGCGGCCCGTGAGGGACGTTGCTGCCGCTTCGATGAGACTGACGCACGTCCTATGGGCAGAAACTCCACCGGTGTGCGTGGCATCAATATTGAAGACGACGATGAGGTCATCGGAGCGATCAACTATGATCCTAAGGCCGAGGACGCCGCCGAACACACCGTGCTTGTCGTGAGCGAGAACGGATTCGGCAAGAGGACTGATTTCGATGAGTACAGGCTCACAAACAGGGGCGGAAAGGGTGTGAAGACCATCAGCATCACCGAGAAGACCGGCAAGCTGATAGCCATCAAGAATGTGACGGAGAAGGACGACTTGATGATCATCGAGAAGTCCGGCCTCACCATCAGGATGGCTGTGTCCGACATCAGAGTCGCCGGCAGAGCCACCCAGGGCGTGAAACTGATCAACATCAAGAGCGGAGATTCGATCGCGGCCATCTCGACAGTCGAGAAGAGCGGTGACGATGAACCGGAGAATGCCGCGGAGGAGAACGCCGCTGAGGCACCTCAGGAATAGATCATTCAGAAACAACTAAATACCAATAATCATGAAAAGGACATTGATTGTTTTGGCATTGCTCGCTTCCTTTCAGGCAGCGGATGCCCAGTCTAACGTGAACTCGGCCGCCAAGGCGGTCGAGAGTGCTCTCGCCGCTTCCCAGAATGAGAAGAAGGCTACCAAGGTGGCCACCTGGATGAAGCTTGCGCAGACCTATGTCGATGCTTATGGCGCCCCTGCCGGGAATGTCTGGCTCGGAGCCGACATGAATTCCCTCCAGCTTTCCATGGGCGGTGAGAAACCTTCAGCTGTGGAGACTGTCACCCTTAACGGGGCGCAGTACACCAAGCAGGTTTACGAGAACAAGAATCTTTATTTCAACGCCAACGGCCAGCTTGCCGTGATCGAGGTAGTGAAGCCGGTTGTCGAGAACGCCCTTCCAAAGGCTCTTGAGGCTTATAAGAAAGCTTACGAGCTGGACGAAAAGCACAGCAAGGACAAGGACATCAGCGCCGGGATCAAGACCATCGCCGAGAAGCTGAGCCAGGAGGCCTACAACTCCTACACTCTCGGAGATGTGAAGCAGGCGGAGGCTTATTTCGAGGCGGCCTATGAGGCCGCAGCCCAGAAGCCTTATGCGCAGATCGACACCAATTCCCTGTACAACGCCGCCTTCACCTCCTGGAGTACCGGGAATTTCTCCAAGGCCAAGGACCTGTTTGACAAATGTGCGGGGTATGGCTACTACGGAGACAACGGCGAGGTTTACGCCAAACTCTCCGATTGCGTTTCCCACATCGACACCACAAAGGCCGGGAAGGCTGCCGCCAAGGATTATCTTGAGCAGGGCTTCCAGAAGTTCCCGACAAGCGAGAGCATCGTCTTCGGTCTCATCAACTACTACATGTCAAGCGGGGAGGGTACCGACAGGCTGTTCGAACTCCTCCAGCAGGCCAAGAGCACCTCTCCGGACAACGCTTCCCTCTACTATGTCGAGGGACAGGCCTACAAGCAGCTTGGCGATCTTGACAAGGCCGCCAAGGCTTATGACGAGTCAGCCGCCAAGGATCCTAAGTACGTCTTCGCCTACATCGGAAAAGGCCAGATGTACTATGACAAGGCCCTTGAACTTCAGGAGAAAGCTCAGAACGAGCTTGATGACGCCAAGTACATGGCTCTTGTGCAGGATTTCGAGGTGGCCCTCAAGAAGTGCATCGATCCGTTCGAGCAGGCCTACGTTGTCTGCGAGGACGCCGCGATCAAGTCAACCATCGCCGAATACCTCAAGCAGGTTTACTACCGTTTCCGTGACCAGGATCCTAAGTTCCAGGCCGGCTACGAGAAGTACAATGCCCTTCTGAACAATTAGGCGGCAGTCCGTGGCGGATAATCGCCGGCCTGACAAACGACAACGAAATCACCTCCGGTCTGGTTTGACTGGAGGTGATTTCGTTATGTATTGAGGATCAATATGATGTCTGCCACCGGGGCTACATCGCCTCACTTCGGTCGAATGCCTTGACGATCTTGCTTACGAGAGGGTGGCGGACGATGTCCTCGCTGGAGAAGAAGATGGTGCTGACCCCCTTGATGCCCTTGAGGAGGCTTATGCCTTTAAGGAGGCCTGAGTCCTCTCGGCGCGGGAGATCGACCTGCGTGGCGTCACCGGTCACGATGAACTTGGCGTTCATGCCCATTCTGGTGAGGAACATCTTCAGCTGGGAAAGGTTCGTGTTCTGGGCCTCGTCCAGGATCACGCAGGCGCGGTCAAGCGTGCGTCCTCGCATGTAGGCCAGCGGGGCGATCTGTATGGTGCCGTCCTCGATGAACTCCTGAAGCCTCCTGGGCGGGATCATGTCGCCGAGGGCATCATAGAGCGGTTGAAGGTACGGATCCAGCTTGTCTTTCAGGTCTCCGGGCAGGAATCCAAGCCGTTCACCGGCCTCGACGGCCGGTCTTGTCAGGATGATCCGTTTGATTTCACGGTTTTTCAAGGCCCTGACAGCCAATGCTATCGCTATGTAGGTCTTCCCGGTTCCCGCCGGTCCGACAGCGAAGACGAGATCGTTCTCGAAATAGGCCTTTACCATCTCCTGCTGGGTTGTGTTGCGGGCCTTGACCGGTTTCCCTTCCGTGCTGTGGACTATGATAGACTCCGTATTGAGTCTGAAGTTGTTGGGTGAGTTCTCACCGTCGAAGATGTCCTCCACGTCAAAGACCGTGAGGCTCATCTTGTGCATTCTTCGCTCGATGAGTTCAGCGAATTTCCGGCTGAACTCCTGAATGTCGCCTTCCTTGCCCTCCAGATGGATCTCATCGCCTCTCGCCACAACCTTAAGCCCGTGGAAATAAGAGCAGAACTCTTCGAGAATCTTGTTTCCGGCCCCGAAGACCTCGATGGGGTCGATGGCGTCAAGAGTGATAGTTTTCTTCATTATCTATATTCCTGTTTCTTTTCTTGTTTTGGAATCACTGGTTTTTGTGAAAAATATTGCGGGAGAACGCTTGCACCTGTCAAATTTATTCGTACCTTTGCAATCTCTAACACGGTGCGATTAGTTCAGTTGGTAGAGCACCAGATTGTGGTTCTGGGTGTCGTGGGTTCGAGCCCCACATCGCACCCCTCAAGAAGACCGGTTATTTGCCGGTCTTCTTTTCGTTTTCCCGCTGAGGGTGAACCCTATCTCTTCCGGTAAGATCTCGGCTGCGTCTCCGTCAAGGGTGCTGGCTTCGATCCGTATGAAAAGACAGTCCGCAGGGGATCCGAACGGCACGGTCATGGGCACAGGGTTGTGCATCATGTCGCTGAATTCACCTCCTTTTATGACAGTTTTCCAGCTGACTCCGTCATCGCTAGCCGCGAAACTGAACCTGTAGGCGGTTTCGGCTCCGGCTCTGCTTTTCAGCGGAGCGTAGGTGAAAGCGCTCAATGTCGCTTTTGCTCCTATGTTCAGGACCAACGGACGGGTGCTTTTGACCCTGCTGTCCTGGGCGGCGGTGTAGAACCACCCCGGCCTGATCGAGACATCAGTGAGAAGCTCAGTGAGCTGGGCTATGAAGAACCTGTTGTAGGCGGGTGAGTCTCCGTAGCAAGTGGCGTTCCGGTCCCAAGGTGAGAGATAGACTCCGAATTTCATCCCATATCTCGCGCATGCGTCACGTACCTCGCGCACCACATCGCCCTTCCCGTCTTTCCATCCGGAGGAGGCGACGCTGTGAGACGTGGTCCCGGTAGGCCACAGACAGAATCCGTCGTGATGTTTGTCTGTCAGTATGGCCATCTTGAACCTCGCCTGGCTCAAGGTCCGGATCCATTGGTCCGCATCAAGGGAGGACGGGTTGAACAGGGACGGATCCTCCTTGCCGTCACCCCACTCGCGCCCGGTGAACGTGTTCATTCCGAAATGGAGGAATGCGGTCAGCTCCAGATTCTGCCAGCCGAACTGCTCTTTGGTGGGGACAAGCCTTGCCGCAAGGCTTATCTTGTCCTGCACGGTGCAGCCTTCCGGAAACACAAGATGTTTTACTGAATATTCATGATCATCCTGGGCCGGAAGCGCCACTGCCGGTAGCATCAGCAGAAGCGTGGTGGCTAAAAGTCTTATTGTCATGATGCTATAGATTCTTTCGTCAATGCCGCAGGAATGTGGCTATCGCGCTCTTGCGGTCTCTCCCTTGAGAATAGGGAAGTCAGGATTCGGAATATGCGCCTCAGACATTATCGCCTGGAGCTCGGCGACCTTTTCCGGATTCTCCGCGCTCAGGTCTGTCGTCTCGCCGGGATCTGCCGCGAGATTGTACAGTTCGTATTTGTCGTTGTCGCTCCGTACATCCAGGTGGACGAGTTTCCATTCTCCTTTCCTTACGGCCTGGCGTCCTCCGAGTTCCTGGAATTCGAAATACAGCCATTCGTGTTCCTTCTGTCCGTCCCTGTTCTCCCAAGTCGGAAGCAGACTGATGCCGTCCATGCCTTCAAGAGTCTCTTCCTTGGCTCCGTTAAGTTCGCGCAGGGTAGGCATCACGTCCCAGAATGAGCAGATGAGATCGGAGTCCGCACCCTTTGGGGTGTGGCCTTCCCAGCTGACAATCAGAGGCACTCTGACGCCGCCTTCGTAAAGGTCTCTCTTGTAGCCTCTCCAAGGGCCGTTTGAGTCGAAGAAGTCCGGATCTGCGCCTCCTTCCTTATGCGGGCCGTTGTCGGACGAGAAGATTATGATCGTGTTGTCATAGACTCCGAGTTCCTTGAGTTTCGCGACGATCTGTCCGACGTAGGTGTCAAGTCTTGTGACCATGGCAGCGAATGTGGCGTGAGGATGCTCCTGTGAGCAGTAGCCTCCCTTGCGGAACGCCGGACCGCTGTCCGTTCCGTGGTAAGGGGTCTCGGGGTACTTTCCTATGAATTTATTTATGACGCTGTCCTGCGGGACAATCAGCTCCGCATGAGGGATTGTCGTAGGGTACCAGAGGAAGAACGGCTTCCCGTCCTTCACCGAAGTCTCAAGAAATTCAATGGCTTTCTCATGGATCAGGTCAGGAATGTACGTCCCTTGCCCGTATGGAACGGAATCGACATTGTCATCCAGCTCGATTCTCTCCGAGTTGTGCCAGATGTGGTCCGCATAGTAGCTGTGGGCGAGAAGCTGGCAGTTGAATCCATAGAACTCGTCCACTCCCTGGTTGGCCGGATCACCGCTTGTTCCGATGTAGCCGAGCCCCCATTTACCGAACGCTCCGGTCCTGTAGCCGGCCTTCCTCATGTCGTGGAAGATCGTCTCGGCTCCGTCAGGAAGCGGGAACTGTCCCTCCGGATCGAGTTCAAGGTTCCCTCTCACCGGGGTGTGCCCGCTGTGGGTTCCGGTCAGGAGACATGATCTGGATGGAGCGCTTACTGTTGTCCCGGAGTAGCATTGTGTGAACCTGATGCCGCCTTGCGCGATGGCGTCGATGTTAGGAGTCTCGAAATTACGCTGGCCGTAGCAGCTGAGATCACCCCAGCCGAGATCGTCGGCCAGAATGAACACGACATTGGGAGTACGGGCTGGTTTCTCTCCGGTGCAGCAGGCTCCCGTGGCAAGAGCGGCACCGGCAAGGAGCATTGAATCAAGTACTTTGGCCATAATTTCAAGGTGTTTTGAGTATTAGTGTTGATAATTTGTGAGGTCACGGATCATTTCTTTCCCTTGGCCGACGGGTGCGCCAGGATCTGCACGTCGATGCCGTCGATCCTGTAGCCTTTGAAGCGGCGCGATAGAAGAGTTGTCTCGATCAGGGTGTAGAGTTCGTCATCAATGACATCGGAGAACACATGGTTCACGGTGTCGTAAAGGTGGAAGTGTTTGAAGGTGTTGACATCGAAGTACATCTTGTTGTTCTCGCTCATTCTGTGTTGGTATATTCCCAGACGTGAGAGCTGGGTCAGGATGTTGTAGACGGACGCCACTGTGACCTTCGCCTTTTTCGCTTCCAGGATCTCCGCCGTCACCATGTCCGCGCATGCGTGCCCGAGCCGGAGCATGGCTTCATGTACGGCGATCCTTTGCGGGGTCACCTTGAGTCCGTTCTTCCTTAAAATCTCCCGGAAGTTATCAATCGTCGGTGTCTTGTTGTCTTTGTTCATCTGTCTATGTTACAACCGTTGCGTGTCAACGTCGTTCCAAATTACAAATTTATAAAAAATCCAATTAAGTGACGTGTGAAAAATAACCTGTCTCATCTTATCTCCTCTTTTTGGGCATCTTTATTTTATTCATTTAGCACCGCTAAACTCCCTCTTCAAAAATGAACATGTCCTCAAAAATAAAATACAGTCTGAAGCAGGTTATTTTTTGCACGTTACCAAGTGATGTGCATCCATCGGAAAATCGAATGAAAATCGAAGCATTCCGCCGCTTGGCTAATCACGAATTATGGTTATCTTTGTAAGTTAAGATTTAACGAGTATGGAAAAGATCAGATGCCTTATCATAGGAGGCGGCCCGGCCGGCTACACGGCCGCGATCTACGCTTCCAGGGCTGCGCTCGGGCCAGTCCTTTACGAAGGGATGGAACCGGGCGGCCAGCTGACCACAACCACCGTCGTCGAGAATTTCCCCGGATTTCCGGAGGGGGTCGATGCCAATCAGCTGATGGACGGGATGCGGGCCCAGGCCCGGCGTCTGGGCGCTGACATCAGAAGGGGAGTTGTGACGGACGCGGATTTCTCGTCCAGGCCTTTCAGGATCACCATTGACGGAGAGACTTCGGTCGAGGCTGACGCTGTCATCATAGCGACAGGTGCCACGGCGAAGTACCTCGGACTGCCTTCCGAGCAGAAATTCAGGGGCATGGGAGTAAGCGCCTGCGCCACCTGTGACGGTTTTTTCTACAGGAAGAAGGATGTCGCCGTGGTCGGCGGGGGAGACACCGCATGCGAGGAGGCCACCTATCTGGCCGGTCTGTGCCGGAAAGTCTATATGATTGTCCGCAGGGATGTATTCAGAGCTTCTGTTGCCATGCAGGAGAGAGTCGGAAACACCGCGAACATCGAGGTGCTTTGGAACTGCAACACGCAGGAAGTACTTGGAGATGAGGCAGGTGTGACCGGAGTTCGCCTTCAGGACAAGGATGGTAAGGTTTTTGATGTCAAGGTTGACGGATTTTTCCTGGCCATCGGACATCATCCGAACTCGGACATATTCAAGAAATACATCGAGACTGACGAGAACGGCTACATCGTCACCCGTGGCAAGACTTCCGGGACAAATGTCGAGGGAGTGTTCGCCGCCGGGGATGTCCAGGATCCACGTTTCAGGCAGGCGATAACGGCCGCCTCCTCCGGATGCCGCGCCGCGCTGGAAGTGGAGAGATTCCTTTTGTCACACTGATGATTATGTGCAATTTTGATATGCTGAAGACAACTTTGAGGCTTACGGTCGTTGCCGTTGCCGCCGCGATGTCCCTCCAGTCCTGCAAGTCGGAGTACGAGGCTCTTCTGAACGGGAACGACGTTGACGCCAAGTACGCCGCCGCGTTCGACTATTTCAATCACGGAAAGTACAGCAAGGCCGCCCAGCTGTTCGAATCCATGTCCGTGCTGACCAGCGGAACTGACAGGGATGACACAGTCCAGTACTATTGGGGACTGAGCAACTACCGTTTCAAGGACTACTACACCGCCGAGACGAATTTCACGAAGTTCATCACGAATTTCCCGCGCAGTCCGTTCACCGAGGAGGCCGCGTTCCTGAGGATAGACTGCCTTTACCGCTCCACCCTCCGCTATGAACTGGATCAGGTGCCTACGCACAACGCCATCAACGCCATCAGTCAGTACATGGTCGAGAATCCGGGCAATTCCCATGCGGCCATCTGCGGCAGGATGCTCAAGGAACTGAACGACAGGCTGGACCGGAAGGCCTACGAGAACGCCAGGCTCTACTACAGGATGGAAGACTACAAGTCCGCCAGGGTCGCATTCCGCAACATCTTGAAGGACAACGCCGAGAACATCTACCGGGAGGACATCCTCTACCACATCGCGAAATCCTCCTACAAGTACGCCCTGCTCAGCGTGGAGGGCAGGCAGAAGGAACGCTACATGACTTTCGTGGATGACTACTATAACTTCATCGGAGAACTTCCGGATTCGCCTTACAGAAAGGAACTGGATGTTCTGTACCGCCGCTCGCAAAAGGCCCTTGGCCGTTATTCCGGAGCCGACGATGATCTCGGGGCGAAGGAGAAGGACTTTGAAAGGGACAGAGAGAAATTATTGAAACAATCCGCGGATCAGGCCACGTACAATTAGTTGGGAAAAGAACTTTTTTGAATATGGACATTAAGAAGAAGGTCCCTTCAAACACGATCACAAGGGACATCAAGTACCTCGCCGAACCGACGGGCAACATCTATGAGACAGTGGTTCTCCTCTACAAGAGAGCGAATCAGATCGCTCTTGCCGAGAAGAAGGAACTCGCCAAGAAGCTGGAGGACTTCCGTACCGATCGGGACACAATGGACGAGGTTTTCGAGAACCGGGAGCAGATAGAGATCTCCAAGTACTATGAGAAACTCCCTAAACCGGATCTCATCGCGATCTCCGAGTTTGAGGACGGGGAACTCTACTACAGAATGGCCGGTTCCGGCGGAGATGATGAACTGTCCGTCCTCCCTGCCAAGGAGAATTCTTCTGACGCGGAATAATCTCCGGGGCTATGCTTAAGTCCCTTCAGATAAGAAATTACGTTTTGATAGACTCTCTGGACGTTGATTTTCCGGAGGGTTTGGTCATTATATCCGGGCAGACCGGAGCGGGAAAGTCAATCCTGCTTGGGGCCCTTTCACTGTTGCTCGGGTCAAAGGCCGACGCTTCAGTGATTGGCGGCGATGCCGACACCTGTGTAGTGGAGGCTGTCTTTGGAATTCCGGAGAAAGACTTGGAGTTGACGGACATTCTGGAGGGCAACGATGTGGAGACCGTGGGCGGAGAACTGATCATCCGCAGGGTGGTTGGCCGTTCCGGACGCTCCCGCTCGTTCATCAACGACTCTCCGGTGAGCGTTCAGGTTCTTCAGGCTATCGCCTCGCGGCTTGTGGACATCCATTCCCAGCATCAGACTCTTCTGTTGTCAGACAAGGTTTTCCAGCTTTCCATGCTGGACCATTTCGCAGGGAATGAGTCTCTTGTGGAGGATTGCGCGAAGTCGTTCCGGACATTCAGGTCTCTTGAGAAGGAATATTCCGAAGTCTCCCGAAGACTAGACCGTTTGAGAGGGGAGAGCGAATATGTCAGGGCACGGTGGCAGAGACTTGAGGACGCGCGTCTTCAGGAGGGTGAGCTTGAGTCTCTGGAGATTGAGCGGAAGCAGCTTGCCAATGCGGAGGAGATCAAGGAGAATCTCGGCGGAGTCGAGGAACTGTTCACTCCTTCAAATCCCAATTCAGAGACAATGTCTCTGTCGTCAGCCTTGAAGGAAGCCCAGAAGATGCTGGAGAAAACCGCAAGGTTT
Source organism: bacterium (assembly GCA_963639865.1). Classification (GTDB taxonomy): domain Bacteria; phylum Bacteroidota; class Bacteroidia; order Bacteroidales; family UBA932; genus Cryptobacteroides. Next base: position 115,190 of record CAVHWO010000015.1, on the reverse strand, counting down.
GTCCCGGAGATCTCGGCCTTGGCGGAAAGGATTGATTCCGCGCGTACCGAACTCGATGACATCCTTGAGGAAGTCTCCGCCATCAATTCCCGCACGGAACTCTCCGAAGAGCGTCTTGATGCCGTGGACAAACGTCTTTCCCTTCTCTACGACTTGATGAAGGGCTATTCGGTCTCATCCGTGGCGGAACTGATCGCCCAAAGGGATGCCCTTTCCGGCTCACTTTTCGATTCCGCGGCCCTTGAGTCCCGTAAAGCAGGACTTGAGTCCATGATGGCCGCGGAGAAAAAGACCCTGGAGGGAATATCCAGTCGTCTCCATGAGGCCAGACTCAAGGCCTGCGGACCGTTCTCAAAGACTGTCACTGAGTCCGTCCGATCTCTTGAGATGGGCCATGCGGTGTTCGAGGTGGAACATTCCGAGGCTCCCTTGTCCGCAAGCGGTCAGGATGCCGTCCGTTTCCTGTTCTCGGCCTCGGGGGCAACTCCTTTGGATGTGGCCAAGTGCGCATCCGGAGGAGAGATGTCCCGCCTGATGCTTTGCCTTAAAGCCATGATGGCAAGGTTCGTGAGCATGCCTACGCTCATCTTTGACGAGATCGACACAGGGGTGTCCGGCAGTGTCGCGGACAAGATGGGACGGATGATCTGTTCAATGGGAAAAGACATGCAGATCTTCGCCATAACCCACCTTCCTCAGGTGGCGGCAAAGGGCAATGCCCATTATGTCGTGGAAAAGGAATATGACGCGCTCGGCAAGGCCACGACATCCATGCGTCCGCTGTCCGGGCAGGATCGTGTCATGGAGATAGCGCGCATGCTGAGCGGCAGCAGCATCTCCGATGCCGCCGTTGAGAACGCCAAGGAACTGCTTTCTATCTGATCAGTCTTACCGAATAATCCGGTTCATAAACGATTCGGCGGACGGCTTCGTTGACGTAGCCGCCACGGAATGTACGGACAAGATTGAAATCAGATTGGAGTCCGGAGCCTTCAAGGGAGCCTGACCTGTCCCATCCTCTCCCGTATTCAGAATTCATGGTCGAGAAGAATTTCATGAGGTCATAGCCCTGGAACGCCGAACGGCTCGGCTCCGTGCCGTAGATGGCTCTGTACTTCATCAGGAAATCATGTACGTCTCCGGAGTCGTAGTCCACGAAATATGAAACGCTTGAGTGCAGCCCCAAGGTGTGAAGCTGCTTCACGTCGATCTCTTCGAATGTTCTCAACTTGGATGTGCTGTAGAGTACAATGTCTTTTTTCTGGCTTGCCGTGAGGTAGAGGAGCCTGACGACCTCGATGACGAATGCCTTGCTGTCGGACGCTATCACGACCCTGTTGACCCCGGTGCCTGTCATCATTCCGTCGATCCGCTCCATGACCTGTCTGCCCTCCAGAATGTTGAACGACAGGTCGGAATGCCTCAGCCCCGAAGCGAGCACCTCTTCCCTCACGCTGGCGGAGTAACCGCCAGCGGCGCCCCCTTTCTGGGAGATGAGGATCACTTTGTCCTCTTCCCGGAGGTCTGATCCGATCCATCTGACCATGTCTGAAATCTGTGCCCTGGTCGGTGCCGGGGCCTGTATGATGTTCGGGATGGTGTCTGCGAGAGCCTCGACCTTCGGATCCAGCGGAGAGACAATCCAGGCTTTGCCTTTTGACGCGTTCACCGTTCTGGCGATGTCCGTGTTGGACACCGGCCCGATCACAAAATCGCTTTCCAAGAACCTATCTTCAGTGACGGGCATGGCTTCTGTGGCGATGTCATAGACATTGAGGTCTATTTCGTTGTCCGCTTCGCCGAGGTCTCTGGCTGCGAGCAGAACTCCGCTGTAGAAATCCATCATCTGTCCGTCAGCCTTCCCTGCGGTGCCAAAAGGCAGCAGAAGCGTGATGCTTGTCTTATGTCTCCTCCTGAATATTCCGTCGCCTTCCGCGGTTGTCGGGGTAACATCCTGCCGTCCGGTGGTCCGGTCTGCCGGACCGGCAGTCTCATTGCCTGCCGAAACGGTCTCATCCCCTGCGCTCTCCCATTTCTGCGGATGGATCGGAATCTTGATCTCATCCTTCCTTCTGACTCTTTCGGAAGTCATCCCGTTGATGTTCATGATGGATTCCTTGGAGACCATGTACTTTCTGGCTATGGCATCCAGATCTTCGAACCACTTCACGCGATGGATGAAATATTCATTGTCCTCATCCTTCCTGTTCGCCTTTCCTGTCACTTCTGATGATGTCTCCGCTTTCTGCTCCGCCGGTTCCGCGGCATCCTTCTCCGGTACCCCGTCCTTGACAGGAATCAGAAGTATCTGATCCTTCTTGAGCCCTTCGGTCTCCAGCCGGAGCGTCGGGTTGGCATCGTAGAGTTCCTGAAGGGTGACGTTATAGGCCTTGCAGATCGAGTAGAGGGTCTGGCGCTCCCGGGCAACGTGCGAGTAGAAAACCTTGCCGTTTAAGCGTACCTTCTCGGTAGAGACCACGACCTGTGGCTGGAAATATTCCTGAGCATCGACTCCGGAACCGAAGGCGGCCGCCATGAGAAGAAAGGCCGCGAAAGCAGTCAAGTGTCTGTTCTTCATCTTTTCTTGTACAAATTGTCTGAAAACTCCAACATCCTCCTGCTGAACGCCTTCCAGGAGAGTCTCTCTTTCTCGGCCCTTATCGAGTTCACGCATAGAGTCTTGATGTTCGCATCGGAGAAGTAGGTGAGGATTTCTCTTTCGATGCAGTCCACATCGGCCTTCTCCGCGACAAGTCCCGTGCCACAGTCTCCGATGGACTGGCGCAGCCCTCCGACATCGGTAACGACCATCGGTACCTCGAAATGATAGGCGATGGCGCTGATTCCGCTTTGGGTCGCTGATCTGTAAGGCAGCACGACCAGATCGGATGCCGAGAAATACTCCTTGACCTCGGAGTCTTTTATATAGCGCGTGAACAGCTTGATCCTGTCCTTGGCCGGAGATCCGTCGATGATTGTCCGGTACTTGTCGAACGAACCGTAGGGCTCTCCGGCCACGATCAGCTGATAACTGTCGTCCAGTCTGCCGAATGCGTCCAGAAGAATGTCAAGCCCCTTGTAGGCTCTGATAAGTCCGAAGAACAGGATGTTCCTCTTTCCCGGTTCCAGTCCAAGAATCCTTTCCGCATCAGCCCTCGGCAGCCTTTCCCCGAAATGTCCGTAGATCGGGTGGAACAACGTGACATTCGGAGCGTCCGGCGCGAGCCTGCGCAGATCGCCGGCGACCTCGTCGCACAGTGTCACGTTGCCCGAGCATCCGGACAGGAAGTATCTTGTCAGAGGCGCGTCGAAGAATCCCGGTTCGTGCGGGATGACGTTGTGCAGGATCGAGATGACCTTGCAGCGCTTCCTGAGCCTTCTGGCGATGAACCCCAGAGACGGCGCGAAATAGGACATCCAATAGCTTATCACCACAAGATCCGGCTTCCAGTCACGGATCGCCTTGCAGGTCCGCCAGTAGGTAAAAGGATTGGCCGTGTCCAGCAGAGCCTCGCTCTCTATGGGCACGGCATTGTCATCCTTGGTGACATACTGTGTCTTTCCCGGAAAAAGAAATTCCGGATACTGTCTCTTGAAATTGAAAGCCTTGACAGTGTGGCTTTTGCCCAGCTCCAAGTAAAGACTTGCGTTGAACTGGGAGATTCCCCCTCTGAATGGGTAAAAGCAGGACAGGAGGGCGATTCTCAAAGCTTATTCCGCTTTGGTCTCGCCGGCGGCCTGGGCGGCCTTTCCGGCCTTCCCCTTGCTCTGGATGTACTCGTCGTTGAGGCCGGCGAGAATCGCGTCGGTCACATCGAGATCAGGATCTCCGGAGGCCACAGGAGCAGGAAGAACGCTGCCCTGGGTGGCGATGATCATCGCATAGCCATGCTCCCCGTTGAACTTGTCGAGGAATGTCTTGATGGCGTCACCGATCTGGTTCATCATCACCTGCTGCTCCTCCGCGATCTCCTGCTGCTTCTGGGCCGCATAGTTGTTGAAGTTGTTCTGCTGCTCCTGAAGCTTGATGTTTCTCTGCTCGGCCACCGAACGCACGAGAAGTCCCTTGTCAAGGTCTGACTGGAACTTGTTCACGTCACTCTGAAGCTTGTTGCCCCTTCTGTTGATCTCCTCCTGGATGCTCTGGACCTTTGTCTCCACGACAGACCTGAGGTCATTGGCCATGTCGTATTCGTCAAGCACCCTGTCGAGGTCGAACCATACGATCGAGCCTGCCTGTGCCGTGGCCTGTGCGACCTCGCCGCCGGTGGCCTTCTTTTTCCCGTTACCGTTTGACGTGAGCTGGATAATCCCGAGAGCGACCACGGCCACAAGGGCTATGATGCTTACAATCAGTGATGTCTGTTTCATTTTATTGATTTGTTGATTAATATTCAAGTTCACAAAAGTAACTAAAAAATCCGAATCTTCGACAGGTAGGCCTGTATTGTTTTCTCAAGGCCCATGTAAAGGGCGTCGCAGATGATGGCGTGGCCTATGGAGACCTCGTCCGTCCAAGGGATTGTCCTGATGTAGAATTCCAGATTCTCCAGGCTCAGGTCATGTCCCGCATTCAGCCCCAGACCAAGTTCCCTGACCGCTTTGGCCGTCTCAAGGTACGGGGCGACAGCCTTTTCCGGTCCAAAGGCGTAGTCCGCGGCGTAATCGGCGGTGTAAAGCTCCACGCGGTCGCATCCGCAGGCCTTGGCACCCTCAGCCATCGCTGGCGACGGATCTATGAATATGGAGGTGCGGATCCCTTTCTCCTTGAATCTTGCGCAGATGTCGGTAAGGAATCCCTTGTTGACGACGGTGTCCCAGCCGGTGTTCGAGGTGATGGCGTCATGCGCGTCCGGAACGAGCGTCACCTGGTCCGGTACGACCTCGAGGACAAGGTCCACGAAACTCGGAATAGGATTTCCCTCTATGTTGAACTCGGTCGTGACAGTCGGTCTGATGGCCCTCACGTCCGAGTATCTGATGTGCCTTTCGTCCGGCCTCGGATGGACGGTTATCCCTTCCGCGCCGAATCTCTCACAGTCTGTCGCGGCTTTCTCCACGTCGGGCATGTTCCCGCCGCGCGCATTGCGGATGGTCGCGATCTTGTTGATGTTCACACTGAGTCTGGTCATGTCCGATCACATTGTATCATACAAAAATAATGATTTCTGTTCAGTTTTAAGCAGAATTATGCTATTTTTGGAAAATGTTTTCAGAATTATTTTTCAGGAATCACTAAACAGCTTCTCAAGGCACGGATGAAGATAGCGGTATATTCCAGAGACGGCGGCGCGATGCGGGAGGAAAGACTTTCTCCGATGTTGTCGAGGTTGGAAAAAGTGTCATTTGAACTTTACGGGATCAGCGGAGGGGAGGACATCCTTCCAGGCACCGGCATGGTCATGAGTGTCGGCGGGGACGGCACATTCCTTTCGGCGTCCCAATGCGTCGGGAAATCCGGCGTTCCGATTCTCGGGGTCAATCTCGGACGGCTTGGATTCCTTTCCGAATATAGCCCCGAAGAGGCCTGTGAAGCCCTTCTGGCCGGAGACTGGTACCTTGAGGACAGGGAATTGCTGGACACAAAGGTCCCGGACGGTTTCCGTGAACCTGATCCCCAGTTCTGGCCCTACACATTGAATGAGGTCTCCGTGCACCGTTCCGGGGCGGCTCTTCTCGGGATAGACGTGACGATTGACGGGCACACTCTGCCGACCTACTGGGCGGACGGCCTGCTTGTGGCCACCAGTTCGGGGTCAACCGCATATTCATTGAGTGTCGGAGGTCCGATCTGCGCTCCCGAGGCGAAGGTCCTGATCATCGCTCCGATTGCCCCGCACAATCTGAACGCCCGTCCGCTTGTGGTTCCGGACTCTACGGAGATCTCCGTCTCCATGAGATCCAGGGATGAGGGGGTCATGCTGTCTATGGACAACCGGAACCATCTCATAAGCCCATCGGCTGTACTGGAGGTCAAGGTGGCACAGTTTTCGCTTAAGAGGGTTCGTCTCAAAAATACCAGTTTCATAAAGGCGTTGACGACGAAGTTGTTCTGGGGTGAGGACATCCGGAACAGCGGAGAGTGACAATTTGTTTGAACATGAACGAAACCAACAACATACCGACACATGTGTCCATCATCATGGACGGCAACGGACGCTGGGCCCGCCAAAGGGGGCTTGAAAGGGTTGCAGGGCATTCAGAAGGAGTGGAAAGCGTGAGAGCCTGTGTCGAGGCCGCCGCCGAATCCGGAGTCAGATACCTTTCCCTGTTCGCGTTCTCCGAGGAGAATTGGGGGCGTCCAGAGGATGAGGTCGGATCGCTTATGAAACTGATGTTCAAGGCGATCGCAGACGAGATAGGCTCTTTGGCCGAGAAAGGGGTGAGTTTCCGTGTCCTGGGCAACACCTCAAAGCTCGCCCCCGGACTTCTGGACGCCATCCGCAAGGCAGAGGCAAAGACGGCTCCCGCTCCGGGGAAAGAACCGCTCCTGACCCTCATCGTGTTCCTCAGCTACAGCGGCAAATGGGACATTCTTCAGGCCGCCAAGCGGATGGCCGATGAATATGCCCGCGATCCACAAGCTCTTGAGTCTGTCGGTGCCGAGGATTTCAGCCGCTATCTGGTGACGGACGGGATTCCGGATCCTGACTTGATCATCCGCACCTCCGGGGAGGAGAGGATCAGCAACTATCTCCTCTGGCAGGCCGCATATTCGGAATTTCTATTTGTGGACACTCTGTGGCCCGATTTCAGACGGGACGAGTTCCGCGCGGCGCTTGAGGAATATACCCACAGGAACCGCAGATATGGTAAAGTTAAATAACTTGCGTATATTTGTAACTTAATTCAATGAAATCTGATTCGATGAAAGTATATCGCTTCTTGTGTCTTGCAGCCTTGGCTTTAGCCACAGTCCCGGTTTCGGGACAGGAAACGGGAAAATCGTCCGAACCTGCCGAGGTTGACTTTGAGCATCCCAGGACCTATTATGTAGGGGGAATCACCGTCGAGGGGAACAGCCAGTTCTCAAGCCAGCAGATCATCTCCCTGACAGGTCTTCAGAAGGGCATGCGGGTGACTGTGCCGAGCGATGACCTTTCCTCCATAGTCTCCAGGCTGTGGATGCAGAGGTACTTCGAGAATGTGGCGCTGGAACTTGACCATCTGAGCGAGAAAAAGGACTCCGCTTTCTTCATCATCCGCATTCAGGAGCGTCCGAGGGTGTCCAGATGGCTTTTCACAGGTGTGAGAAAAGGGGAGCAGAAGGACCTGGACGAGCGGCTCAACCTTCGCCGCGGCGGTGAGTTCTCCGAGTATGTGGCGAAGACTTCCACCGACATCATAAAGAGGTTCTATGCCGACAAGGGCTTCCTCAACTGCAAGGTTGACATTAAGACCCGGAAGGATTCCATTGTAAAGAACGCCATAAAGGTGAATTTCGCCGTTGACCGCGGAGACAAGGTGAAGATCCGGGACATCAGGTTCGAGGGTACGGAAGGTTTCACGGACTACAAGCTTTCCCGCTCCATGAAGAAGACCAAGGCGAAGAAATGGTACAACTTCTTCAATACCAAGAAATTCAATCAGAAGGAATATCCAAACGACAAGATCAGTCTCATCAGCAAGCTCAACGAGGCAGGGTACCGGGACGCGCGTATTGTCAAGGATTCGATCTACTATGTGACTCCGGACCGTCTCGGGATCGACTTCAAGATCGACAAGGGCAAGAAATACTATTTCAGAAACATCTCGTGGACAGGCAATTCCGTCTATTCCACCGACCAGCTCAATGAGATCCTGAACATCCGCAAGGGAGATCCCTACGACATGGTGACCATGCAGAAGAGGCTTCTCGGCGGCGGAAAGCAGGGGGATCAGGACGTGTCCAAGGTTTATCGCGACAACGGTTACCTTTTCTTCAACGTGACCCCTGTCGAGCTGAACATCCAGGGCGATTCCATCGATGTCGAGATGAGGATCTCGGAGGGAAAGCAGGCCACATTGAACAACATCGTCATCAACGGCAACAACCTGACCAACGAGAGGGTTGTCCGCAGACAGCTCGCCACGAGGCCGGGCTACCTTTTCAGCCAGACAGACTTCGAGAGGTCGATCCGTGAGATCGCTTCCCTCGGGCAGTTCGATCCGGAGGCCATCACTGATCCGTCGAAGGGCTACTCCATCCTTCCCAACTCGTTGAACAACACCGTGGATCTTGTCTATAACGTGACGGAGAAGCCTTCCAGCCAGCTGGAACTGTCGGGTGGTTGGGGAGCCAACACTTTTGTCGCCACGATCGGTGTGAACTTCAACAATTTCTCCACAAAGCGCATGTTCGACAAGAATGCGTGGAGACCTGTTCCTCTGGGAGACGCCCAGAATCTTTCGCTGCGCTTCCAGACCAACGGAACCTACTACACCTCACTGGTGTTCGGATTCTCCGAGCCGTGGCTTTTCGCCAAGAAGCCTACGTCCCTGAACCTTCAGGCCTACTACACAAGGCAGACCAACTCCTATCTCACGATCGGACTCCTGTCCAACGACAAGGTCATGCAGGTGTACGGCTTCTCCGCCGGAATCGGCACCAGGCTCAAATGGCCGGACAACTACTTCGTGCTTTACAACGGCCTCAACTGGCAGATCTACGATCTTAAGAACTGGATCAACGGCTACTTCATGTTCAATGACGGCAAGTCCCACAACCTGAGCTACACCGTCAGCCTGAGCAGGAATTCCACAGACCAGCAGATCTTCCCGCGCATGGGATCCAACTTCAGCGCCAGCCTCCAGCTCACGCCTCCATATTCCCTTTTCAGAAAGAAGGATCTCGGCAGTCTTGACGCTGACGGCGATCCGGTCAAGGTCTCAAGCTACAAGGACATCGACTACGACAACTGGAGTTCGGCTGACCGCTACAAGTGGATCGAGTATCATAAATGGAAGGTCAGCGGGGAGCTCTACACCAAAGTCATCGGGGACTTCGTGATCATGAGCCGCGCGCAGTTCGGTTACCTTGGATATTACAACCGCAGGTGGGGTTACTCTCCGTTCGAAGGCTTCAGGGTCGGCGGCGACGGCATGTCGGGCTACGATACCTACGGTGCTGACATCATCGCTCTGCGCGGCTACGAGAACTACTACCTTACTCCGTGGGAGGCCACCCCGTACAACTCCAACGGCTACTACGCCGGCAATGTCTATGACAAGTTCACGATGGAGTTCCGTTACCCTGTCATCCTTCAGCCTCAGTCCACGATCTACGTGCTGGGATTCCTTGAGGGTGGTAACTGCTGGTCTGACATCAAGAATTTCAATCCGTTCCAGATCAAGCGCTCCGCCGGTGTCGGCGTGAGGGTGTTCCTCCCGATGATCGGTCTTCTGGGCATCGACTGGGGCTACGGCTTCGACAATCCTGAGAAGAAGAACAGGAGCCAGTTCCACTTCCTGATCGGACAGCAATTCTAGAGATTTGCCTCAAAAGAGAGACGTTTCTTATGCGGCTGATGTGTAAATCGCGGATTTTTATGTAAGTTTGCATCCGGAACAGACACGAAAATTGATAAAATACCATAAAAATGAAAAAGATTCTTTTGATCGCCCTGGCGGCGTTGTTTACTCTGACAGCCTCTGCACAGGCGAAGTTCGCCTATGTTGACTTCAATGAACTGGTGATGCTCATGCCTGAGGCTGACGCGGCCAGATCACAGATGCAGGCTGCCCAGAAGGAGGCTCAGGAAACTCTCCAGAGCATGATGGAGGAGGCCCAGAACAAGTACAGCGAGTACCAGCAGAAGCAGTCCACCTGGACTCCGGCCATCAAGGCAAGCAAGGAGAAGGAACTCGGAGACATCCAGCAGAGAATCCAGGAGTTCCAGCAGTCCATCCAGGCCGAACTTCAGCAGCAGAACCAGCAGCTGATGGATCCTATCTACAAGAAGGCCCAGGAGGCTGTCGAGAAACTGGCGAAGGCCGGCGGCTATCTGTTCGTCTTCGAGACCTCGCAGTACCTTTACGTTGACAAGGCCCAGTGCAGGGATCTCACGCCTGACGCGAGGAAGGCTCTTAACATCCCTGAGGGCAGGACCATCGAGGATCTCCAGAAGGAGCTTCAGGCCCAGCAGGCAGCCCAGCAGCAATAGAGTTCTTGACATGCAAGTAAGTAAGGGTCGGTTGGAGAAGTCATCTCGCCGACCCTATTTTTGTGCTGTTTTGAAGAGTATGCAGGGAATGAATCTTTTTTCAGGAATATGTTGGTTATTCTGCTTTTTATGCTTTAATTTGTAAGGTTTTTAAACACAACGCTAATATTCTTAAAATAGAAATGCAACATAAGGTTATTGATGCTAAGGATGTTGTGATCAGGTTCGCCGGGGATTCCGGTGACGGCATGCAGCTTACCGGAACTTTGTTCGCCAACCTGTCCGCAGTCTATGGTAACGGCCTTTCCACATTCCCGGACTATCCGGCCGAGATCAGAGCCCCGAAAGGGACTGTCGCCGGTGTCTCCGGATTTCAGGTTCACATCGGCAGCCATAAGGTCAACACACCGGGAGATTTCTGCGACATGCTGGTCGCGATGAACCCGGCGGCGCTCAAGGCGAACGCCAGGTGGCTCAAGAGAAACGCTACCGTGCTGGTGAACGAGGATGCCTTCGATGATTTCGGTCTTGCCAAAGCCGGGTTCACGGGCAATCCGTTTGAAGAACTTCACATAGAGGACAGGAACATCATCGTCGCTCCGATCACCAAGCTGACGGAAGAGAGTCTTAAGGACAGCGGGCTGGATGTCGTGTCAATCCACAAATGCAGGAACATGTTCACCCTCGGGATGGCGTGCTTCATCTACAGCCGTCCGCTGGACTATGTCTATACATATCTTGAAGGACGTTTCGCCAGGAAGCATCCCGAGATGATCGGGCCGAACCGCAAAGTAGTCAATGACGGCTACAACTACGCCGCCAACATCCAGGCCGTGGCTGACACGTACACCGTCGTCCCTGACGTCAGGGAAAAAGGAGTGTACAGGAACATAACCGGTAACCAGGCCCTGGCCTGGGGGCTGATAGCCGCTTCGGAGAAATCCGGGCGGCCTCTTTTCTGCGGTTCCTATCCGATCACACCGGCAACGGCCATCCTTGAAGAACTCGCCATACATAAGAACCTTGGTATCAAGACCATGCAGACCGAGGACGAGATCGCCGGAATCTGCTGCGCCATCGGAGCCTCGTTTGCGGGGAACCTTGCCGTCACAACGACTTCGGGCCCGGGCCTGTCGCTTAAGTCAGAGGCCCTTGGTCTGGCCGTGATGACCGAACTCCCGCTTGTGGTGGTGGACGTGCAGCGCGGCGGCCCATGCACCGGGTTGCCTACCAAGACAGAGCAGGCTGACCTTAACGAAGCCCTTTACGGACGCAACGGCGAAAGCCCCATGGTCGTGATGGCCGCACATTCTCCTGCTCATTGCTTTGACGCGGCGTTCACGGCGGCAAGGATCGCCATGGAACACATGACCCCCGTCCTGCTCCTTTCCGAAGGCTTTCTCGGGAACGGATCGGAGCCGTGGAAGATTCCTTCGATGAGTGAATATCCTGTCATCAGACCACGTCTCGCCGAGGCCGGCGGAGGCAAGTTCCGTCCTTTCGGGAGGGATCCGGAAACCCTTGCCAGAAAATGGGCTCCTGCCGGAACTCCTGGACTTGGACATCGTGTGGGAGGCCTTGAGAAGACACATGAGGGAGCGCTCTCCACAGACGCCGCCAATCATGAACTTATGGTCAGGGAGCGCGCTGAGAAAGTCGCCCGCGTCGCCGCGGACATCCCGGGACTGGTCATCGACGGTCCTGAAAGCGGGGATGTCCTGCTGGTGGGCTGGGGAGGCACTTACGGACATATTCTTGCTGCAACAGAGGAACTCCGCGCCGCCGGGAAGAATGTCAGCCGCGTGCATTTCGATTTCATCGACCCGCTGCCGGGGAACACGGAGAAGGTGTTGTCAGGCTTCCGGAAAATCATTGTCTGCGAGCTTAACCTCGGGCAGTTCGCCGGGTACCTCAGGACCTTGTTCCCGCAATTCAACTATTTGACCTGTAACAAGGTTCAGGGACAGACGTTCCTTGTTAAAGAGATTGTTGACGCCGTCATGGCCCAATTATAGGAGAGACAGCCAATGCCAGAATATTCATTGAAAGATTTCAAGAGCGACCAGGAGATAAGATGGTGCCCGGGATGCGGGGATTATTCCATTCTCGCCGCTCTTCAGAGGACCCTGCCTCTGGTTTGCAAGGAGAAGGGGATAGACAAGGACAAGATTGTGGTCGTGTCCGGCATCGGGTGCTCCTCAAGACTTCCGTACTATGTGGACACTTACGGATTCCACAGCATCCACGGCCGCGCCACGGCCATAGCGACCGGCATGAAGGTCGCCAACCCGGATCTCTGCGTCTGGCAGGTGAGCGGTGACGGTGATGCGCTGGCCATAGGCGGGAACCATTTCATCCACGCCATCAGAAGGAACATCGACATCAACCTGATGCTTTTCAACAACAGGATCTACGGCATGACGAAGGGGCAATATTCCCCGACATCGAAACTTGGAGCCGTCACCAAGACATCCCCTTACGGCACGGTTGAGCATCCGTTCAATCCGGGCAGTCTTGTGCTTGGAGCCAAGGGGACGTTCTTCGCAAGGGGAATGGACACGGAGCTGGCCCTCAACCAGGAGATCATGCTCGCCGCCTCCAGGCACAAAGGCACGTCGGTCATGGAGTTCCTGACGAACTGCGTGATTTTCAACAACGGATCCCATGCGGATATCTCCGACAAGGAGCATAAGGCCGACCGGACGCTGGTTCTGCGCGACGGCGAGAAGATGATCTTCGGAAAGAACCGTGACAAGGGGATCGCCCTCGACGGTTGGAGGCTGAAGGTCGTGACCATCGGGAAGGACGGAGTCACCGAGGATGACATCCTCACACACGACAGCCATTCCGACAACCTCGGCCTCCAGACGATGCTTGCCGACATGAAGTGGCCGGAATTCCCGGTAGCCCTCGGGGTCATACGCGAGGTTCCGGACATCACCTATGACGAGGAGGTCGCCAGGCAGGTCGGGGAGGTGAAGGCCAGGGCCAAAGTTCACAGCGTGGATGAGCTGCTCCACGGCGGCTCCACGTGGGAAGTCAAATAGAACACACATTATTAACTAATTAATAACACAATCACGTTATGAAAACAACAGAGATAATGGCCCGTCTTCAGGCCAAGTACCCTACCGAGAAGGAGTATCTTCAGGCTGTGCAGGAGGTTCTTGAGTCAATCGAGGAGGTTTACAACCAGCATCCTGAGTTCGAGAAGGCCAAGATTGTCGAGAGGCTTGTCGAGCCTGACAGGATCTTCACCTTCCGTGTGACCTGGATCGATGACAACGGCGAAGTCCGGACAAACCTCGGCTACCGTGTGCAGTTCAACAGCGCCATCGGACCTTACAAGGGCGGACTCCGTTTTCACAAGGCCGTGACCCCTTCCATGCTCAAGTTCCTCGGATTCGAGCAGACATTCAAGAACGCCCTTACGACCCTTCCTATGGGTGGAGCCAAGGGCGGTTCCGACTTCGACCCGGTCGGCAAGTCAAACGCCGAGATCATGCGTTTCTGCCAGGCCTTCATGCTTGAGCTCTGGCGCTGCATCGGCCCTGACCAGGACATCCCTGCGGGCGACGTGGGTGTCGGCGGACGTGAGATCGGTTTCCTGAACGGGATGTACCAGAAGCTCGCGCGTCAGTACCACACCGGAGTCCTTACCGGAAAGGGATCGACTTGGGGAGGTTCCATCCTTCGCCCTGAAGCCACCGGTTTCGGAGCCCTCTATTTCACCCAGCATCTTCTCCACAAGGCCGGCAAGGACATCGCAGGTCAGAAGGTCTGCATCTCCGGCTTCGGCAACGTGGCCTGGGGCGCTGTGAAGAAGGCCACCCAGCTTGGAGCCAAGGTTGTTGCCATCTCCGGCCCTGACGGAGTCTGCCATATTCCTGATGGAATGACTCCTGAGATGAACGACTACATGCTTGACATGCGCGCCTCCAACAGGAACATGGTCGAGGATCTCGCCACCAGGTTCCCTGGACAGGTCAAGTTCACGGCCGGCAAGAAGGCCTGGAGCATTCCTTGCGACATCGCTCTCCCTTGCGCTTTCCAGAACGAGCTCGGAGAGGATGACGCCAAGGAACTGAAGGCCAACGGCTGCTGGTGCTGCTGCGAGGTCTCCAACATGGGTTGCCAGCCTGGTGCCATCCACTTCTTCCAGAACAACGGAGTTCTCTTCGCCCCGGGCAAGGCCGTGAACGCCGGAGGAGTAGCCACCTCAGGTCTTGAGATGACCCAGAATGCCGCCCACCTCAGCTGGTCCGCCCAGGAGGTTGACGACAAGCTTCACTGGATCATGCAGAGCATCCACGAGCAGTGCGTGAAGTACGGCACCCGTCCAGACGGGACTGTTGACTACGTGAAGGGCGCCAACATCGCCGGCTTCATGAAGGTCGCGCAGGCCATGCTTGAGCAGGGAATCATCTAAAAAAGTAAGATTTCTTACGAATATTGGCGCATCAACGTCTCGTTGATGCGCTTTTTCCGTTTAGATTCATTATATTTGTGGATTATGATGAATCTAACATTATTAAATAACACTTTTTTCGAGATGAAAAGAACCGCTCTGGCATTAATGCTGATCGCTCTTGCGGCTTCCTGTGACACGGAGCCGAAGACCGCTGTCCAGAAGAAGGTCGATTCGTATGCGCTCGTGAGGATCGAGTCGCCAGACCTTTCCGGCATAACCGACAACGGTAAGGAAGTCCTCAACCTCTACAAATTCGCCGCAGACCAGGCTGACAGTATCTACTGGAGGCAGTATTTCGGAGACAAGACCTTGATCGGGAATCTGAAGGATGCCGATCTGAGGGATTATGCGAAAATCAACTACGGCCCCTGGGACCGCCTCGATGGCTCCACATTCATTGGCGGTTTCGGAGATCTTCCTCTTGGAGCCAACTTCTATCCGGCCGACATGACGGCGGCGGAGTTCGACTCATTGGAGGATCCTGTGAAGACAAGTCCATATTCGCTCATCCGGCGCGGTGCCGACGGCGGACTCGTTTCCGTGTGGTACCACGATGCGTTCAAGTACAACATCGACAAGATCTGCAACTACCTCAAGGCCGCCGCTGACATCACCATCAAGCCAAGCGTGCGCAATTACCTTCTGAAAAAGATCGATGCGCTGAAGACTGACTATTACTATGACAGCGACCTCGCCTGGCTGCAGATGAACGACAGCAGGATGGATCTCATCATCGGTCCCAACGAGGTCAACGATGACCGTCTGTACGGTTTGAAGACTTCCTACGAGGCTTATGTGCTCTTGAAGGATCTCAAGCGCACGGAAGTCCTAGACCGGTTCACCTCGATGCTTCCGGAACTTCAGAAGCGGATTCCTTGCGAGGATCAGTACAAGACCTTTGTTCCCGGGGACAAGTCGGACATCTACGCCTACGACGCCATCTACTGCGCCGGCCACGCCAATGCGGGGATCAAGCTGATCGCCCTTAACCTCCCTTACGACGCTGACGTGCAGGCCAAGGCCGGTACCCGTACAGCGCTTCTCCGCAATGTGATGATGGAGAAGTTCAACAGGCTTGTGAATCCGGTGGGCATCGTTGTCCTTGCCCCGGACCAGCAGGATCATCTTGACGAGGAGGCTTTTTACTGGAACATAGCCTTCCGGGAGATTTCCCACGGGCTTGGGGTGAAGGAGACCGTCAACGGCAAGGGAACCGTCAACGACGCTCTCGGCAACAAGGCTCTCACCTGGGAGGACGCGAAGGCCAATGCCCTCGGGCTTTACTTTGTCTGCAAGCTTATTGACGAGCACAAGATTCCTGCGCTCATCACCAAGGAGGACGCCATCACCACTTTTGTGGCCAACCTTATACGTTCCGAGCGTTTCGGAGAGACCTCACAGCTCGGAAGGGCATACGTGATGCTCTTCAACTACCTCAACACCAACGGAGCCTTCAGGCGCGGGGACAGCGGCAAGTACTCGATCGACTACGAAAAGACCATTTCGCTTGTGGCCGAGTTCGCGGGCATCGTCCTCAAGACCCAGGCGACCGGGGACTATGAGTTCGCGGAGCAGTTCGAGAACACATACTGCATCCAGTCGGAGGACTTCAAGGCTGATCTCGTGAACATCCGTCTTGAGAACATTCCTATCGACATAAGGTTTGAATTCCAGAAATAATAACTGATAATCAATATTGAAATGGCTGAAAAGAAATTCAATGTGAAGTACTGTGTGCTTCTGCCAATCGTTCTTCTGGCCACACTGTTCCTTTGGTGTGTCCCTACCTCTTTCTTCGGCATCGACGCACTGACAGTTGTCCAGCAGCGTGTGATCGCCCTGTTTGTCTTCGCCGCCCTGATGTGGGTCTTCGAGATCATCCCGAACTGGACCACATCGGTGCTGATCATCGTGATTGCCCTGCTGACTGTGTCCGACAAGGGATTCGGGTTCTTCTGCAACCCTGAGTTCGGACAGCTCGTGAGCTACAAGAAGATAATGTCCTCTTTCGCCGATCCTGTCGTGATGCTGTTTCTCGGCGGATTCGTGCTTGCGATCATGGCCGAGAGATTCGGATTGGACGTGACACTGGCAAAATCGCTCCTGAGCATATTCGGAACCAAGCCGAAGATGGTTCTGCTTGGATTCCTCACCATAATCTCCGTGTTCTCGATGTTCATGAGCAACACGGCCACAGCCGCCATGATGCTGGCTTTCCTCGCTCCGGTGCTCTCGAAACTTCCGAGCGATGACCGCGGCAAGGTGGGCCTGGCCCTGTCCATCCCTATCGCGGCCAATCTCGGCGGCATGGGAACTCCGATCGGAACACCTCCGAACGCCACGGCCAAGGGCTATCTTGAGCAGGCGGGGATTGATGTTTCCTTCGTGGACTGGTGTGTGCACATGATTCCTTATGTAATCATCATGGTTCTTCTGGCCTGGATTCTCCTGCTTATCTTCTTCCCGTTCAAGACCGAGAAACTCGTGCTTGAGATTCCGGAGAACACCAAGAAGAAGGACTGGAGGAGCAAGCTTGTCTGGGTGACCTTCGCCGTCACGATCCTTCTGTGGGTCACGGAGCAGATCCATCACATCAGTTCCAATGTCGTGGCTCTGATTCCTCTCGGAGTGTTCACGGCCACCGGCCTTTTCGGAAAGGAGGAGATCAAGGAGATCAACTGGTCCGTGCTCTGGCTCGTCGCCGGAGGATTCGCCCTGGGCTACCTGCTTCAGGACACGGGTCTTGCCAAGGTGCTGATCACGGCGATTCCTTTCGGCACGATGTCGGTTGTCCTTGTGCTGATCATCGCCGGTCTTGTCTGCTACGGCCTGTCTAATTTCATCAGCAACTCGGCGACCGCCGCGCTTCTCATCCCGATTCTTATAGTCGTGGCCGAGGGCATGGCCGATCCCGCTGCGGCGAACAACTCGGCGTTCATCGCGATGGGCGGTTCACAGGCAATGATCATCTTCATCGCCGTCTGTGCCTCGCTCGCTATGGTCCTGCCGATTTCCACACCTCCGAACGCCATCGCCGCCTCCACGGGGCTTGTGGAGACCAAGGACATGGCCAAGGTCGGCATCATCATCGGCGTGGTGGGATTCATCTTCGGATTCTTCTGGGTTACCAAGATCTTCCCGTTCGCCCAGTAATATAGGAATATTGTCGAGAAGCTGTTTTGGTGAGGACATCAAAGCAGCTTCTCCATGTAAAATCTAAATTGTTGTTGTAAAATGAACAGAATCGCTGTTTCACTTGCCGCCTTGGCTGTCTGCGCCTCACTTGGCGCTCAGGAGACCAAGCCGCGTGTGAGTCTCTACGGATTCATCCGTAACTACTATGCTTTCGACACCCGCGAGAGCGTTGCCGGAACCGAGGACTTTTTCTACTACCTTCCAAAGGACGAGAACAAGAAGGGGAATGTGGATCTTAATGAGCAGAACTCTTTCCGCTTCGCAGCCCTCACCTCAAGAATCGGTCTCAATGTGACCGGTTATGAGTATGACGGTTTCAAGATCGGAGCGAAGATCGAGACTGACTTCTACAACGGACTTTCCGGCTCCACCGGAACGGCTGTCCTCCGTCTCCGTCAGGCCTATGCCACAATCGGCAGAAATGACTGGCTGGTGACCGCCGGACAGGCCTGGCACCCGATGGCGGCTGACATGCCGGATGTATTCTCGCTGAACACCGGCGCTCCTTTCGGGCCTTTCAGCCGCACGCCTCAGGTGAAACTGGACTACAGCCTGAGCGAGACTTTGTCATTGACAGGTGCCGCCATCTGGCAGATGCAGTACACTTCCACCGGTCCTGGCGGAGCGTCCGCGGACTACATCCAGTACGGCTGCACTCCGGAGATCTATCTCGGTCTGAACTACAGGAAAGACGGATTCCTCTTCCGGGCCGGAGTGAACATGCTTTCGATAAAACCGAGGAACAACAACGGCACCGTCAAGGTTGATGACCGCATCACCACATTCACGCCGTTCCTCTACGGACAGTACGGCAAAGGTCTCTTCTCCGTCAAGGTCAAGACGACAATCGCCGAGGCCGGCGAGCACCTCAACCTCAACGGAGGCTATGGAATCTCAGGTGTCAAGTCGGACGGCGTAAGTTATGAATATACCCCTACCCGCAACTCTTCCACCTGGGTCAGCCTCATGTACGGCAAGAAGACCCAATGGATCCTCTTTGGCGGCTATGTGAAGAATTTCGGAACCAAGGCTGACCTTTACACCGGCAATGGATTCGGTGTCACCGATCTGAACGGTCACACCTATGCGAAGGCCGAGAACCTCTATTTCAGCAAGAACAGCTTCTCGAACATGAATCGGATGTTCAGGCTCACACCTACCGTGATCCGCAACATCGGCAAGTTCGCGATCGGTCTTGAATATGAGCTTACAAGCGTTCAGTACGGCGATTACAAGACTATTGACGGTGTGAAATGCATCGGAGTGGACGGCCTTGCCAAGGACAACCTCCACTGGATCACCAACAACCGCATTCAGGCACTTGTCAAATTCACATTTTAATAGTTGACAACAGGTCAGGGTCGCCGGCCTTGACGCAGAAGACATGATGGTATGAAAAGAACACTGACAACACTGGCCTTGGCCATGCTGGTTTCCGCTTTGCCGGCCGGAGCCCAAAGCCATCTGGTAAAGCTCACCAATCATCTGGAACCCTATGGTTTCTTCCGCACGAGCGCGGCGTTCGACGCCCGCGAGGTCAAGGCCGACACCGAAGACCTGTTCTACTACCTGCCTTACGACAGCGAGTTCAACAAGAACGGCTACGACATCTGGTACAACCCGTCATTGACGGTGTCCGCTCTGACAACCCGCCTGGGCTTCAATCTTACAGGCCTCCGGTACGGAGCGTTGAACGTGACCGGCAAACTGGAGACCGATTTTCACATTGTGGGCAAAGGCGCGGCGTCTCTCCATCTTAGGGAGGCCTACCTGAATCTCGGCCGGGATGATCTCGGCGGGATTTTCGGCTCTGTCGATCTCAAGGTCGGGCATGCCTGGCACCCGATGTCTCTGGACATGCCCTGCACCATCGGCTATGAGACCGGCTCCCCGTTCAATCCGTATGCAAGAAGTCCTCAGCTGATGGCGGATGTCTCGTTTCTTAAACATCTGACCTTCACGGCGGGACTCCTCTATCCGATGGAATTCATGCCGACCGGCCCGCAGGGAGAGTCCGTTGACTATGTGAAATACGGCCTCCTCCCTGAACTCTACGCCGGACTGTCATTCTCCACTGAACATTTCACGGCGAAGGTGGGAGCCGATTTCCTCAGCATCAGGCCCCGTTGGCGTACCCTTGCCAACAGCAGCTCCTACTACAAGGGATCAGCCGTCAAGGACAGGCTTTCGATGATAAGCCCGATGGGCTATCTGGAATATTCAAAGGGGCTGTTCAAGGTCAACGCCAAGGCTGTCCTTGCCTCCGGAGGAGACCATCTCCGTCTGATGGGGGGCTATGCCCTTTGCGACTACAGCGACCAACTGAACTACAAGTACACGCCTCTGCGTTCCGCCACCGCCTTCGTGTCGGCATCCTACGGAAGCCAATGGCAGTTCATGCTCATGGCCGGCGGGATGACGGCGCTCGGCTCGGCGCAGGACCTCCTCACGGACATCGACACCGGCGCCGCGATCACGAGTTACATCTACTACTTCTCCGGCGGGTTCAAGAACATCCGCGACATGTTCCGCGTCGTGCCGGCTGTGGCCTTCAATCTGGACAGGCTGACATTCGCTGTTGAGTATGACGGCACCTGTGTCCGCTACGGAGACATAAACGCTTTGGATTCAAGGGGACTTGCAGTCAATGATCTTCATAACGTCATGAACCACAGGGTTCTGGGCGTCGTGAAGTATTCCTTTTAGTGGTTGCCGTCGCGATTGTGACGGAGGTCTCCCCGGACGGATTGTCGCAGGGAGTCAATCTTGAGTTCAATGCCGGACTTCAGCAGAGGTTCCCCGGCGTGGAGATCATAGTGCGCGGGGAAGTGTCCAGCTCGAGGCTTCGGATCCGGTCTATCATCTGCTTGTGCTTCTTGTCAGCAAAGGCTACGGCATCGCCGACCTTGAAAAGGAACTGGAGAAGAGACATCGGTAGAGGGTGGCCTGTTTTCTTTGTCGTGAATTTTGTGTAAGTTTGCAAGTCAAACAGACTTGCAGGAAATGTTCAGGAAACTTGCGGACAGAATGAAGGAGTTCCGGCTCACGATGAGGATGAAGCTGACGCTGAGCCTCAGTGCGATAGCCGTCTCTCTGCTCGTCTCCAGCGTGATCTCCATCTTGGAGTACCACAAGATGAGCGACTATGTTTCGAATCTCATAGCGGACAACATCCGCAGCGTCAACATCGCCCAGAGACTGTCCGAGGCCGCGAACAGGTACAATCTTGATCTGCTGGCCGTCATCGGGGCCGATTCTGTCACAGCCTTTCCGGAGTTCCGTCAGAAGGAGTTCATGGAGCAATGTGATTCTTTGCGGGGTTCGTTGACTTCCGACAAGATGGCTCCGCTGACGGATTCCGTGGCTTGCGCCTGTTCGGCCTACATGCTGACTTCTCTTGAGTTGGATGATGTGCTGCTTTCCGACTTCATCGACACGAGAACCTGGTACTTCGACAGGCTGCAGCCCGAGTTCCGTCGCTTGAACTCGGGCATCGACGCGCTCAACAACGCCGTCTATGCGGATCTGAAGAAAAATTCGCTGACATTCCAGAGAGGATTCTACAGGAGCATCATCCCCGGGACTGTGGCCGTGGGGGTCGGGCTGCTGCTCGTGCTGATGCTGATGTTCTTCATCCTTGTCTATTATGTGAATCCGATCTACAGGATGCTGGCCGGGCTGCACAACTACCGGTCCTTCAACAAGAAATATTCGTGCTCCTTTGAGGGGGACGACCAGCTGGCTGAACTGAATGACGGCATCACAGAGCTGGCGGGGGAGAACCAGATGCTTCGCAAGAGGGTGGCCAGCCTCCGATCCAAGGCCGCCTCGGCAGGTGCCGCTCCGACAAGCTCAGCGACCGGCGAAGTGACCGGCACTGCCAGGAGCGATGACTAAAAGAACATCAGAATGAACATCAAGGTGATCTCCAGAAATGTGGGCTACGCTCTGCTTGTCAGCGCGCTGTTCATGTTCCTGTCTGTCCTGGTCTCCGTGGCGAACGGCAACGACAGTGCCTTGGCCGCATTGCTGATCAGTTTCACCATAACGTTCACCGTCGGGATATTCCCGTTCATATTCGTAAGAAAATCCGCCGCCATCACCTTGAAGGACGGCTACATGATCATCGTCCTGTCGTGGCTTCTGTCCTTCATTTTCGGCATGCTGCCCTATGCTCTTTGGGGTGGGCCGTTCA
The DNA here is from genome assembly GCA_963639865.1 of bacterium. GTDB lineage: Bacteria > Bacteroidota > Bacteroidia > Bacteroidales > UBA932 > Cryptobacteroides. The sequence continues at coordinate 93,187 of CAVHWO010000015.1, read as the reverse complement.
CTGTCATAAACGCTTGGTTTGAAAGCGTCTCAGGTTTCACGACAACCGGATCCACGATTCTGGACAACATAGAGGCCCTGCCTGACAGTCTGCTGTTCTGGCGCTCCTCCACGCACTTCATCGGAGGCTTGGGAGTCGTTGTGTTCCTGCTGCTGATCATTCCCGGTTCATCGCAGATGCGCTTGAGGCTGACCAGTCTGGAACTGTCGTCCCTGTCCAGGAGAGAGTACCGGTCCGGGACCAACCGGACAGTTTACATCTTCACCTATGTCTATCTCGGGCTGACGGCCGCCTCGTTCCTGCTTTATGTGATGGCCGGGATGAGTCCGTTCGACGCGGTCAACCACGCCATGAGCGTCACGGCGACAGGCGGATTCAGCACAAGGAACCTTTCGATCGGGGCCTTCGGATCCGTGCCGGTCTGTCTTGTGACAATGCTTTTCATGCTGCTGTCCTCGATCCATTTCGGAATGGTCTTCGTGGCGGTGGCGACAAGATCCTTGAAGCCGCTACGGAACGAGATATTCAAATTCTACCTATGGTCGCTGGTCGTGACGGGTGTGATTGTGGCTGTGTCGCTGAAGTTCCACGGCATAGAGAGATCCTGGGGTGAGGCTTTGCTTTCAGGTTCATTCCACATACTGAGTTTCGCCTCCACAACCGGTTTCTGCATCGCCGACAACAGCTTCTGGCCGGTTCTCCCGTCAGCCATGCTGGTGTTTGTGGGAATATGGTGCGGAATGGCCGGTTCCACCTCCGGAGGCGTGAAGTCCGACAGGGCTCTGCTGCTGTGCAAGGAGATAAAGTACCGGCTGCGGATGGTTCTTCATCCGGCTTCCGTCAACGAGATCAGGGTGAACGGCAGGGTGGTGAGGCAGGACGATGTCACTCCGCACATCCTGTACATCGCTCTGTACTTTATGGTTGTCATCATCTCCGTGGTCGTGTGCCTTGTGTTCAATCCGGACAACAGCCACGCTTTGACGGCCACTCTCACGTCCTTGGGAAATGTGGGGATCTCGGTCGGGGACATCGGCACGCTGGGCAGTTTCAATGCCGAGCCGGCCTCCGCCAAGTTCATGTACACGCTGGACATGTTCCTCGGCCGTGTCGAGATCTATCCTATTCTGGCGGTGGTGATGATGATTTTCAGCCGCAGGAGCAAGTAATGGACAGGGGTGATTTTTTCTACGGGCGTTTCAGGGATTGTTTCCCTTATGATGGCACGGACGATCAGGACAGGCTGTTCCGGGAGATCGCTGATTTCGTGACCTGCGACGACGCTGACATTCTGGTTGTCAACGGCTATGCCGGCACTGGCAAGACTTCCGCCATCGCGGCTGTGATCCGGTCGTTTGATGATCTTCGCCCAAAGATCCGCAAGGCTCAGGCCGTTGAACCTGTCGAAGCGGACCGGAACGCCGGGGCGACAGAGGAATATGAGGAGATCTGCTTCCTTCTGGCTCCTACAGGCCGCGCTGCGAAAGTTCTCTCCCTTCACGCCGGCAAGCCGGCCCGCACGATCCACAAATGCATCTACCGCCAGAAAAGTGTCGGCGACGACGGTTTCGGCCAGTTTTCTCTGGCGCCGAACAAGATGTCCCGCAAGCTTTTCATCGTGGATGAGGTATCCCTGATCGGCATTGAGGATGCGCAGAGGCAGAGTTCCACTCAATTCGGGACAGGCGACCTGCTGAAAGACTTGATTGAATATGTCCGCTCCGGCAACGATTGCCGCCTGATAATGATCGGTGACGACGCCCAGCTGCCTCCTGTCGGGATGGAGGCCTCGCCGGCCCTTTCCAAGGAATGTATGGACTGCTTCGGCGGGGTGCGCTACTGCGGTCTGAGCGAGGTTGTCCGTCAACGGAAGGAGTCCGGAATCCTGTCCAACGCCACAAGGTTGCGGGAACTCATAGCCACGGATCTCTACGGGGACGGAACGTTCACGCCGGACGAGCTGGGGCTGTGCGTCGAAGGTTTCGACGATGTCGCGCGGATCACCGGCGGCGAGCTTCTCGACACCCTCAACTCCGCCTATTTTTCTGAATATTCCAAAGATGACACGGTGGTGCTCTGCCGCTCCAACAAGCGCGCCAACCGCTACAACGCCGGGATCCGCACCCAGGTGTTCTACGATGAGGACCGTCTGGTTCGAGGCGAGAAACTGATGATCGTGAAGAACTGCTACCAGTTTCTGAAAGGAGTGAAAGGGATGGACTACATCGCCAACGGAGACATCGCCAAGTTGTTGTCCATCAGAAATTTCGAGGAACGTTACGGGCTTCATTTCGCTGATGCCCGGCTCCTGTTCCCGGACTACGATGACACAGAGATCGTCGCTAAAGTCTGTCTGGACACCCTTGAGTCCGAGTCCGCCTCGCTGAGTTACGGGCAGCAGAACCAACTCTACAGCGGGGTCAACGAGGACTACGCCGACATCCCGACCAAGAAGAAACGCTACGAGGCTGTGCGTGAGGATCCTTACTACAATGCCCTCCAGCTGAAGTACGCCAATGCAATCACCTGCCACAAAAGTCAGGGCGGCCAGTGGAGCTGTGTCTTCATCGACAACCCGTTCTGGCAGGACGAACTCACGGTCGATGACCTCAAGTGGCTCTACACCGCCCTGACCCGCGCCACCGACAAGGTTTACCTCGTCAACTTTAATGATAAATATTTTCAGACATGATTTCGACCATTTTGGCTTTACTGGTGTCCGCAGGCGTTCCGGCCAAGGATTTCAATGACATTCCTTCCGCATGGAAATGGGTGGGGGAGAACGAGGTGGCGTTGACCTACAACCACTCTTTCACAGGGGATAAGGACTTTTCTGTCAATGCTGTGACAGGAAAGGTCACCAAGCGGATAAGTTATCCTGCCAAGTTCACGGATTTCCCTTTCAGACCGGAGGGTGCGGTCAATCTGACATATTCACCGGACTCCACGAAGATGGCGTTCACGAGGGCCAACGACCTTTGGGTGGTGGACATCGCCACGAAAGGGGAGACCCGGCTGACCTTCGACGGGTCGGACGTGATTCTGAACGGCTATGCCTCATGGGTGTACTATGAGGAGATTCTGGGCAGACCCTCTCATTACCGCGCGTTCTGGTGGTCGCCGGATTCCAGGAAGATAGGATTCTATCGCTTTGACAATTCGGATGTTCCGATCTTTCCGATCTACTCTCCGTTCGCGGAGGACGCCGACCGTTCCGGGATGGGGCTGGCATATTCGCAGAACGCCGGATCTGCTGTCGCCTTGCCTGGAATGTCTCCGACCGGAGGTTCGGTCAGGATGACGCGCTACCCGAAGTGCGGGGACAACAACCCCAAGGTGCGGATCGGGATCGTGGATGTCAGGGACGGCGGGACGGCCTGGGCGGATTTCGATGAGAATGACGACCAGTATTTCGGGACTCCGTTCTGGGGTGCCGACAGCGGGGACTTCTTTGTCCAGAGAGAGCCGAGGACGCAGAACACTCTCGACCTTTACGCCGTGTCACCGGCCGACGGTTCGAAGAGACACATCTACCATGAGACCTACAGGACATGGCTGGACTGGATTGACGGGATGCTGTTCGGGCGGAACGGGATCTACATGGTCCGTTCGTTTGAGACCGGCTGGCAGCAGATTTATTACCTCTCCTACGACGGTTCGGTTCTGCAGCGCCTCACCGATGGGGAGAACTGGTGCGTGTCGCTTGTGGATGTGAAGGAGGGCAAGGCTTTTGACGGGAGCGCCTCGGAGGTTCTGTTCGTGGCCGAGCGTGATTCCCGTGTGCGCAGCGGGCTGTATTCAATCTGCAAGGGAGCGGTCAGGAATATCTCGGATCCGGCCATGCATGTCGCATCGGTGCGGGTCTCGCCTGATCAGAGGTATGCCATAGCTTCCGCCAGCAATTCCAGGACTCCGTCGCAGGTATGGATCTACGATCTGAAGAGACCTTCCAAGTCTTTCAAGGTGGCAGACATGGCCGGTAAGAGTTTTGACGCCTCGAATTACCCTCTTCCGGAGCATATCACGATGACGACCAAGGATGGCCTCACGCTTCCGGCGATGGTCGTTTATCCGGAAGGCTTCGATCCGGCGAAGAAATATCCCGTCCACATGGACATCTACGGCGGTCCGGACGCTCCTCAGGTGACTGACCGGTTCCGCAGTCCGGAATATTACCGATGGTACGCCGAGAACGGCATCATCGAGGTGGTGGCTGACTGCCGGGCTTCGGGCCACAACGGCCGCAAGGGGCTGGATCAGATCTACAGGCGTCTGGACGAGCGTGAGGTGCTTGATTTCGTTGAGTGGGCGGAGTATCTCAAGACGCTTCCTTACGTGCAGGGAGACAAGATCGGCGTGGAGGGATTCTCGTTCGGCGGCACGATGACGGCTCTTCTGGTGATGAACCATCCGGACGCTTTCCACTATGGCATCGCCGGCGGAGGGGTCTATGACTGGACTCTTTACGACACTCACTACACGGAGCGGTTCATGGACACTCCGGCGAACAATCCGGAGGGTTACGCTTCCACAAAGGCTGTCGCCAGCGCCTCCAACTACCCTGTCACGGAGAAGAACTGCGACGGCTCCGTGATGCTCAGGATCACTCACGGCACCGGGGATGACAATGTGCACTTCCAGAACACTCTGTTGTTGGTTGACGCATTGCAGAAGGCCGGAAAGAAGTTCGAGTTGATGATCTACCCTGACGGGATGCACGGCTACCGCGGCTACCAGGGCCGTCATTTCGATGAGGCCAACCGCGCTTTCTGGCTCAGGTACCTGAAAGGTTCCACGGCTTCACCCTCCGGGGCTCACTGATCCTCCCGCAAAGCCGTCACTGGTCTTGCCGAGGTGACAATCAGATAGTTGTCTTCGTTGTAAGGAGTCTCTATCCGCGCGCCGAAGATGTGGGCGTCATCGCCGGATCTGACCTTCAGGCGGGTTCGGAGTCCGTCGCTTGACATCGGGATGTTCTTCGCCGTGACCTCCGAATGCGGGTAACGTCTGCCGATGTCTTTCATCGAAGCCTTGTCGAGGGGAAGGATTTCCTTGACATGATAGACTTTCCCGAAATCCATGAGAGGTGCGATCCGCTGTTCCAGTTCTTTGTCCGAAAGCGGTTCGCCGATGGTGTACAGATGCGTGAACCGGGCCAGTCTCACGAGTCCGAACCTCCCGCACAGGGCATTGTACACACCGGCCTTGGTCAATGACTTTCCCGGCTCGAAGATTATCCGAGCGAACGTGGAATCCGGGTAGGCGGCCCTGGCGCTCTGAATCTCCTCCGGCTTGAACGTCAGTGTCCTGCCGTTCTCGCGGCAAATCAAAGTACATCCTCCGTCATATTCCCGGTCCAGCAGAATCAGCAGTTCCTTGCATTCCCCGCCGCTGGCCACGACGTGAATCTCCCGCACCCACTGGCCGTTCCAGCCTTGTCCGGATGTCTTTCCAAGATAGTCCTCGTAGGCTCTGTCCAGTCTTTCCGTGACCATTGTTATGTCCGCCATAGGGGAGAGCTTCAGGAGGATGAACCGGCTTGCCTTGAAAAGTCCCGGCAGCATCTTCAGCACGTCCGGCGAGCAGTCCTCCAGCAGAAAGACCTTTTTTCCGGATGAGTCCCGTCTCGCGGGATCCATGAATATGATGTCCGGGCGGAAATCTTCAAGAATGTCCTCAAGCGAGTCTGCCGTCGCCTCCCGGTTCTTTATGAATATGTTCGTGGCTCCCAGAACCTTGAAGTTGTGTCTCGCCGCCGCTGCCAGTTCCGGATTCATCTCGTTGTAAAGCACTTCGCCTGCCACCTCGCTGAACGCCCGTGAATCGACCCCGAGCCCGCCGGTCAGGTCGGCGATCCTTCCGTGATTTCCGGTCGCTGAGCCTGCCGAAGTGACAGAGCCTGTGGTTCGAAAAGGCTCACCAACCATCGAAGTGGCCGGTCTGACATATTCATTGATGATTCTTTGAACAATCTCCGTCTTGTAGCGCGCCGTGTCCGAGGAGCTGCATTGCTCCGTACAAAGTGCCGAAGGATAGACCATCCCCGTGCGGGCGACCCATTCAGGCAGTTTCTTCTTCAATTTTCTCCGGCCTTCGATAGTGTTGACCGCCAGCCTTTTCGCATCGAGCTCAGCCAGTGCGGGATCCTCCGGTACCGGCCACTTCCGGCACCCCATCACAAGCCGCGCCGTGTCCGCTCCGTCGTTCTCAACTATGAATCTCTCGAAACTGTCCATCAGAAAGTGCCCATGTTTTAAATCCAAAGGTAATGAATATCTGACAAAACTGTACATCAGGCTTCTTGATGCCGGATAATTTGAGTAAATTTGTGGTTTGGTAATCGGCAAAGGCCGCCGCTGGGCGATGCGGTTTGCGATGCCAATGAATAAAAAGAACGGACACTATGGCACAGGACTACAACGAGAACGCCAGAAAATGGCTGGAAGGTGACTTTGATCAGGAGACAAAAATGAAGGTGCTCGAACTGCGGAACAACGATCCGGCGGGGTTCGAGGACGCTTTCTACAAGACTCTGGAGTTCGGCACAGGAGGCCTTAGGGGCATCATGGGAGTCGGAACCAACAGGATGAACAAATACACCGTCGGCATGGCCACCCAGGGGCTTGCCAATTATATTCTGAAGAAGGTCTCCGGAGATGACATCCGCGTCTGCATCTCCTACGACAGCCGCAACAACTCGAAGATGTTCGCCAGGATCGCAGCTGACATATTCAGTGCCAATGGATTGCATGTCTTCATCTTCGACAATCTCCGGCCTACGCCGGAATTGAGCTACTCCATCCGCAGGATGGGTGCGGTCGCCGGAGTGATGGTCACCGCCTCGCACAACCCCAAGGAATACAACGGCTACAAGGTCTATTGGTCTGACGGAGCGCAGATCACGGCCCCGGTCGATCAGGAGATCATCGACGAGGTCAACAGGATAACAGATCCGTCGCAGGTGATGTTCGAGAGGAAGGAACACTGCGGGGAGGTCGAGCTGATGGGGGCGGAGATGGACGACGCCTACCTCTCAGACATCCTTTCGCTGACCCTCAGTCCCGAGGCCAGGGAGAGGCACAAGGACCTGAAGATAGTTTACACCCCACTTCACGGAGCGGGGGTGCGCATCGTGCCGGAGGCTCTCAGACGTCTCGGATTCGAGAATGTCGTCCACGTGCCGGAGCAGGACATCTGCGACGGGGACTTCCCGACAGTCGTCTCTCCAAATCCGGAGGAGCCGGCGGCCATGAGGATGGCCCTGGAGATGGCTGACAGGAAGGAGGCGGATCTCGTCATGGCCTCGGACCCTGACGCCGACCGTCTGGGCATCGCTGTGCGTGACGACGAGGGTAGGATGGTTCAGCTGAACGGCAACCAGACCGGCTCTATACTGACATACTACATCCTGACCCGCTGGAAGGAGCTCGGGAAGCTGGATACCACCAAGTACATCGCAAAGACGATCGTCACCACTGAACTGATCGCCGAGATCGGCCGCGGTTTCGGGGTGAAGTGCTACGACGTGCTGACAGGATTCAAGTACATCGAGGAGATCGTGCGGGAGAACGAGGGCAAGGGAGAGTTCATCTGCGGCGGCGAGGAAAGCTACGGCTTCAATGTCGGCGAGTTCGTGCGCGACAAGGACGCTCCTGTGGCGTGCATCATGGTCGCCGAGTGCGCCGCCTGGGCCGCGGAGCAGGGCCTGACCCTTTACCGGCTGCTCCAGAGGATTTATTCTGAATATGGCTACCGCAAGGAGTCGCTTGTCTCTCTGGTGCGCAAGGGCAAGAGCGGTGCGGAGGAGATCCAGAAGATCATGGCGGATCTGAGGCAGAACCCTCCGGCGGAGATTGCCGGCTCGAAGGTCGTCAAGGTCATCGACTACGCCCATCCGGAGAAGACCGGACTCCAGAAGTCGAACGTTCTCCAGTTCTTCAACGAGGCGGGCGACATCGTCTCCGTCCGTCCGTCCGGCACCGAGCCGAAGATCAAGTTCTATTTCGGTGCCAAAGGTCCTGATGCCGATGCGAAGCTTGAGGCGCTCAAGGCCCAGTTCATAAGTTAGTTATGGAATTTATCATCCGCGATGCCGGACCGTCTGACGGCGGCTTCATCGCAAGGAACGTCCTCGCCGCGATGGGGTACGAGGTTTTCAATGACGCCGGTTCCGGAATCGAACTCGCTTCCGCGTCATTGACTGTCATGGATGCCCTCAAAGTCTTTGGCGAGGTCTGCGCCAGACATGACACGTTATATTCATATGCCAGAACAAGGATCGCCTGCGTTGACGGCAAGGCCGTGGGATCGCTGACGGCATATTCGGGAGATGACTACCTGCCGCTGCGGGACTTTACATGGGGGCTGCTGAACGCAGCTTTCGCGAACGCCGCCGGAGATGCCGCGGATTCCGCTGCCGGCTCAGGAGGCCAATCATCCGCCACAGAGCAAGGCCTGCAGTCAATGGCTCCGGAGTGCCTCCCAGGCGAGTTCTACCTCGACAGCATGGCCATTCTTCCCGAATTCCGCCGCATGACTTTTGAATATGCCGGCTCGACTGACCGCATAGGCCATCTGCTGATGCTGGACGGCATTGAGGAGGGACGCAGGAAAGGTTTTCATCGCATCAGCCTCATCGTGGACAAGGCCAGGCAACGCCTTGGTTCCTATTACTCCGCCCTCGGATTCCGTCCGGACGGCGAAGTCCCATTCTTCGGCCACCTCTACAACCGCATGATAATGATTCTGCCGTGAATCCCATCAATGGGGCACAATACTGCGGCACAGATTGCCTAAGTGACTGTTTAGTAAATTATTGATCAGCGCCGCCGCACCGGCTGCGGACCGGCGGATGCGTCACGCCGTAGCCGAAGAGGGAGAAGTCACCCTTGCAGGGATCTCCGGGGAATATGTCCGCGAAGCAGCCGGTGATCTCTTTCACCGTCACGATGTCCTTCTGCTTTCTGGAGGTCAGCCCGAGGGCGGTCGCCTCGTCATAGACGTGGACATCCAAGGGGATGAGAAGACCGGCGGGATCCGTGTGCTTCCACATCCCCAGATCCACCTTGCCGTCGTTTCGGACCATCCAGCGTCTGAGCATGTTGATCTTCTTGTTCGGAGCCTTCAGGTCTGTCTTCTGTCCATAGATCCCGGTCCGGAATTCGTCCTGTGACAAAGGTTCGAGAGAATCCCTTGACTCGTAAGCCTTCTTCAGACGGGAGCATATTTCCGCCACATCGCTCCATTTGACGGTGCGGTGGATGCTGGTGTCATCGTTCCGCCACCTGCCGCCCATCACATAGTCGTAGGGCCGCCAGTCCATCCAGTCGAACAGTCTGCCGCAGTCGCGGATGATCATCGCCCTGCGTCCCCATGCGAAATGCGCCGCGAAGACAGCTGCGATCTCCACATCCGCCAATGAACATTTTCCGGCCTTGAACCGCTGTGCGAACAAGGTCGGAAAAGCTATCGGATCTTCCTGGAAGTACTGAGGATCGTTGTAGGTCTCAGCCCACAGGATCAGGGTCTGTCTTGTCTCTTCTGTTATCAAGTATCAAGCGGTTTCTTACTTTGTCACCTTCTCAAGCCACTTGACCATTCCGAGCATCACGCCCATAGCGACGAGACACATGCAGAGGAACACGCTCCAGCAGGCCCAAAGAGGCATCTTGTTGTACATCAGAGGCCCGATCCACAAGAAGAGGTTGCCCACGGCGGTAGCGCCGAGCCAAAGTCCCTGGCAGAGTCCGAGCAGGTGCTTCGGAGCCACCTTTGACACGAACGAGAGTCCGAGCGGGGAGATGAAGAGTTCGGCCACGGTGAGAAAGAAATAGGTCGCTATCAAAACCCAAGGGCCGGCTTTCATGGCTGCCTGCTGAGCCACGTCCATTCCCCTGAAATCAGTCGCTGAAGGATAGCCCATGGTGCCGGAGAAGACCGCGAGGAACAGATAGGCCGTGGCGGCGATCCCCATTCCGTAGGCGATCTTGCGAGGTGTCGAGATCTGACGGCCTCTCTTTCCGAGGGCTCCGAAGATCCACATGATGACCGGAGTCAGCACAATCACGAAGAACGGATTGACGGCCTGCCAGATCTCAGGGGCGATCTTGTCGGTGTTGACGAAGTCACGGGCGAAGAGAGAGAGGGACTGTCCGTTCTGATGGAAAGCGAGCCAGAAGAAGATCACCACGCCGAGAACGGCGAACAGGGCGTACATCCTCTGCTTGATCTCCTTTGCCATTGTGGCTTTCTCCTCGGCGGTGTAGCCGGTGTTGGCGGAAGCGGCTTTCTTCTCCGGGGTAGGGAACTTCTTCTTGTTGACGAGGAAGATCACCAGAGAGATCATCATGGCGACAACAGATGCGATGAACGAGTAGTGGATCCCCGCGTTGAACACGTCCAGATATCTCGTGCAGAAAGTGCCGATGGCCTCACCGCCCTGCGCCAGGACCGCGGGATCAGCACCGGCCTTCACGGCCTCGTCAAGGAAGTTCTGTGAGGTGGTTCCGCCGCCGATGAATTCGTGGCAGAGCCTCGGAAGCTGCGAATTATAGACGAATCCGTTGACTTTCAGCCACCAGCTTCTCAAAAGAGGTGCCACGAACGGAGCCACGAGACCTCCGATGTTGATGAACACGTAGAAAATCTGGAATCCGGAGTCACGCTTTCCCTGCGCTTCCTTGAGAGCCTCGGGACCCTGCTTTGCGGCCTCGGCCTCGAAATTGTCATACATCTGTCCGACAATCGCCTGGAGATTGCCCTTGAAGAGACCGTTGCCGAACGCTATCAGGAAGAGAGCGAAGCATGTCAAAGGCAGCAGCCAGGACTTGTTCTCGGGAGTCGCGAGAATCGGGACGGAGAGGACGACATAGCCAAGGGCCATGATGACGAGACCTTTCTGGATGGTTCCCTTGTAGTTCTGCGTGCGGTCGGCGATGATGCCTCCCACGAGGCTGAGGATGTAGATCCCGGCATAGAAGAAAGAATAGATCAGTCCTCCGGTTTCGTCACTCAACCCGAACTTCGAACAAAGGAAGAGGGTGAGAACCGCATTCATGATGTAGTACCCGAAGCGCTCGCCCATGTTGCTCAGCGCCGCTGAAATCAGCCCTTTAGGATGTCCTTTCATACAGATGTTGTTTTATTTTTTCACTAAAGTACGAAAAACTCCCCAACGAGCCAAATTTATGTGCGATGTCCGCTTCGGCCGCTTGTCAGACGGCGCCTGATGACTGCCATCGGCATATTCAGAAGCTGTTTTTATGTAAAAAATTCTTTTATGCGCCTTTCCGGTATGGTTTTTCAGAAATTCCCCGGCCAGATAGCTCCTGCTATCCTTTTCGGAATTTCGGGAAAACTCTCCTCGGAAATCCATCATAAAATTTCTATTGAATAAAATTTAAACAGCTTCTCATCCTGAAAAATTTCATATTGAATGCTTCTTTTACTAAATTTGTCTGACTATGCGACTGATTGTGGACAGATGAGGCTATTGACTAAACTGGTGCAGGGGTTTCTGCGTGTGGTCTCGGCGCTTCCGCTGGGATTCCATTACGCGTGGGCCGGGTTCTTCGCCTGGCTGCTCAGGGATGTGCTGCACTACCGGAGGGACGTGGTGATGATCAACCTCTCGCGGGCGTTCCCCGACAAGAGATACAAAGAGTTGAGACGGATCTCCGATGCATTCTACAAACATTTCGGGGAGATTCTGGCTGAAGCTATCTGGTTCGGAGGATGCCGCAACCCTGAAAGGCTGCACAGGAAAAGACTGGTTGAATATGTCAACCTGGAGGCCGTGGAGGCCGCTCTTGCAGAGAGTCCGGGAGTCGTTGTGCTGAACAGTCACTTCGGCAACTGGGAACTCACGGGCGGATGCCTGAACTACGATTACCGCCCGGAAGCCGTGCGGAGGAAAATGGATGTCAACGACATCGTCGCGGTTTACAAGCCGCTCAACAGCAGGATGTGGGACGAGATCATGCGGGTGAACCGCTGCGCTCCGGTGCTGAGGGAGGGCTACACAGGCTATGTCAGCTCTGTGAACCTTCTGCGTTTCGCGTTATCCCACAGGGAAGACAGGAAAATCTACATCATTCCGACAGACCAGTGCCCTTACAGGAACTCGACGGTGAACGATGTGGTCGATTTCATGCACCAGCCGACCAGGACGATGCTCGGCGGGGCATCCATCGCCCACAAGCTTCACTACAGCGTGTTCTACATGAGCCTGATCCCGGTTTCCCGCGGCCATTACGAATGGACGTTCAAGGAGATATGCCGCGATGCGGCGGCGATGACGCCCCATTCGATAATGCAGGACTATTACAACCTGCTTCAGGCCGATCTGGAAAGGCACCCTGAGAATTACCTTTGGACCCACCAAAGATGGAAATGACAAAATTCATGAATATGAGAAATTATAGTACGTTATCACTTCTCGCGCTGGCGGCTGCCTTGCTGCCGGCTGGAAAGATCTCCGCTCAGGATCCGATGGGAACGGTTTCCTATGCGCTTCCTCAGACGACCATCACGATAGAGGTCGAGGCCGTCCGTGAATATTTTTACGCCGGACCTTATGCGAAATATGCTCAGAAATACCTCGGAGTGGATGCGCGTCAGTCTGACCAGACCACATGCACTCTCAGCGAGGTGAGGATGATCCCACGCATAGAGGCGGACCAGAACTGCCGCTATTATGTCACCCCGGGGAGCGCTTCGGACTCCTTCCTGGCTCTCACCGCGCAGGGACTCATCGCCGTCAATGACGGAAGTTTCGGAGAGGGTTCGCAGTGGAGGTTCACCTCCCGGTCCGGGGCTGATTTCAATGACAAGGGTGTAAGTTCGAACCTGACATCGGAATCCGCCACTCTTTATAAAGGTGTCAAGGAGGACGCCTCGTACAACCGCATCGCCGTGCAGCAGAACATGGTCGTCCAGAAATCTTTGGAGCAGAGGGCGAAGGAGGCTGCCGACATGATCTTCAATCTCCGTCAGAAGAGGATTCAGATCGTTACCGGTGACACTGACGCCACCTACAGCGGGGAGGCTATGGGCGCCGCCCTCAAGGAACTCACCGCTTTGGAAAAAGAGTACATGTCGATGTTCCTCGGTTACAGCGACTATCAGACACAGAAACTGAAATGCGATGTGGTCCCTGTCAAGGACAGAAAGTCCCAGACTTACGTCGCGTTCAGGATCTCGGACACGGACGGGGTCGTGCCGGCTGACAACATGACCGGCAAGCCTTATCTGCTGGAACTGATACCTCAGCAGTCAGGAGTGGTCTCCGGAAAGGCTGTACAGGCCAAGGGCAATGCCGCCGCCTACAGGATTCCGGCGATCTGCACCGTACGGCTGTCGGACGGAGTGGCCTCTCTTCTGCAGGACAGGATCGCCGTTTACCAGCTCGGAACGGAAAGCTGGTTTCCTCTTGGAAAATAATGGTTCACATATTAATAAATAGCGCTATGACAATTAAAGATTTGCAGCCGAAGGCCGTTTGGGAGAACTTCTACGGCCTTACAAGGGTTCCTCGTCCTTCAAAGCATGAAGGCAAGGTTCAGGAATATCTTCTGAATTGGGGGAAAGAGCACGGTGTCGATGTCAGGAAAGACGACACCGGCAACATCATATTCACGGCACCGGCCACCCCGGGGTTTGAGAACCGCAAGGGCGTTATCATGCAGGCGCACATGGACATGGTTCCGCAGAAGACCGCCGACACGAAGCATGACTTTCTCACCGATCCAATCGAGACCGAGATCAAGGGGGAATGGGTGACGGCCAATGGGACGACCCTCGGGGCCGACAACGGCATCGGAGTGGCGCTTGCGCTTTCCGTCCTTCAGGACAAGACGCTGAGGCACGGTCCGCTTGAGGCTCTCATCACTTACGATGAGGAGACCGGCATGACAGGAGCCAACTCCCTTAAGGCCGGCATTCTGAAGGGTGACATCCTTCTCAACCTCGATTCAGAGGAAGAAGGCGAGCTTTGCACGGGCTGCGCTGGCGGAGTTGACGGCACCGCCGACTTCGCTTACAGAACCTACAAGACTCCGGAAGGATTCGCGGGGTTCAAGATCACTGTCAAGGGCCTCAAGGGTGGCCATTCAGGGATGGACATATCCCTATTCAGGGGTAACGCCAACAAGATCATCTGCCGTCTTCTCGAAGCGGCGGTCTCTGAATATGACGTAAAGGTGGCGTCCATCACCGGAGGTTCCCTCCGCAATGCGATTCCGTTCGAGGCCGAGGCCGAGATTCTCGTTCCGTCGGCGGACTCACGCAAGGTCAAGACTCTCATCGAGAAGAAGTTCGAGGAATCCAAGTTCGAGTACCAGTACTCCGATCCTGACATGATTCTGATTTATGAGAAGCAGAACGCTCCGGCGGCCCGCTACATCAGCCCAAAGGTGATCGGCAAGGCTGTCAAGGCCATCCTTGCATGCCCTCACGGAGTCCAGAGAATGAGCGACACTCTCCCCGGCCTTACCGAGACATCCACAAACATGGCCATAGTACGCACGCGGAAAGGGCATCTCACGGTTCATTCACTGACCCGCAGCTCCATCGACAGCGCCAAGAGGTATCTTTCGGACTCTATCCGTTATGTTTTTGAACTCGCCGGCGCAAAATATTCGACATCAGGCGCCTACAGCGGCTGGGCCCCGAAACTCGGCACACCTATGATCAAGGTTCTGGAAGACACCTATAAATCCCTCTTCGGGAAGGACCTCAAGATCACCGCCACACACGGAGGACTTGAGTGCGCTATCATGGGGGCCAAGTACCCGAACTGGGAGATGGTCTCCATCGGACCGGACATCCTCTATCCTCATTCTCCGGACGAGCGCGTGAACATCGCCTCCGTCGCGCAGACATGGAAGTTCCTCACCGCCGTGCTTGAGAATATTCCCAAGGTCTGATTTGCGAAAGTTGGGATAATTGACTATATTTGCAGTCCTTTCGGGTTGGCATACGTCCCTGGAAGGACTGTATTTTATTTATTAAACAATTAATCAGATGTTAAAACAGTACGAAACCGTTTTCATCGCAACTCCCGTTTTGTCTGAACAACAGATGAAGGAAGCGGTTGCCAAGTACACCAAACTTATCGCTGACAACGGTGGCGAGGTTGTGTACGAGGAGAACTGGGGACTCCGTCAGCTGGCTTATCCGATCCAGCACAAAACCTCAGGATTCTATTATCTTATTCAGTTCAAGGCTGATCCAAGTTTCATTACTACGCTTGAGACTCAGTATTTCCGTGATGAGAGGATCATCAGGTTCCTTACCGTGGCTCTTGACAAGCATGCAGAGGCTTATGCCGCGAAGAGAAGGGAGAACAGGAACAAGCCTGCCGCTCCTGAGGCTGAGGAGGCGCCGGTGGAGACTCCGGCGGCGGCTGAAGAGAAAAAAGAGGAAAACGCTTAATCAAGGAGGAATAAATTATGGCACAGAATGACGCACAGAATGCGGGAATCCGCTATCTCAATCCTCCTACTGTAGAGGTCAGGAAGAAGAAGTACTGCCGCTTCAAGAAGGCGGGCATCAAGTACGTTGACTACAAGGACGCCGAGTTCCTTAAGAAGTTCCTCAACGAGCAGGGTAAGATTCTCCCTCGCCGTATCACCGGTACTTCATTGAAGTTCCAGAGAAAAGTCGCTCAGGCAGTCAAGAGGGCCCGTTCCCTTGCTCTGCTTCCTTATGTGACTGACCTTCTTAAATAATTAGGAGAGCGAGATTATGAAGATCATTTTGAAAAAAGAGGTTGCCAATCTCGGCGAGGCCGGAGATGTGGTAGAGGTAAAGTCAGGTTACGGCCGCAACTATCTGATCCCTCAGGGATTCGCCTGCGCCGCCACCCAGTCCGCTCTCAAGCAGCTTGAGGAGACAAAACGCCAGAGGGCTCATAAAGAGGCCAAATTCATCGCCGACGCCGAGGCTCTCGCCGCCAAGATCGAGGCCACTCCTGTCAAGGTTGCCGTGAAGGTCAGCGAGTCCGGCAAGATTTACGGTTCTGTCACTTCCGCTCAGGTTGAGGAGGCTCTGAAGGCCGCCGGCATCGAGGTTGACAAGAAGAACATCACCCTTGGTGAGATTAAGACCGTCGGTGAGTACGAAGGCTCTGTCAAGTGCTACAAGGCCGTCAAGGCTGTCGTGAAGGTGACTGTCGAGGCTGAGGCTTAACAAGCCTTTTTTGGCTGACAATATTTTCCATATAGAGGTTGATCCGGAAGAAATCGGGTCAACCTTTTCTTTTACGTATGAATTATTAACGACGGAAATTATCAACTGTGGCTCTTCCAGTATCAACGCCAAAGGTCAGTATCAAATTTGAAACGAATAATGCCCCAGACTCGCGTCAGAGGCATTTTCTTGAGGTGCCTAGCGGAATCGAACCGCTGTGGCAGGTTTTGCAGACCTGTGCCTAACCGCTCGGCCAAAGCACCAATTGGGTTGTAGTACAAAGATAACGCTTTTTCTGTTATCTGCAAAATATTTCTTGGCCAGGCAGAGTTAAAAAGCGCTTGAAAGCGCATTGCAAAACGTTCGGGACGATTGTGGAAAATATGCGGAAAATATGTCGCCGGACAGATTGAATATTCCTTAATAATTAAGTAATTTTGTAGGTTCGCCGTTCTGGAATGCCTATTGGGCTTGTGAGATGACCGGCGGATGTGAGACCAGGATAATTAATGACACTGAATTGAACATGAGAAAGATAATGTCTGTGCTTGCCGCCATCTGCATGACGGCGGAGGTTCTTGTCGCTCAGGAGGTTCCGATCCGGTTCGCCTTTCTGACCGACCTGCATTATTCGGCGGGAAGCGGCTCGGTTAAGGATCTCAGCCGCTGCATCAGGGATGTCAACACCTTGGACAGCCTTGATTTCGTGCTGATCGGAGGCGATCTCACGGATTTCGGAACGGATGAGGAGATCGCAGCTGTCAGGCAGATGCTGGATTCGCTCAAGTACAAGTACTACGTCGTGGCCGGAAATCATGATGCGAAATGGTCCGAGAGCGGCTGCAACACTTTCCTGAAGGTTTTCGGCTACGAGAATTACGAATTCGAGTGCAAAGGGTGGCGCTTCATCGGCTGCAACAGCGGACCTGACATGCGGATGGCCCCGGCGCTGATCCCTCAGGAAAGCATGGAGTGGCTCAAAAGGCTTGAGTCCGGGAGGAAAACAGTCTTCGTCAACCATTACCCTCAGGACACATCTGTGCTGAACTACTTCGATGTGACCCGTGAACTCAAAAGGATAGGTACCCGTTTCGAGGTCGGCGGGCATTGGCACATGAACGTAGCGCTGGATTATGACGGAATCCCCGGCGTTCTGGGGCGCTCGACACTGACGGCAGGAAAGCAGCCGGGCTACAACGTGCTTACGATTCAAAACGACAGCGTGACAATCTCTGAAAGAAGGCTTTACGGTTCCACGACCGTCCAATTCGAACCATGGTACGCCAAACGGCTCACCGAGGTCAGGGACACGGTCACTTATGATGCGTACGGTCTGCCGGCGAGTTACCCTTGGATGCGCTACGATGTCAATGAGGACAGTCCCGTGAGAGAGGTCTGGAAGATCAAGGATGACAGCAACATCGTTGCCGGTTTTGCCGTGGACGGTGGCAAGGCTTGGTACACAACCGCTTCCGGCGGTGTGCGCTGCATAAGTGTCAAGGATGGCAGACGGATATGGTCACAGAGGTTTCCCGGCAAGATTTTCTCGACCCCTGCGGTTTCGGGCAAGATCCTTGTCTTCGGCTGCACGGACGGCAACATTTATGCGTTGAACGCCAGAAACGGAAAGACGATCTGGAAATATGCCGCAGGAAAATCCGTGCTTGGCAGTCCTGTCATATTCGGCGGCAAGGTCTATGTCGGAGATTCCGGCGGGTGCTTCAGGGTTCTCGACCTGAAGAGCGGAAAGGCTGTGTGGACATATTCGGATGTCAAGGGTTTCATCGAGTGCCGCGCCTTTGTGGACAAGGATCAGGTCGTGTTCGGCTCATGGGGCAACAGGCTCTATTCGCTTGATCCCCGGACAGGAGCGCTTCAGTGGGAATGGAAATGCGGGAAGCCTTCGAGGATGTACTCTCCGGCAGCTGTGTGGCCGGTCAAGGCGGACGGAAAGATCTTCATAGCTGTTCCTGACAGGAGGCTTTATGCTCTTGATGCGGTGACAGGAAAGGAACTCAGGCACTATGACAGTGTCGCCAGGGAGTCTGTCGGGGTTTCGCCTGATGGAAAGAAGGTATATTGCAAGTCCATGTGGCACACAATCACTTCCGTGGATGCCGCGACCTTGGGGGTGGATTGGCAGACAGAGACCGGGGCCGGCTACGAGATCTCTCCGACCCCTATCGTCCGTATCGGCGATGAGGTGATCATGCCGACCGACAAAGGCAACATTATCGGTTTCAACGCTTTGGATGGAAACCGCCTCTGGGTTCGCAAGATCTCGATCGCCTTGGTGAACCCGCTGCAGGTCTGGACCGAAGGTTCAGGCGTATGCATCCTTGCCTCCACGATGGACGGGACGGTGACGCTGTTGCGCAGATGACATTGGAGGGCTATAAAGAACATCATTACACAATGTTTATGAATATGAAAAAGTTACTACTGATTCTTGCGGCGGCCTTGGCCGCTACCCCGCTGCTTGCGGAGAAGAACGGAAAAATGGAACCTTGGCAGGACCCGGAGGTGTTCGGGGAGAACCGCCTGCCGATGGCAGCTACGTTCGTTACGGACCAGCAGAAGATATTGACTCTGAACGGAGTATGGAAATTCAAGTGGAACGGGACCATCGAAGGGCGAACCAAAGGTTTTGAGGCCTTGGACTACGATGACTCCGAATGGGGAACGATTCCGGTTCCGGGAATGTGGGAACTGAACGGGTACAATGATCCCATCTACCTGAACGTCGGTTTCGCATGGAGAGGACGCTACAAGAACAATCCGCCTTATCCGGCGACAGACCACAACTACGTCGGTCAGTACCGCCGCACTTTCAATGTGGATGCCTCATGGCTTGGGAAACAGATCTGTCTCTGCGTCGGTTCGGCGACATCCAACGTCCGCGTCTGGGTCAACGGGAAGATGGTCGGCTACAGCGAGGACAGCAAGCTTGAGGCCCGCTTTGATCTCACCAAATATGTCAGGGCTGGGGAGAACCTCATCGCCTTGGAGGTGTTCCGCTGGTGCGACGGCTCATATCTGGAGGATCAGGACTTCTGGAGGCTCAGCGGAATCGCCCGCGGGGTCTATGTCTATACCCGTGAGAAAGAACGCATCGAGGATGTGAACATCGTTGCGGGCATGGACGGAAACTTCACAGTCAATGCGAAGGTGACCAAGGGTATCAGGACTCTCTGTGTCGACATAGTGGACCAAGACGGCAACAGGATCGACAACAGGGAGGCCGCGCCGGTCAAAGGACAGGCCACATTGACAGGAACTGTCCGGAATCCGGCCCTCTGGAGCGCCGAGATCCCTAACCTCTACACGTTGAAGGTGACCGCATCTGACAGGAAGGGCGTTGTCGAGAGCACGTCGATCGACTTCGGTTTCAGGACCGTGGAGATAAAGGACAGCCAGCTTCTGGTCAACGGACAGCCGATACTCATCAAGGGCGCCGACCGCCACGAGATGAACGCGGACAAAGGCTATGTCGTCTCCGAGGCCGACATGATCAAGGACATCCGCATCATGAAGGAGCTGAACATGAACGCAGTACGCACATGTCACTATCCTGATGACCCGCGCTGGTACGCCCTCTGCGACAAGTACGGTCTCTATGTGGTGGACGAGGCCAATGTGGAGTCCCACGGAATGGGCTACGGAGAGGCTTCCCTTGCCCACAGGGCTGATTTCAAGGCTGCCCATCTCATCCGTAACCAAAGGATGCTTCAGCGCGACTTCAACCATCCGTCAGTCATCATCTGGAGCCTCGGCAACGAGGCTGGTGACGGAGAGAATTTCACGGCGTGCTACAGATGGATGAAGGAGAACGACCCTTCGAGGCCGGTCCAGTACGAAAGGGCGCGCGGCGGCGAGAACACCGACATCCACTGCCCGATGTACGTTTCTCCGGCGGAATGCGAGGCTATAGTGCTCCGCAAGGAGGGTAAGCCGCTGATCCAGTGCGAGTATGCCCACGCCATGGGCAACTCGATCGGCAATTTCAAGGAATATTGGGACCTCATCCGCAAGTACCCTACCTTCCAGGGCGGCTTCATCTGGGACTTTGTGGATCAGGCGCTCCGCTGGCCATCCACCGAGGGCGGCACAGACCACATCTTCGCATTTGGAGGTGATTTCAATGAATATGACCCTTCGGACGGCTCGTTCAACTGCAACGGTGTCATAGCCGCTGACAGAACCCTACATCCTCACGCCTACGAGGTGCGCTATCAGCACAGGAACATCCACACGTTCCTCGCCGGGCAGGGCGGAGTGAATGTCTATAATGAATATTTCTTCAAGGATCTGTCCCAGTACATGATGCTGTGGAACGTTACGGTTGACGGTGAGGCTGTGTCTTCCGGCGCTGTCGAGAACCTGAATGTCGCTCCGCAGAAGATGGCGGCCGTGGATCTTCCAGGCATGAAGGAACTTCCGAAGACCGATGGGGACATATTCCTGAACGTCTCGTACGTTCTGAAAACCTCCGACGGGCTGCTTCCTGCGGGTACTGAGGTCGCCTATGACCAGATCGCGCTTCAGGAGAGGGCTGTCGCCGCTTTTGATGTCGGCTCCGCTTCCGTTTGTGGCAAGTCTTTGATTCAGAGCGAGACGGATACTGCCTATGTGTTCTCGGGATCTTTCGCTTTTGCAGGCACTACGGCTGACCGCGTCGCTGACTGGACCGCCACATTCGACAAGACCACCGGATTCCTTACCGGCTACACCGTGAATGGTGTCCAGATGCTTTCCGAGCCTCTGACTCCGGAGTTTGTCCGCGCGCCGACCGAGAACGACATGGGAGCGGGGAAGATCCGTGAGATGTACACGGCATGGCGTTATCCTGCCTTCAAACTGAAAGCCGGCTCGTTGGTTGTCGAAAAAGCCACAGACGGAGTGGACAGGTTGTCTTTGTCTGCCGAATATGAGCCTATAGCCGGCGGGGCTGCCATCGTGAAGATGTTCTATGAGATCTTACCTGACGGCTCGATCCGTGCCACAGAGAAGATGAAGGATGCCGGCAAACTGGCCGAGGCTCCGGCTCTCATGCGTTTCGGAATGAAGTTCGCCATGCCTGGTTGTTACTCTACCGTGGACTTCTATGGCAAAGGGCCTTGGGAGAACTACTCCGACAGGAACACCGCCGCCGTTGTAGGCCGTTACACCCAGAGCGTCAACGACCAGTACCACTACGGCTATGTCCGTACCCAGGAATCAGGCACGAAGACAGGCTTGAGATATTTCCGCCTTCTGGACTCCAACGGCACCGGTCTTGAAATCACCGCTTACGGGAAGTTCTCCGCATCAGCCCTTCCATTCTCCATAAAGGATCTGGACTGCCTGGAGAACGGCACTCCGGTGCGTGACAACAAGACGAATGTCCAGAACGGTGAGCCTCGCCACTCGCTGAACCTCAAGGCGAAGGCACACGAGAACGACCGGTCGGGCGGCACAACCTACGTCAACTTCGACCTCGTGCAGATGGGTGTGGGAGGTGTCCACTCCTGGGGTACACTTCCTCTGGAACAGTATCGCATTCCGGCCGCGGAGCGTGAGTTCACCTTCGTGCTGCGCCCTGTGAACAACTGAGAAGTTGTGGGCTTATTATAGAAAAAAAAGATGTCCTGGTGCGCGATCTGCATCAGGACATCTTTCTATTGCGTTTTGTCGTCTGTCACGACATCCTCTATCTTGTGCGGCCCACAAGCCGGTCGGCAAAGTCCCTTAACAGGTCCAGCCTCTCTCCCTCACAGATTCCTGAGACACAGTCCAGAGCCTTGCCGGTCAGCTCTACAATGGCCTTTCTGGCATCTTCGCCGACAGTGAGGGTGTTGTAGATGTCCTTGACTTTCCGGATCTTGGCGGATTTTTCCTCATCCGTCCCCGCCTTTTCCGACATGGCTTCCAGAAGGAAGCCTTTGAGCCTGTCATCGGCCTTCTCGAAAGCTCTGACCGTCAGCCAGCTCTTCTTCCCGTTGATGATGTCCCCCCCGATCGGTTTGCCGAAGACCTTCACGTCACCGAATGCGTCAAGATAGTCATCGGCCACCTGGAAGGCCAGGCCAAGATTGTACCCGTAGTTGTAGAGGCAGTCCTGATCGTTCCGTGGCGCGCCTCCGATGAGCGCTCCCATCTTCGCCGCACAGGCGATCAGCGCGCTTGTCTTTAGTCCGATCATATTCATGTAATCCGCCATCGGAACGGTCTTGAGCCGCTCGAAATCCATGTCGTACCGCTGCCCTTCGCACACTTCCGCGGAAGTCTTGCCAAAAAGGCTGAGAACGTCTCCCAAGACTGTTTGCGGTGCTTTGGCGATGCGCGCGTAACTGTCGATGCACATCACATCCCCCGAAAGGATGGCGGTGTCGGCATCCCATTTCTTCCAGACCGTGTCCACTCCTCTGCGCAGGGGCGAACGGTCCATGATGTCATCGTGGATCAGCGTGAAACTGTGGAACACCTCGATTCCCGCCGCCGGTTCCAGAATCTCCGTAGTAAACTCATCCTTGTAGAGTGAATATGCCGTGAGACAGAGCGTCGGCCGGATCCTTTTCCCCCCGATCTCCATCATGTACCTGAGCGGATCATAAAGCCCCGAAGGCTCGCCCGAGAACTGAATATCCTTGAAAAGACTCCTGACCGTCTTGTCGATGTTTTCCTGATTAAGCATCTTTCCGTGTTTTTGAGAATGTAAAGATAGGGATTTTGCGCAGAATATCATAGTCTGTTGTCCTGTTGTCCTGTTGTCCTGTTGTATACTCTTTTGAGAACGGATCATACCTGTGTGCCGGCATGGGGGCTTACATTTGCAACGGTTTAGACACATAATTATGAGACACGGACTTGCAACCCCATTCGTGAGGATATTCCATGAATTCCGGCATTTTCAGTCGTATCCGATCAACATGCGGACACTGCTTGTCACGAACATGCTCTATGCTTTCGTGCTTCCGGTCGTGGAACTTTTTGTCGGGACTTACATAATGCGTAACAGTTCCGAGCTGGCTTACGTGATCGGTTACCAACTGGCTGTGTACACAGGCATTCCTCTGACCTTTCTTGTCAACGGCTTTCTGCTTCGCGTCATACCGATAAAATACCTGTATTCCTTCGGCATGCTTTTAAGCGGAATCTCCATGGCCGTGATGATGTCCCTAAAGACTCTCGGTCTTTCCGGAATCATATCCGCAGGACTGATTATGGGCCTTTCCTATGGCTTCTTCTGGGCGAATCGGGATTTGCTGGCCGTGAATTCCACGGACAACGGCAACCGTAATTATTATTATGGCCTGGAAAGCTTCTTCAACACGATCGGAGGTGTTGTGGTTCCGTTCGCCATAGGATGCTTTCTCGGAGCGTCGGAAAGCCACGGCTGGTTTGCCGGAAACATAAACTCGGCCTACAGGATTGTCACTCTTGCCGTGTTCCTGCTGACCATCGCCTCATCTGCCGAGATCTGCCGTGGAGCCTTCGCAAATCCGAAAAAGGGAGGTTTCCTGCATTTGCATTTCGACAGGATGTGGAACAGGATGATGCGTCTGGCCTTTCTCAAAGGCATAGCCCAGGGTTACATCGTGATGGCACCGTCCATGTTGATCATGACTCTTGTAGGCAACGAGAGCACCTTGGGAACCGTGCAGTCTGTCAGTGCGATTGTGACCGCCTTCATCCTTTACCTCCTGGGGCGTCTCACAGCTCCGAAGGACAGGGTCTGGATATTCGCTTCAGGTCTGATTCTTTTCGCGCTCGGCGGACTTGTCAATGCCCTGATGTATTCGGCCACCGGAGTGCTTGTGTTCATGCTCTGCCTTGTTCTGGGACGACCGTTGATGGATCTTGGATATTTCCCGATCCAGCTCAGGGTGATCGATCATGTGTCAAGGAAGGAGAACCGCAGCTCATACACCTACATACTTGTCCATGAGTTCGGCCTGTATATAGGAAGGTTTTTCGGATGTGGCCTGTTCATCGCCATGACAATTTTTGTCTCAGACACATTCGCCCTTCGTTACGCCCTGCTTGTCATCGGTGTGATACAGTTGCTCTCCATTGCGATCTCATCAGGAATCACAGCCGATCTGGATAAACTTGAAAACAATTAGTTATGGTACACAGATTCGCTGAAAATCCCATTTTGAGGCCGGCTGACATCCCGGCGACATCGGAATCAATGAATGTCGAGTGTCTCCTTAATCCGGGGGCGTTCAGGTTCAACGGTAAGACATGGCTGATCCTCAGGGTGGCTGAAAGACCTTCGCAGAAAGAAGGTGAGGTCAGTTTCCCGATTCTTGCGCAGGACGGAGGGATTGAGGTCAAGCGCATCGCAATGGATTCGCCGGATCTGAATCTTGATGACCCGAGGGTGATCACCTACAAAGATGAGGATTACCTGACCACAATGTCTCATTTCCGTCTGGTCTGCAGTGAGGATGGAGTCCACTTCCATGAGGATTCCGGGTACGGACCTATTCTTCCGTCGGGAGTTTTCGAGACCTACGGAATAGAGGATTGCAGGGTTGCCATGATCGGATCTTCATATTGCCTGACCTTTACCTCGGTGTCGGTATCCGGGGTGGCTGTCGGGATGAAAAAGACGATGGATTGGAAGCATTTTGAGGATTGTGGACTGATACTCCCTCCCCACAACAAGGATTGCGCTCTTTTTGAGGAGAAGGTCGGCGGGCTGTACAGGCTTCTGCACAGGCCGAGCAGTCCAGAGATCGGAGGGAACTACATCTGGATCGCGGAAAGCCCGGATCTGCTTCATTGGGGGAATCATAAGTGTATCGCCCGTACTAGAAAAGGTCTTTGGGACAGCGCCAGAATCGGAGCGGGCTGCTCTCCGATCCGTACCGACAGAGGATGGCTTGTCATCTACCATGGGGCAGATGAAAGCAACCGCTATTGCCTGGGTACCATGCTGCTTGATCTGGAAGATCCGTCCAAGGTCATCTCCCGTTGCGATGAACCGTTTATGGAGCCTGTCGAGGACTACGAGACATGCGGCTTTTTCGGGAAGGTCATATTCAGTAACGGGATGACGGTCGATGGTGATCGCATCGTCATGTACTATGGTGCGGCGGACAGCGTCGTATGTGCCGCCGAACTTTCTGTAAAGGATTTGTTGGAAACTCTTTAAAATAAATAATCAACACCAATGAAGCGTAATCTTATCTCGTATTTTGCCTTATGTGCCGTCATTGCGGTTTCCTGTTGTGAATCTCCGGCCGGGAGACGCGCTTGTGACGATGTCAGTCTTGAGGGGCGTTTGTACCCTAAGATCCAGACTCCTGTCAAATCACTGACAGTGGTCAATCTGATCAATGATGACATTGAGGGGCAGGTGGCCGCAATAGGTTTGCAAGGACTTGTCAACCGCACCGGCGAGGACAAGGTCTATGTCATGAACAGTCGCTGCAAAGACAATCACGGCGGCTGGAAGGAGAGCCTTACAAGCATGGCCCAAATGGGACAGTTCTGGCTCGACAATGTTCTTTCAGACATCCCGAAGAGGAATCTTGAGCTGAACTCCTACGATCATGACCCGGCATTCCGCGCGATGTTGTCGAAGTACAAGGACTATGTCAAAGGGGTTGTCATCTATGATCCGGATTTGGAGCAGGCCACAATCGAGGCGGCGACCACCATCGCAGGGCAGAAGGACGGACTTATTCTTTCCCCGACACTGTATGATCAGATTAAGGATGAATATGATTTCCCGGTCATAGAGGATCTTCGGGGGCGCTTTAAGGACAATTTCCAGTGCGTTGACTGGCTTGTTGAGAATTATTTTGAGGGAGCCTGCCATGATGTCGCTTTCACTTGGTCTCACATGACCACGGATTTCGCTGAGAGCTGGGGCGCTGCCAACAAGGACTATGTGGTGGCGAACAAACTTTTCACCTACTTCCTCGACATCCAGGTTCCGGAAGAGTGCCATTATTATGAGAAGATAGTGAAGAGATACCCTGCCGGAACACAGATCATGGGTTGGACCGATGAATTGAAGGCTGATAAGCTGTTTGCCGACTACGGCTATTTCATGGTGCCGTACATTTCTGTCGAAAACCTGACAGTGATGTCATCCTTCCCGTCCGTAAAAGGGAAACCGATTGATCCTGTTGACTACAAGGCGGAGCCTGGTACCGTTTACATCGCCATGCTTATCTCGGATGGAGACAATCTGCTCCACACCATGATCTACATGCCTTACACGGTGTCGGAGTCTCCTGCTTTCGGAGAGGTGCCTGTCACCTGGGTCATAAATCCTGCGATCTGCGATCTGGCTCCAAGGGTGTTTGACTGGTACAAGACCACATTTGACGCCAACGGTCAGGAACTTGCCGCAATGATGGGCGACGGCTCACCGATCACGGACAGAAACGAAGGTTTCAACTTCTACTGCGCCTTGACCAAGCATTACCTCGATCAGACCGGAATCCTGACTCTCAAACAGATGATTGACGGCGAGTCTGTCTCGTGGAATGTACAGCCATACGTCATCGAGAGCGGCTATGCAGGAACAGACTGGCGTGGAATCGGATCCTATGAGTACCACATGGACGGCAACTGCCTGCATCTTGGGACCACCAATTCAGGGCCGGAGTATCTGGAACCTGTCCTTGATGCGGCTCCTATGGATGAACCGACCTTCCTGTCGGTGATGATCGGCACCGCAAGTTCCGACTGTCTCACTTATGCGAAGGAACTCAAGGAGAGGATTCTTGCCCGCGATGACGGCCGCAGGTATGTGTTCCTGAGAACCGCGGATCTGGCCGCTACGTATAGAGCTTACGTCGGGGCAGAGAAGAACTGAATATAAAAACACTAAATATTACAAACCAATAATCAAGCTTTATGAACAGATTGTCATTTAAATCAATCCTGACTGTCGCTTTGGTTGTCATCTCAGCATTTTTCTGTTGGGACGCCGCGGCGCAGACTCATCCGCTTTCGGGTACAGTGCTGGATGAGAACGGAATCTCGATACCCGGTGTTCAGGTGCTGGTTGAAGGAACTTCCAACGGCACCACTACTGACAGCGATGGAGTTTTCTTTCTCATGAACGTCACTGCCGGTCAGAGAGTCACTTTCTCTTTCATGGGTTATGTGACCAGGACATTGTCCGTGACATCCGCCGAGACGATGCGGGTTGTCCTTAGAGAGGACAAAATGTCACTTGACGCCCTTATCGTGGTGGGTTACGGTGTCCAGAAGAAAAGTAACATCACAGGCTCGATCGCCTCTGTCGGAAGCGATGACCTTGCCTCACGCGGTGTGGAGGACATCCAACACGCTCTTCAGGGAAAGGCTGCCGGAGTCCTGGTGATGAGCAACTCCGCCGAACCTAATTCCTCCACATCCATCAGAATCCGTGGTGTGTCCTCCAATTCTTCCGGCTCCAGCGAACCTCTTTACATCGTGGACGGTCTCAAGGTCTCGGACATCTCTTATCTCGATCCTCAAATCGTCGAATCGATGGAAATTCTGAAAGACGGTGCCTCTGCCGCCATTTACGGAGCGGAAGCCGGAAACGGTGTGATCCTCATCACCACCAAAAGCGGAGGTAAGGGAGAAGGCCGGATATTCTATGATTTCAGTTACGGTTTCAATTCCCTTGGCTATAAACCTGACGTGATGAACGCCAAAGAATATATCGCCTATCAAAGGGCTGCGGGAAACGGAACTTTGATGGACAAGTGGGATGGCACCGACACGGATTGGTATGAGGCTCTTTACGGTGACGGAGGCAGCATCATGCGTCACACCGTCGGTTTTGAGACCGGTTCAGACAAGGGTTCGTTCTATGCCGCCGCCACCTGGCTTGACAATGACGGTATGTTCTATGGCGACCAGGACTATCTTAAAAGGATCACATTCCAGATCAACGGATCCTACAACATCAAGAAGTGGCTCAAATTCGAGACCAACAACTCAATTGAGTCAAGCAAGTACGCCAACACGGGGGATGGAACCCAGTACAGGAACACCAACACATATTTCTCCGCATCCAAGATCGACCCTCTGACTCCGATGTTCTATTCCAAAGACAATGTCCCGGCATACATGCAGGCTCTCTTTGCGTCGGAAGGTGAGAACATGTTCATGAAGAATGCCGATGGGGATTATGTCGCCGTGCCTCAATACAACTCGGACATGTCAAACCCGTTGACCAACTACTATGACTACAATGGTCAGAACAAGGCTTTGGCCATCCGGGGTACGACATCTTTGAACCTTACTCCTTTCAAAGGACTTACCGTCACGTCCCGTCTCGGCTACAGGCTTGCGGCCACAAATTATTATGGCTATCATGTTCCGTGCTATTTCTCCGTCTCCACCAGAAACAAGCAGGACTACACCCACACGAACTCGATGACGCAGTATTACCAGTGGGAGAATTTTGCCAACTATCTTGGTACGTTTGGAAAGCATGAGATCTCGGCGATGACCGGTATGTCCTACCAGAACAGCTGGTATGACTACACAAGCGCTACCACCGACACATTCTCCAACTCCGCGGCCAATTTCCGTTACCTCAACTACTCGACAGCGGATGCCACCGACACGGTTGCCGGAGAGGAGAGCATTTCCAGAAGCATTTCCTATTTCGGCCGTCTGGGTTATACTTACGACAACAGGTACAGCATTCAGGCTACATTCCGCGCGGACGCGTACGACACATCCAAACTCTCTGAAGAGGCGAGGTGGGGCTATTTCCCGTCCGTCTCCGTCGGCTGGAACATCACCAATGAGCGTTTCATGGACTCTGTGTCCAAGAGCGCACTCTCTCTTCTGAAAGTGCGTGCCTCCTATGGCGTGAACGGCAACGTCAATGTGCTTTCCGGCTATCCTTACGCTTCGGCTCTCAATATATCCGACCGTTATCCTGTAGGTGGGTCGATCGTCAGCACTATTTCGCCAACCGATGTCCTCGCCAACCCGTCTCTGGAATGGGAGACCTCGAAACAGTTTGACTTCGGCATCGATGGCAGGATGCTTTCAGACAGGCTTTCATTCGCCATCGACTTCTTCGACAAGAACACGACCGGCCAGCTTGTATCAATGACCTCTCCTCTGTCCTCCGGAACATCCACCGTGACCCGCAACGTCGGCAAGGTGAACAACAGAGGTCTTGAATATGAACTTGGATGGCAGGACTCCATCGGTGATTTCAGTTACGGTGTGAGCACAAACGGCGCTTTCCTGCACAATGAAGTTGTTGACATGGGCGGCAACGCGCGCATCTCTGGTCTTGGAATCTCCGTGTTTGATCAAGGTCACCCTGTCTGGACACACTATGGCTACAATTACCTTGGTGTCGCCAAGGATGGCACCGCAATCTACGAAGACCTCAATGATGACGGTGTGATCAATGACAAGGACAAGACTTATCTTGGTTCCGGCATTCCTAAATTCACCTATGGGCTTACCCTCAATGCGGCATGGAAGAATTTTGATATGGTCATATTCGGTAGCGGAGTGGCAGGAAACAAGTTGTTCCTCAATGTGGGAAGCGCCTACAACAACAGAAACGCCGACTTCTGGAACAAGAGTTGGGACGTGCTTGGAGACAAGGCCGTCTATCCTCACCCTGATCCAAATGGAGACTCTCACTACAACAAGTCGTCCATGCTCCTGTCAAACGGTTCTT
The DNA here is from genome assembly GCA_963639865.1 of bacterium. Lineage (GTDB taxonomy): Bacteria > Bacteroidota > Bacteroidia > Bacteroidales > UBA932 > Cryptobacteroides. Next base: position 63,342 of record CAVHWO010000015.1, on the reverse strand, counting down.
ATCTCAGGATCAAGCAGATCCAACTGGGCTACACTCTGCCGGAGAGTATTGTCAGGACTGTGGCCATGACCAAGGCCCGTGTCTATGTCTCCCTTGACAACTACTTCACATTCACCAACTATCTTGGGGCGGATCCGGAGACTGCGACCGCTGACGGCTCCGGAATTGATTTCGACAACTATCCGACTCCAAGGACATTCACTGTAGGATGTAACATAACATTTTAATTAATAGATCAATCGATATGAAAAAGTATATAATGGCACTTCTTGGTCTCGCGTTCGGATTGACCGTGGCCACTTCCTGCTCGGAGGATCTGCTGAACATCGAGCAGCATGGTGTGATCGAGGTTGACAAGACTTACGCCGAGGCGGACGATGCGACAGCCGACCAACTCATCGCCGATGTCTATGCTACCGTAAGGTATCTGATGACCGGTGACTGGGGAGTCAACTACATAATGACAAATGTCGTGAAAGTCGCCGAATTCTGGCCGGGAGGATCAGACCCTAATGACGGATCGGATTACCAGAAGATGGCCGCCTTTACCGATGATTCTGAGACGGGCCCTTACAAGGACATCTATCAGAGACTTTACAAGGTGATCTACAAATCGAACCTTATTGTCGAGAAACTCAATGACGGTTCCGCTGAACGCAAGAGAGTTATCGCTGAGGCCAAGTGCTGGAGAGCATGGGCCTCCGCCCGTCTGACCCAGCTTTGGGGCACGGCACCTCTTGTCACCCACACGCTTGACGGCATCAATTATCCTTTTGATCCGGCGAACACGCCTGCGGAAGAGGCCTGGCCATGGATTATCGGACAGTACGAGGAAGCCGTGGCTGATCTTCCATCCAAGAGCGGTCTCGGAGGACAGGCGGCGATTGGCGGACGTTGGACCAAAGAGGCCGCCTACGCTTACATCGGTCAGGGATACATGTGGCAGAACGACTATGCCAATGCCAAGGTCTGGCTTGCCAAGGTCATCAATTCCGGCAAATATGCCCTTTGGACAAAGACCTCCGATCTCAGTCAGTACGGCGAGAATACCCTTTACATCAAGGAGAAGAGAACCTCCGAGGGCATGGAATGGATCGATGGCAATCCGGACTACAAGTACTTGACCCTCTTTCGTGCCGAATCTGATTTCTGTGACGAGTACCTTCTTGAGATCGACACTCAGAGTACGTCTGAAGAAACTCTTGCTCCATACTGGTGGTGGGCCTACATCGGCTGGCGCGCTGATGAAATCTACAATCCTGCCAACTCCTCGCAGCAGGCATCTTCTGACGGATGGGGATTTGTGACTCCGACAAGGGCTTTCGGTTCATCTTTCTGCAAGCATGACGGCAACAGCGTGAGACGCCGTGCCTTCATCGCGACCTGGGATGAGGTCTATTATGATTTCCCTTACCTTGACGCGTCGGTGAGAGGGATCATGCAGGGCAAGATGCTCTTCGACAATCAGGGCTATTTCCGTATGAAGTATTACAACTGGCTGGATGACATGAATCCGGATCGTGTGAAATCAGGAAAGAATGATGGCAATGACATCAACTTCCCGCTCATGAGGTACTCGAATGTTCTCCTTCTGTATGCGGAGGCATGTTGCAGGGACGGTGAAGGTGACGCCGGCATTTCAGGACTTCAGGCATTGAATATGGTCCGCAACCGCGCCGGTCTGTCTGACGCGTCGGCGTTGGACATGGACAATGCGGACTACGGGATAAAGGCTGAACGTCGTTTTGAGCTTTGCATGGAGGACTGCGACCGTTACGTCGATCTGATCCGCTGGGGTGACTACAAGTCATTCATCACGGACACATCTGACAATGGAGTCGGAGACTACTGGGGAACGAGTTGTGCCTGGCTCAAGGGCTTCAAGGATCCTTCTGTCAGAACCGAGGATCCGGCGGACACCGGCAACTATGACATTCAGTACGATAAACTTCGTGACAAGGGGTCCTGGTCGGACAGACTTTACAGATGGCCGTTCCCGTATGCGGAACTTCAGATCAATAAGAATCTTGTCCAGAACGAAGGCTGGTAATTTTTGATGGTGATTCAGGCTGATCATACGATGGTCGGCCTGATTGTTGTTTTTTTTAAATTTTATGAGAAAGCTCTACATATGTGCCGCCGTTTCGGCGGTTCTGGCTTCCGTCTCTTGTTCGCAAAAAGAGGCGACGACTTTTTGCAATCCTGTGATTCAGTGTGATTTGGCTGATCCTTCCGTGATGAGGGTGGGGGAGAAATACTATGCTACCGGGAGTTCGTACAATTGGGCTCCGGAATATCCGCTCTATGTTTCGGATGACCTTGTGAACTGGAAACAGATCGGAAATGTTCTTGAGGAGAAACCGGAATGGACAGGCACAGGTTTCTGGGCTCCGGAGCTTTTCGAGCATAACGGAAAGTTCTATTGCTTTTATTCCGGAGGACGCGCTTCGGATGGCAGACATTGCATAGGCGCCGCTGTGGCTGATTCTCCGGAAGGCCCATACAAGGACTTGGGCTGCATTCTTGACAGCGGGACAGAGCAGATCGACAGCTACATATTCAAGGATGACGGAAAATTGTACATGTCCTGGAAAGCTCACGGAGTTGACAGGTGTCCGGATGAGATAGCCTGCCGCAGACTCAGTGACGACTGTCTCCGATTTGAGGGGGATGAGTTCACGGTTGTACGTGACGATGAAGGCCTTGGCATGGAAGGGCAGTGCATGTTCAAGAGGGAAGGCTGGTACTATCTGCTGTATTCCGCAAGGTCTTGCTGCGGTCCGATGAGCGACTATGAAGTAAGGCTGGCGAGGGCCGTGAACGTGGAAGGGCCGTGGGAGAAATGTCCTGACAATCCGATACTTTCCGGCGGAACAGGAGAGGTAAAGGCTATCGGCCACGGAAGTGTGGTCGAGACTCCTGACGGACGGTTGTTCTATCTATGTCATGCCTATTTTTCGGGTGAGCGTTTCTTTCTGGGGAGAAGACCTTTCCTAAGCGAGTTGGAATGCACTGATGACGGTTGGATCAGATGCGTGACAGGATCTTCCGCGGCGGTCCGGCAGAACTCACCGTTCCGGGGCACCGTACAGAAAATCAGTGACGAATTTACGGAGGATTTCACAAAAGGAGAGCTGGACCCTTCGTGGTCTCATCCCATCGCCGATGGTGAGTGTTCGGTGCTCTGCCAGAGACCGTTCTGCACTGATTACACTGTTGAGGCCGAAGTCAACCGTTCCTCGGAGGATTCCGTTAAAGGCTTGGTGTTCTTCGGCAGTTATGCGGATTATGCCGCTATTGTTGTGGAAAAGGATGCCATAGTGGTCAGGACAGCATTTGATGGGACCGAGGAAGTAATCAGGACCTGGCCTCTTTCGGACGCTCCGATGACTCTTTCCGCCACGGTAAGAGGCGCACTGAATGCAACATTCGAATGGACGGCTGGGGATAAAGGCGATGTGTGCGCGCTTCCGGCAGGGCTTGAGCGGCTGATGAGATGGGACAGTGCTTTCCGTCCCGGAATCTGCTCTTCGGGCAGGAACGCCGAAGATTCCTTTTTGTCATTCAAAATGAAAGCGATAAGATGAAAGCCATGAACATGGGACGGTTACTCTCTGCCGTAATTCTTCTGGCGGCAGGTATCGCCGTGTCCGCGAAAGTGACATTGCCGGGAATCATAGGAGAAAATATGGTTCTTCAGCAGAAAACAGAGGCCGGAATATGGGGCTGGACAAAGCCTGGGGCGTTGGTGCGGGTGAGTTCTTCATGGGGTGCGACCGCCTCCGCAAAGGCGGATGCCACCGGAAAGTGGAAAGTTCTCCTTAAAACCCCGGAGGCTTCATTTGAGAGGAGATCCATCACGATAAACGATGGAGACAGATTGACATTGAATGACATTCTCATCGGAGAGGTCTGGCTTTGCTCCGGCCAGTCCAACATGTGGATGACAGTCGAGGGCGGTCATGATTGCTTCGTCGAGAACTCCCAGCGGATTATTGTGGAAAGTTCTCATTATCCGGATGTCCGTCTCTTCAATGTACAGCTCAACGGCGGTTTTGAGAAAAAAGAGGATGTCCTCGGCTCGTGGAAGAAGTCCGGACCGAAGACAGTCAGGACATTCAGTGCGATCGGCTATCTGTTCGGCCGCTATCTTCAGCAAGCTCTTGACGTGCCGGTGGGAATCATCAACTCCAGCTGCGGAGGCACTTGGATCGAGGCTTGGTTTCCGGCTGAACTTCAAAAGGAGTATGCCGACTATGATCCGGCTTCCTATAGAAAGAGTACTGCGGGATACGAGACTCTGGAGGTTCTGTACAATGGGATGATCTGGCCTTTGAGGGATTATTCCGTCAAAGGTTTCCTTTGGTACCAGGGCTGCGCGAACATCGGCAGAAGTTCTTGCTATGCCGAGAAGATGGTAGGTCTCATCAACCATTGGAGAGATCTTTGGGGAGGTGACCGGAAGCCGTTCTATTATGTTGAACTGGCTCCACATGACAGCGGTGATGACAATCTTGGCACCGCGATGGTCAGGGAGCAGCAAGCCAAGGTCATGGACATGATAGACAATGTCGGGATGGTCAGCACCAATGACCTTGTCTATGAATATGAACTCTGGAACATTCATCCCCAGAGAAAGGAACCTGTCGCCGAAAGGCTGTGCTGGTGGGCTTTAAGCCGTGATTATGGCTATGGAGACGCGATCAAGGTGATCGGCCCCCGCTACAAATCGATGGAAGTACAGCCGAACGGGGAGGTGAAGGTGGAGTTCACCGGAAGCGAGTGCGGGTTCATCATAGACGGTGAGATAGAAGGATTCGAGATAGCCGGAAGCAACAAGGAGTTCAAGCCTGCCAAGGCGGTAAGGCGGCGTACTGATCCATCGGCGCTGTACGTTTCCTGCTATGATGTGGGTGAGCCGATGTATGTGCGCTATAATTTCAAGAACAATGCCATTGGACATCTATGGGATTCGTTCGGACAACCGGTCATCCCGTTCAGGACCGATACATTTGAGATAAAATAACACCAAAATCTATATGAATATGAAAGACAGAATGTTACTGGCGGCTCTCGCTTTGGCTGCCGTTTCGGTCGGAGCGTCCGCCAAGGTGAAGATGCCGTCCATCTTCACGGACCACATGGTTCTGCAGCAGAAAGCCGACAACAAGATCTGGGGGACTGCCGCTCCCGGAAAGAAAGTCACGGTCACTACATCCTGGGACAAGACAGGGACCAGTGTCGTCGCCGATGCTGACGGAAACTGGAAAGCGATTGTAAGGACTCCTGGATATGGCGGTCCTTACACAGTCACCGTGTCTGACGGTGAACCTGTCGTCTTGAAGGATGTCCTCATCGGAGAGGTTTGGCTATGTGGCGGACAGTCCAACATGGAGATGAAGATCGGAGACAATGTCACGGGAATGGACAAGGAGATAGCCGAGGCTGACGCCTATGGCGACAGGATCAGACTTCTCCATGTCGAGAATGCCGTGAGTCCGGTTCCTGTGACCGAGGCGGAGATCCGGTATGGAGGCTGGCAGAAATGCTCCGGCAAGAACATCTTCGATTTTTCGGCTACAGGTTATTTTTTCGGAAAGTACCTGACGACGAATCTTGATTGTCCTGTCGGTCTGATCGAGTCTTGTTGGGGAGGCACTTTGGCGGAGGCCTGGACGAGCAAGGAGTCTCTGACGGAGATGCCGTATTTCCAGAAACATATCGAAAAGGTCTCGAACATCCCGGTTGACAAGGAGGCCAGACACCGGCAGTTTCTTAAGGAAATCCGCGAATGGGCGGACGAGATGAAGACTGTTGACCCGGCCTACGGGGAATCCACCCCTTGGTGCGCCCTTGATTATGACGACTCCTCCTGGAAGACCATTCCTGTGCCGGGGTACATCCAGAACAACGGTGAACTCGGCTTTGACGGTGTGTTCTGGGAGAGACTCACGGTCGAGATTCCGGAGAAGTGGGCGGGAAAGGAACTTGTCCTTCATCTGGGAGCGGTGGATGACAATGACTTCACATTCTTCAACGGCATAGAGATCGGCCACACTGAAGGTTGCATAGCATCTCGTGACTACACGGTTCCGGCGGAACTGGTGAAAGCCGGTAAGGCTGTGATCGCGGTCAGGGTGCATGACACCGGCGGACTGGGCGGAATCATGGGTGACCCGGAATCCATGCGTCTTTCCAAGGTGGACAGAAAAGGCCGAGAGGAGAGCATCCCCATAGCCGGGGAATGGAAGTACAGGATCTCCATGTCACTTGCCAAGGCTCCGATGCTGCCGGTGGACGCTTCCAAGGAGGCGAACATCGCGACAGGCCTGTACAACGCCATGATCAGCCCGATTGTGGACTACCGCATCGCCGGTGCCGTCTGGTATCAGGGTGAGGCCAACACAAGCAGGGCCGCCCAGTATGCCGAGCTTCTTCCTCTGATGATCAATGACTGGAGAACCAAGTGGGGATATTCATTTCCGTTCTACATTGTGCAGTTGGCCAACTACATGGCTGTGCAGACAGGAGCGGAAGAGTCTGATTGGGCAGAACTCCGCGAGTCTCAGGTGAAAGCCACGAATCTTGAGAACACCGGACTGGCGTGCATCATCGACATCGGCGAGGCCAATGACATCCATCCGAAGAACAAGGCGGATGTTGGCAAGAGGCTTGCGCTTCAGGCCTTGAAGAAGACTTACGGAAAAGATGTGGCATGTGAAAGTCCTTCATTCAAGTCCTACACTATCGAGGAAGGAAAGATAAGAGTCCGTTTCGACAACGCTGAAGGCCTCAGGGCGGCTGGAGACGTGGTCGAGGGTTTCTACATCGCCGGATGCGACCACGTTTTCCACAAAGCTGAAGCTGTTGTGGAAGGACAGGATGTGATCGTCTCCTCACCGCAGGTCCACTTTCCTACTGCGGTCAGGTACGCCTGGGCCAATAATCCGGTCTGCAATCTTTACAATGCCGCCGGACTTCCGGCCATTCCGTTCAGGACTGACACTTATGTGAACATCAAAGAATACTAGAATGAAGAATATGCTTATGACATTGGTCTGTGCCACATTGTGTGTTGTGGCATCGGCCCGGACAGATCTTGTGAAGTATGCCAACAGCCTTCAGGGAACGGATTCCTCCTTTGAACTCAGCTATGGCAACACTTATCCGACCGTCGCGCTGCCGTTCGCCCAACACTTCTGGTCCGCGCAGACGGGGATCAATGGAAACGGTTGGAAGTACTGCTATTCCGACCGGAAGATCAGGGGTTTCCAACAGGTCCACCAGTGCAGCCCCTGGATGAACGATTATGCTGTTTTCGCCTTGTTTCCGGAGGTCGGAGACCTTGTCGTGGACGATGAGGCCAGAGGTTCCGGATTCAGCCATGCCGACGAGACCGCACATCCCGACGGTTACAAAGTCAAGTTTGACAACGGGATCGTGACGGAGTTCTCGACCACGGAGCGTTGCGCTCATTTCCGGTTTTCCTATCCGTCCAGAGGAAGAGCCTACCTTCTGCTTGACGGCAACATCGGGGACAGCGAGGTCAACATTGACAGCAAGTCCAGAAGAATAACGGGCTGGGTCGACAACATAAAGTTTCTCAATGCTCCCGGGACTTTCCGTTGCCATTTCATAGTGGAATTCGACAAGGATTTCAAGTCATACGGGACATGGGACAACATCGATGACCGGATTTCCGCCGGTGACGCGTCGGCTTGCGGGAAACAGGTCGGAGCCTACATCGAGTTCAGACCCGGCGTCAAGGTTCAGGCCAAGGTGACATCCTCCTACATCTCCTTGGAGCAGGCGGAGACGACTCTTGCGAGAGAACTGGGCCAATACAAGAGAGTCGAACAGACCAAAGCCGCTTCCCGCAAGGTATGGAATGACCTTTTCAACCGTGTAAGGATCGAGACATCCGACGAGTCCAGACTGTACACATTCTACTCCTGTCTTTTCCGCGCGAATTTGTTTTCCAGGCAGTTCCATGAGATTGACGCTGACGGCAATCCTCATTATTACAGTCCTTATGACGGTAAGATACACGATGGGTATATGTTTACAGACAACGGCTTCTGGGACACATTCCGATCACAGTTCCCGTTGGACAACATCCTCCATCCACAGATGCAGGGCCGCTACATGAACGCATTGCTGGATGCTTACGATCAGTGCGGATGGCTTCCGCAGTGGTCGGCTCCTGGCGAGACGGGCGGAATGCTCGGCAACCATGCAATATCCCTGCTCGCCGACGCATGGGCCAAAGGCATCAGGACATTCGATCCCGAACGGGCGCTGAAGGCCTATGCCCATGAAGCCATGAACAAGGGACCGTGGGCCGGAGCGAACGGAAGATCCGGTTGGAAGGAATATTTCACGCTCGGCTACGTGCCTTGTGAGGAAGGCGGAGCCACCGCGCGGACTTTGGAGTATGCCTACGATGATTTCTGCGCCTATGCCTTGGCGAAGATGACAGGCAACAGGCATTATATGGACGTGTTCTCACGCCAGATGTACAACTACCGCAATGTTTTCGATCCTGAGGTCGGCTTCATGAGAGGCAAGGACAAGGACGGAAAATGGAGAGAACCCTTCGATCCGTACGAGTGGGGGGATCCGTTCGTCGAGGCGAACGCCTGGCATTATACATGGTCCGTCTTCCAGGATGTGAAAGGTCTGATCGACCTTTTCGGCGGCGAGGACAGGTTCGTTTCCAGAATTGACGAGGTGTTCTCGTCTCCTGGCACGGTCAATGTCGGCTCCTATGGCGGCATGATCCATGAGATGACGGAGATGGTGCTGGCCGGAATGGGACAGTACGCGCACGGCAACCAGCCTATCCAGCACATGCCGTACCTCTACTGCTATGCGGGCCAGCCCTGGAAGACCCAGTTCCATGTCCGTGAGATCTGCGACAGACTGTACAACGGTTCGGAAAAAGGTTATCCCGGAGATGAGGACCAGGGAGGCATGTCATCATGGTACATCCTGAGTTCGCTCGGTATCTACAGCGTCTGCCCGGGGACTGATGAATATGTCATCGGCAGCCCGTCGTTCGACAAGGCGTCGATCGCCTTGGAGAACGGAAACACGTTCACGATCATTGCGAACAACAATTCCAAGGAGAACGTCTACATTCAGTCGGCAACACTTGACGGCCGCCCGTATGACAAGAACTACATCACCTATAAGGACATCTCGGACGGCGGCACGCTGGTGTTCGAGATGGGGCCTCAGCCGGCCGTCGGCAGGGGAGTGTCTCGTGAGTCCAGGCCGTTCTCCCTAAGTGGAAAGTAGAGTATGAATATTCCGAAGAAATCAATGCTCCTTGCGGCGGCCATGCTTGCCGCGGGTCTTATGGCTTCGGCCGGAAACACATATTCGAGAAAGGTTGACACCTCTATCGGCACATCAGGTGTCGGACTTAGTGCCGGGTTCAACTATCCCGGAGCGGTCTATCCCGGAGGAATGGTTCAGTTCACCCCGACTTTCTTCGCCAGACAAAGAGGCTTTGTCGTCAACCAGCTCAGCGGGGCCGGGTGCCGTCATCTTGGTAATTTCCCGATGCTGCCGGTCTCCGGAGAGATAGTGGACTCTCCGGAATGGATGATGAACAACACCTTGACCATAGAGGACAAGGCATCGTCAGCCGGGTATTACGAATCGGTGGTCGCCGACTCCACGATTGTCAGGATCACCGCGTCAAAACGTACCGGGATGGCCAGGATCATGTTCCCCGGCGGAGGAAAAGCATCGGTGATCATCGGCTCCGGAATCGCAGCCACGCCGATCGAAGTGGCTGCGGCGTATGTTACGGGCCCGTCATCCTGCGAGGGTTACGCTGAAGGCGGCAATTTCTGCGGAACCAGAACTCCTTACAAAGTTTATTTCGTCGCCGAGTTCGACCATAAGGCCTCCGCTGTCGGTTCATGGAAGGAGGATGTCCTGAAGAAAGGTTCCACCTTCGCCGAGGGGTCATGTTCCGGACTTTACTTCACGTTCGATGTGGACAAGGGGGAGACGGTGTCCTACAAGTTCGCGATCTCGTACGTTTCTATGGAGAACGCCAGGGAAAACCTTAAGGCGGAAAATCCGGACTGGGATTTCGAGAGGCTGAAGGATTCCGCCGAGGACGCATGGAACCGTCTGCTCGGCAGGATCGAGGTGACAGGCTCCAATCCTGACCGGATCACCCAATTCTACACGAACCTCTATCATGCTCTCCTTCATCCGAACATCTGCAATGACGTGAACGGTGAATATATGGGTGCGGACTTCAAGATCCATAAAAGCAGCCGTGACCATTACACATCGTTCAGCAGCTGGGACACCTACAGGGGACAGTTCCAGTTGTTCAGCATTCTGTGTCCCGATGTCGCCTCTCTTGCGATTCTGTCATTGAAGGATTTCGCCGAACAGTCCGGTGCGTTTCCGCGTTGGGTGATGGCCAACGTCGAGACAGGCATCATGCAGGGGGACCCTACGACAGCGTTGATCTCAAGCGGCTGGGCCTTCGGAGCAAGGGCTTACGATCCTAATGGGATATTCAAATGGATGAGAGTCAATGCTGAACAGCCCGGTGCAAAGTCTCAGGGGATCGAGGAGCGCCCTGGATTGGATCAGTACCTTGATAAAGGATGGTTCGATGCCTCCGTGGCTTTGGAATATACTTCCTCGGATTTCGCCATAGGTCAGTTTGCCTTGAGGGCTTGCGGAGACGAGTTCTCTTCCTGGTACTATTTTGACAGGGCGGGGAAGTGGAGGAATCTGTTCAACCCGCAGACAGGATGGCTTCAGTCACGAGACTCCGATGGAAATTGGAAGCCATTGGGCGAGGACTGGAGGGAATCCACCTACACCAACTATTTCTGGATGGTTCCTTACAATCTTAAAGGCTTGATAGACACGATCGGAGCCGGTGAGGCGGAAGAACGCCTCGACCGCCTGTTCGTCAGACTTGACGCCAACTATGCCCAGGAATGGTATGCCTGCGGCAACGAACCGAGTTTCCATATCCCTTGGGTGTACAATTGGCTGGGGAAGCCGTACAAGACCTCAAAGACTGTCAACAGACTCATCAATGAGATGTACCATTCCGGCAGCGATGGCTTGCCTGGAAACGATGACCTCGGAACGATGGGCTCGCTCTATGTGTTCGCATGTCTTGGCATGTTCCCGGTCATCCCCGGGGTCGGTGGATTTGCTCTCAACACACCTGTCTTTGACTCTGCCGTGATCCACCTTGCCAAAGGGGACATCGTGATCAAAGGCGGCTCGGAGACCAGAATCTACACAGAAGCCATGAAGGTCAACGGGAAACCTCACAACAGAGCCTGGTTGGATTGGGATGATGTCTGCAAGGGCGCTGTCATTGAATATTCCGTTTCGGCCAGGCCCGGCTCGAAATGGGCTGCGGAGGAACTCCCGCCATCTTACGATTAGGAGGGATTCCGGGCTATGGAATTACGGGGATTCGCTTGAGTCCCCGTTTTCTTATTGTTTTGTAAGGAATGATTCAGTAAATTGCATGAAATTTCATGGGAAATGATGAGACGAAGGATAGAGAGACTTTTCGTCACGTTCATGCTGCCGCTGATTTTTTTGCCCTCAGTGACGGCAAAGTTGAAAATCACATCTGTTTCCAACAGGGACGGGCTGTCCGACAGCTCTGTCAGTTGCCTGTTCCCGGACTCCAGGGGCCGTCTTTGGATAGGCACCTGGGATGGACTGAATCTTTACACCGGAGCCTATTGCAAGACATTCCGTCATGTGCCGGGCAATCAGGAGACGGTCTCCGGATCGATTATGATGTCAATTGCCGAGGATAGAGAGGGCATGATCTGGCTGGCGACTGACGGTGGCGTCTGTCGCCTTGATCCGGAAAAGGAAACAGTAAGGACTTTTGCGGCCGGGACGCCGGACAGATCCCGCTCGGCGGACAATGTCTACTATCTTTCGGTTTCGGTTGACGGAGAGTTGTTCTGTTCCTCCCTTGGGGATGGTGTCTATCGTTACGACCGATGCGCGGACACTCTCGTGCCGGTCGCCATAGGAGATGTCGGCTCCGATGTCAGAAAGGTCATCTGCGTGGGAAGGGACAGGTTGTTTCTCTACACTTCGAAGAAATATGCCTACAGTGTGTCGTACTCATTCGATGAGTCCGGTAATGTGTCTTTTTCAGAAGTTCACAGGTTGTTGGAGACAGAGACTCTGTATGAGGCCATTGATTCAGGAGACGAGGTGTTCCTTTGCGGCGAGGACGGCAGGATCCACACTTTCGACAAGACATCAGGGGATGTTGGAAAGACGTACATGAGTCCGGCGGATGCTCAGATCACAGCCATCGTCCGATGTCCTGACGGTTCGCTGATCGCCGCCACGACGCATCCGGAGGTGTTTGAGTACTCCGTTCCGTCAGGAGTCTGGACAAAGGTTGAAGAACTGTCCGGCTATCGCATGTTCTGTTTCTGTGCCGGGGTCGAGAACATTGTCTGGTGCGGTACGGACGGAAGTGGAGTCATTGAACTTTATGACAGCGATGACAGGGTCACCAGTGTCACAAGTCTGGAGCTATGCGGAAAGGATGTCCCGGTCAGAGCCTTTCTGAAGACCCGCGCCGGAGATCTCTTCATCGGTACGAAGGGCAACGGCATAACTATGGTGGATAAAAGCGGGACTTCGCACCGGATTCCTTTGTCCTCCATTCCTGAGAACAATTCGGTTTATGCCTTGGCCGAGACTTCCGAAGGCGATGTGGTGATCGGTCACGATGGCTACGGGATCAGTGTCTATTCTCCCGAGACCGGAACCTATGAGGAGATCCCGCCTTTTGATGGACAGGAATTTCGTTCCGTGTATTCAATACATGTGGAGGACCGGAATGATTGTGTCTGGCTTGGAACCTATGGCTACGGTCTGATCATGCTCAAACTTGAGAGACGGAACGGACATTATTCGATAGCCAGGCAGCACCAGTATAAAAACGACAAGTCGGATGAGACCTCTCTGGGCAATAACAACATCTTCTCAATAGCACCTTTGCCTGATGGCCGGCTATGTCTGGGAACAAGAGGCGGAGGAGTGAACATATTTGACCCTTCCACAGGCTTTTTCCGGCGCTTTCCCACTTCAGTTCCGGATGCGGTGTCCGTCAGTGATGACGTGCTTTCCGTAGCTGCGGCGTCCGATAACGAGCTTTGGGTAGGAACAAGCTATGGTTTCAACAGATTGACCGTCGGACCGGACGGGAAATATTCGTTCAGGTCATGGACCGAGGACAATGGCCTTGTGAACAACACGGTACACGGGATAATCATTGATAATGGCGGGATCCTGTGGATCGCCACCAGCCGGGGACTGGTCTCGTTTGATCCGTCATCAGAGATTTTTACAGGATATTCCTCGAACCCGGACATGCAGCAGGAGTACAGTGACGGAGCATGCTACATGGACGGGGACGGAGTCGTCTACGCCGGCGGCAACAACGGGTATGATTCGTTCAGGCCTGAGTCCATGAGCAAGAGACTGTACATGCCGCCTGTACTGATAGATGGCTTCCATGTGCGTCAGCGTCCTTTGCCGAAGTCGGACTTCATCGGAGGAAATCCCGTCGTCCTGTCGTATGATGACAACTTTTTCACAATCTCATTTTCCGCCCTTGAATATATCGACAACGCCGGTTGTGAGTATTCCTACATCCTTGAGGGCTTCAGTGAGAAATGGATCCAGAACGGGACTTCGCGTTCGGCGGTGTTCACGAATGTTCCTCCTGGAAAGTATGTCTTCAAAGTGAAGGGTACGAACGGGGACAAGCTTGTCAATCCGGAGGCCGCTTCTGTCAGGATTGTCGTAAGGAGACCTTGGTGGAACACAGGTTGGGCCTTTGCCGTGTATTTCACGATGTTCTGTCTTGTCGCATATTTCGCGCGCGCTTATTTTAAAGGGAAGGAGGAACGCCGTAAGGAGCTTGAGTCGGCGGAATCGGCCAAGCGGCAGCAACAGGAGATATACGAGGCTAAATTGAACTTTTTCACGAACATCGCCCATGAATTCGGAACACCTTTGACTCTTATCAGCGGGTCATGCGGCCAGTTGACGGTGGACGCATCCTTGAAAATGGAGGATAAAAAATACCTTTCCATCATTCAGAACAGCGCCGGAAGGATGCACCGGCTGATTCAGGAACTGATGGACTTCCGCAAGGTGGAGTCCGGGCATCGGCCGATGCAATATTCCATCGTATGTGTCAATGAGATGCTGGCCTCCATAATTGACGACTTCTCCGAGGCCGCGGAGGAAAAGAACATTGAGTTCAAATCGGAAATGCCTTCCCGAAGGATTATGCTTGTCTCCGATCCGGACGCTCTTGAGAAGATTGTGAGCAATCTTTTGTCAAATGCCTTCAAATATACTCCGGAGACAGGAAACATTCAGATCCGCCTTTATGATTCCGGCGATGGCATAACGATCGATTTCAAAAACACCGGCAAGGGTATCAAGCCTGAGCAGATCGGAACCCTGTTCAACCGCTTCTCTATCCTTGACAATCTTGAGCATCAGGCCGGCAAGGGTCGGGTCTTCCGGAATGGTATAGGTCTGTCTTTGGCTCTTGACTTGTCGAAGGCCCTCGGAGGGAACATCAGTGTTTCCAGTGTGCCGGATGATTACACCTTGTTCAGTTTCACCCATCCTTATCTCTCGATGGATCTGATTGCAGGGAAGGATCCCGAGGCTGGAGAACGGCGGACCGCGGAGAAGGAAGGGGGCTTGGGCGATGACGTTATGACTTCATCCGCAGATCCGCATACCCGGCAGAAGATCCTTGTCGTCGATGATGACAAGGAGATCAGGAGCATGGTCAAGTTGATTTTCCGTGACAGGCTTGATGTTATTGAGGCTTCGGACGGGATTGAGGCCCTGGATGTTTTCAGGGAAACCCTTGTGGATCTTGTCATCACGGATCTTGTCATGCCGCGGATGGATGGGGCAGAGCTGGCGAAATCTCTTAAAGCTAACGAGTTGACCAAACACATTCCCATAGTGTTCCTGACGTTTAAGGATGGCATTGAGATGAGAATCAGCAGCTGTGAGATCGGAGGAGAGGCCTTCATCCCGAAGCCGTTCTATCCAAAACATCTGAAATCGGTTGTCTATCGCATTCTTTCTGACAGGAATGATCTGAGGAACTACTATAATTCGGTGCGCTCGTCAACCGACATCTACAAGGACAAGGCTGTGAAAGTCGAGGACAAGAAGTTTATGTTGAGGATTACTGACCTTGTGGAGGATAACCTTACGGATGAGAGCCTGTCTCCGTCTTTCCTGTCCGACAGCTTGAGCATCAGCAAGGTCCAGCTTTACCGGAAGATGAAAGAGATTTCCGGCATGACCCCTGGAGAGTTCATAAGGGATGTGAGGATTGAACATTCCGCATCTTTGCTGCTCAACACTGAACTTACCGTTCTGGAAGTCATGTATGACTCAGGCTTCAACAACAAATCCTACTTTTTCAGGGAGTTTTCCCGTAAGTACCATTGTACCCCCAAGGCTTATAGGGAAAAGAATCGTGGGTAGGCCTCATTCTGAGGGTATAGTTTTGCGGTTACCATTTTCCTTCTTATCTTTGCATCCGCAAAAGGGTCCGGACCTCTGACAAAGGGATGGTCCTGTGTTCTTGAAACCACGTTAAAAACAAGAAAAAAATGTCAAATTCAGCTAATCAACAGCGCGGGACGCTGTCTGTCACCTACGTGTGGATGTCTGTGACATTCTGCGTGAGTCTGGTTGTCTCCAACCTCTTCATTCCTCGGCTCTGGCAGGTGGGTAACCTTCCTGTCCAGCTCACCGGAGCGGTGCTTCTGTTCCCGGTCTCGTACATTCTCAACGATTGCCTCACGGAGGTTTACGGCTACAGAAAAGCCCGTCTGACAATCTGGATCGGATTCGCGATGTGCCTTTTTGTGTCCGTCGCATCGTTCATCGTCACGAAACTGCCAAGGCCGATGTACCCGGACAGTTACGCCGCGGCGGAGAGCTTCAACTCCCTGTTCGGACTGGTTCCGAGATCTATGGCCGGTTCTCTTCTGGCGTTCATCGCCGGCTCGACCGTCAACGCATGGATAATGTCCCGGATGAAGGTTGCGACCAAGGGTAAAGGCTTCGGCTGGAGGGCGATCCTCTCCACTGTCGGAGGAGAGGCGACTGACTCCCTGATCTTTTTCCCGATAGCGTTCGGCGGGCTTCTCCCTTTCAGGGCTGTGGTCAATCTCATGCTCACGCAGATCGTGGCGAAGACCTTGTATGAGATTGTGATCCTGCCGGTGACCTCCTGGTTTGTCCGGAAAGTCAAGGCGCACGAGAGGATGGATGTCTATGATGAGAAGGTCTCGTATAATCCGTTTAAAATTAATGAAATATAAAGTTATGGCGGAAGGAAGAGAACAGGAGGGCCTGAAATCCCTCGGAAAGAAGACCGAATACAGAAGTGACTACGCTCCCGAGGTTCTGGAGACGTTCGTCAACAAGCATCAGGACAATGACTACTGGGTCAGGTTCAACTGCCCGGAGTTCACGAGCCTGTGCCCGATCACGGGACAGCCGGACTTCGCCGAGATCAGGATCAGCTACATCCCTGATGTGCGGATGGTGGAGAGCAAGAGCCTGAAACTGTACCTGTTCAGTTTCCGTAATCATGGCGATTTCCATGAGGACTGCGTCAACAGGATCATGAAGGATCTCATCAGGCTGATGAATCCCAAGTACATAGAGGTGACAGGCCTCTTCACCCCGCGCGGCGGCATCTCCATCCATCCGTACGCCAATTACGGCCGTCCCGGCACAAAGTACGAAGCGCTTGCCGAACGACGTTTCGCGGCCCACGAATAGTGTGTGATACTCCATGTGTTCGTTGGGCTTGTTGAAGCATCGGAGCGATTTTAAGGATATTCGCTGCCATATTCAAAGGAATGACTATCTTTGCCTCTGGATATGAAAGGACAGGCGACAGTGGTCAAGAATGCGGGGAGTCATTTCCTGCTTTCGAGGTTGCCGGAATGGAGGCCTTTTCCGGCCGTGCTCAAAGGCAGGGTGCGGCTCTCCGGAAGCGAGGCGACCAATCCGGTGGCGGTAGGCGACAAGGTGACCTATGAATATTCCGAAGAACCTTCGGCGGCCCATCCTGCCTCGATCGTCGAGGTTCTTGACCGCCGGAACCATGTGATCCGCCGCTCGACGAACCTTTCGAGGCAGTCGCATGTGATCGCCGCCAATCTGGACCGGGCGTTCATAGTAGTGACCCTGTTCTTCCCTGAGATCAAACTTCCCTTTCTGGACAGGCTTCTGGTGACCTGCGAGGTCTATGGGATTCCGGCGACCATAGTCCTGAACAAGGTTGACATATTCAGAAAGGATTTTCCTGAGCAGCTCTCTGATTTCCATCGCATCTATGAGAGTGCCGGCTATAGGGTCATCGAGACCTCGGCGCTGACGGGAGAGGGAATCGACGAGTTGAAGGCCGCCATCGGAGGTTCCGGGGACGGACATGTCTGCCTTTTCTCCGGGGAGTCCGGAGTGGGGAAGTCCTCCATCATCAAGGCTTTGGATCCGGCGCTCAATCCGAAGGTCGGGGACATTTCCCTCGCCCATCTTCAGGGCCGCCACACCACATCGCTTTACGAGATGTATCCGTTGGCCTCCGGAGGCTTCATCATTGACTCTCCCGGACTCAGGGGATTCGGCCTTGTCCATCTTGAGAAAGAGGAGATAGCCCTTTATTTCCCTGAGATGCTGAGATTCTCCCGTGATTGTCGTTTCACCCCCTGCACCCACACCCACGAACCGGGATGCGCTGTCAAACAGGCTGTGGATGACGGCCTTGTCTCCGCCGAACGCTACAGCTCCTACCTCGGCATGCTCGAAGAGGACAGGAAGTTCCGGTAGGGTATGATCATATTCATCCTATTGAGGTCAGAGAAAGAAAATCCAAAATTTTGGTAACGTGCAAAATTTTGGATTTTCTTTTTTCAGACCCATTGTTGCCCTTTCGTCTTTTTGTGTTATCTTTGCAAAAGAGTAAAAGGTCTTACTATAAGATATGGTACTGGAAAAACAGATACTGATGTTTCTGAACATCGCTCACAACAGCGTGAAGCAGTGCATGTCCGAGGTGTTCCAAAGGGGAGGGTTCAACCTCACTCCGGAACAGTTTCTTGTGATGGACACGCTCTGGGACGAGGGCGTGCTGACCCAGCAGCAGATCGCCGACATCACGATGAGGGACAAGAACTCCATCGTCAAGCTGATTGACGGACTGGAGAACCGTAAGCTTGTCCGCCGCATCAGCAACCCCAGGGACAGAAGGCAGAACCTCATAGAGGTCACGCCATATTCCCGGAAAATCAAGGACAATGTGACTGAACTTTCCCTTGAGGCGGTTGCGAGGATTGTCGGTGACATCCCGCGCGTGGATCTTGAATCCTTTGTCAGGACACTTGCGGAAATGGAAAAGAACATGAATCCGAAGTCTGATCTGGAGGCTTTGGCAAGGAAATATCCTACTAAAAAGAAAGGTGATGGGACGACTGTATGACCTCCTGATGAAGGACTACCGCCTGAAGGAAGGCCTGAACGCATGCATCAACTGCGGCACCTGCACGGCCATCTGCCCGGCGGCGGAGTTCTACCGCTATGATCCCCGGAGAATCGTGGACATCGTCCAGAGCAAGGACGAAGAGGAGATCGGGAAGCTGCTGAAAAGCGAGACGATCTGGTACTGCGGCGAGTGCATGAGCTGCGTGACGCGGTGTCCCCGGAAGAACGCTCCGGGACTGATCGTCATGGCGCTGCGCAACCTGTCCATAGAACTGGGCTATTTCATCGAGTCCGAGAAAGGCCGCCAGCAGTTCCTGTTGACCAAGGACTTGTGTTCCAATGTGCTGGACTACGGCTACTGCGTCTATCCGCGCCGTTTCGACTATGCCGGGCATCCTGAGGCCGGAAAGGTCTGGGAATGGGAGGAGAAGCATCTGGACGATGTGTTCGAGAGGCTCGGAGCCAATCTGGACGGCGAGGGTCCGGGAGCCATGCGCCGCATCCCTCAGGAGGACCTTGACCAGCTCAAGAGGATCTTTGACGAGACCGGAGCCACGGAAAGGATGGAGAAGGTCCGGGCGGCCGGTTTGAAAAAGGCCGGAGAGATGGGCCTCACGGAGGACGAGTTCATCGCTAAAATCTACACGGACAGCGATCCGAAACATTTAAATCAGTAGCTCTCAATGATCTACGAAGGCAAACAGAAGATCTGGTCAGACTACCAGAAAGAGATTCCGGACGATCATTATTTCTACGTCCGCAGTTGCATCAGGCAGAGTTTCTTCCCGGCGGCGGAAACGGCTTTCCTGAAGATAACGAGGCAGGAGTTGGGCAGGGACGTGTTCGAGACCGAGCATCACACAACCTGTGGCGGCATAGCCTATCATTCGGACACCATCCCTCAGGAGACGGTGATGACGATCATCGCGCGCCAGTTCGCCCTGATGGCGAAGAACGGCTACGAGAACTACGTCTGCTCCTGCATCACCTCCTTCGGCCTTTACTGCGAGACCATGGAGACCTGGCGCGAGTTCCCCGAACTGGAGGCGAAGATTCGCGAGAACCTTTGGAAGGCCTGCCGTCTGGAGTTCGCCAAACCGAAATTCCTGGTTCACGCCAGCGACCTCGTTTACAAGTACCGCAATCTCATAGCCGCCCGGGCGAAGCACAAACTTGTGGATGTCCGCACCGGCCGTCCGCTCCGTGTGGTGGAACACATCGGCTGCCACTATTCGAAGATGTTCCCTTCCAAGGGAGTAGGGGGCGCCGAGTATCCTTATGTCCTCGTCGGAATGGTCGAGGCATGGGGAGGCGAGATCGTGGATTACCCGGAAAGGCGGCACTGCTGCGGATTCGGTTTCCGGCAGTATCTCATCAAGGGCAACAGAAGCTACTCCCTCTCCAACACCCACAAGAAGTTTGAGAGCATGGAGCCGTTCCATCCGGACATGATCATCACCAATTGTCCGGGATGTCCGTATTTCCTTGACAGGTGGCAGTATGTGATAGCCGAGTCAACCGGCAAGACCTATGGGGAGGAGGGGCATGGAATCCCGGTCTTCACCTACGAGGAGGTGGCCGGACTGGTTCTGGGCTACGACCCTTGGGATCTCGGACTGCAGACCCACCAGGTCAGCGTCGAGCCGCTACTGGACAAGATGGGCGTTGAATATGACCCCGCCCGCAAGTTCCTCGGCCGGAACGGCAAGGACATCGGCCGTCCGGGCTGCTGCACTTGTTTGAAATAGTTTTATGAATATTCCAATGCAGACCATTTGAGCCACTTTGTGGCGAAGGTAAGTCCCTCTCCCGAGGGTTTAGGGTGAGGGTAACGTAAATTGATAGATGAAGTTATGAAAAATAACGTACTCATAATAGGTGGAGGCCCTGCGGGCCTTGAGGCGGCATCCGGACTCCAGAGGCTGGGCTACAATGTCATACTTGTCGAGCGCTCCACGACTCTTGGCGGACATCTGGCCTCATGGGACAGACTTTTCCCTGACGGGGCTTCGGTCTCGGCCGCCCTTGACGGACTGCTTGGCAGGATGGATGGAGTCAAATGCTTCACGGACACCGAAGTGCAGTCGATCAACCGACTGGACAAATCCTACAATGTCATTCTGTCCAACGGCATCACAGTGCTGGCGGATGCCGTCCTGATGGCCAGCGGCTTCGACCTTTTCAAGGCGGAGAAGAAGGAGGAATATGGCTACGGGATCTATGACCATGTGATCACGAACGCTGATCTTGAAGCCTGGTTCGGCGCCGGATTCGACGCGCGGATCGACAACCCCCGGAAGATCGGCTTCGTGCATTGTGTCGGCTCGCGTGACGAGAAGTCCGGATGCCGCTCCTGCTCGAAGGTCTGCTGCGCCACGGCCGTGAAACAGGCCTGCGAGATGAAGCAGGCCTTCCCTGACGCGCAGGTCTATTGCTTCTACATGGATCTGCGGATGTTCGGCCGCCACTATGAGGATCTCTACCTGAGCGCTCAGAAGGATCACGGCGTGCGGTTCATCCGCGGACGTGTCGCCGAGGTGTCCGAGAACGTGGACGGAAGCCTTCTTGTCAAGGCCGAGGACACGGTGGCGGGCAAGCCTCTGAAAGTCACGCTCGACCTTCTTGTGCTGATGGCCGGCATGAGGCCTTCGGCGGCGGGAAGAAGGGTAGGGGAGTTGTTGGAGATGCCGGTTGAGGAGGACGGATTCTTCGCGGTCCGGGACGGGATTCTGGCCGGTCAGCGCAGCCCTCTTCCTGGATTGTTCCTCGCCGGAGCGGTCACCGGGCCGAAGACCCTTCCGGAGACCCTTGGCGATGCCCGCGGGGCTGTCGTGGAGATTGACAGGTACTTGTCCGACATATTCCCGGACGCAAGGAATTACAAGACTTTGGTTCGCGGGAGATGGTAGATTTCGGTTTCGGTCTGGCTCCAAGTTCCAGAATCAATCTTGACCTGTTCGACAGGGAAAAATTCGAAGAGTTGGCCGCTCTTGAGCCGGATGTGCGCAAGTGCATGGCCTGCGGAAGCTGCACCGCTGTCTGCACTGCGGGACAGTTCGTCCAGACGAGCCTGCGTTCCGCGATCGAGGAGCTTCACAATGCCCATCCCGACAAGGCCCTTGGATTTCTGAAGTCCTGCCAGCTTTGCGGAAAGTGTTCGATGGTCTGTCCGCGCGGCATCAACACACGTCACCTCATCCTGTCCATCGCTAAAATCTACGGTACGAAATGAGCCTTTTACATTCATTGCCGCTTCAGGCCGCTCCCGAAGTCATCGACAGGATTCCGTCGGGCTACAACAACTTCGTGATTCCGTTCGTGGTCGGCATCAGTTTCATGCTGGTCTGGCTGACAGTGGGACTGATAAGGCTTCTTGCCGGAATCCCGTCCGAAGACAGGCACAGGCTCTGGAAGTCGCTGGTCACCCCTAAGACGGCGCTCAAGAACATCAGGGACCTTTTCTGCGACTGTCTTTTCCACACGAAGATCTGGAAGCGCAAGCCGCTGCTGGGCTACATGCACTCCTCCATCGCCTTCGGATGGTTCATGCTGATTGTCCTCGGCCACATCGAAGTGGCCCTGTTCGTGCCGAAGCACCTTGCCTGGACGGACGGAGGCCTTTTCTACCCGATTTTCTACCGGTTTTTCGTCTGGATGAATCCCGGACACGTGACGTTGAGAGGCTCGTTCTTCTTTTTTCTGATGGACTTTTTCCTGCTCTATGTCCTGACGGGAGTGGGAATGGCCATGTTCAAAAGATTCCGCTCCATTGTACTCGGGATGCGCCATACCACGAAGCCCTCGCTGGCCGACAGGGTGGCTCTGTACAGCCTCTGGATGATCTTCCCGCTCAGGCTTCTGGCCGAGAGTTTCACGGCGGACCTGAGTGGCGGAAGTTTCCTGACAGTCCCTGTCAATCATCTGTGGCACTGGATATTCGGAGACAAATTGTTCTTCATGCCAGTCTGGTGGGCCTACTCAATATGCTTGGGACTGTTTTTCGCGGCTATGCCGTTCAGCCGCTACATGCACATCCTGACGGAGGTTCTGTGGATCCTGTTGCGCAACGCCGGGATCCGGCCGGGACATCCCCGCAAGGGTGTCGCTGAGGCGGAGATCTATGCCTGCTCCAGCTGCGGACTGTGTCTGGATGCCTGTCCGATGAACGTGCAGAAGAAGAATCTGAAATATTCATCGGTCTATTTCATCCGTTTCCTGCGCCGTCATAATGAGAAGAAGATCAACGACATCGCCGAGAAATGCCTGATGTGCGACAAGTGTCACGCCCTTTGCCCGGTGGGTGTTGACGCTCCGGCGCTCCGCCGCGCGCAGAGAGCCACTGTCAACAATTCTCTGGAATATGACTATTCGTACCTTGAAGATTGTTGCCCGGTTGGCTCAGTCGCTTCGACAAGCTCAGCGACCGCTATTGCAGGAGCCTCCACCTCGGTCCCGGAGCCTGCCGAAGGAACGAACAATTCGGAAATGTCGCCGAAAGTGATGTACTTCGCCGGCTGCATGACCCACCTCACTCCGAGGATCATCAAGTCCGTGGAGAAGGTCTTCAGGTCAGCGGGAGTCGACTACATCTTTGCCGACCGTGACGGCGGAATCTGCTGCGGCCGTCCTCTGCTGCTGGCCGGCAGGACAGACGCCGCCCGCGAGACCGTCTCCGCCAACCGCAGGATGATTATCGCCTCCGGCTGCCGCACTCTGGTTCTCTCCTGCCCGATCTGCTACAGGATTTTCAAGGATGAATATGCCCTCGACGGCGTTGAGGTACTGCATTACACACAGTTCTTCAAACGTCTTGTCGATGAGGGGAAGTTGAAACTGACCGCCGGAGACGAGCGCATCGTCTATCATGACCCGTGCGAGTTGGGCCGCGGCTGCGGAGTTTACAAGGAACCTCGTGAGGTTCTGTCCCGGATCGGTACATTGGTGAAAGCCGTCAAGGAAGGTGATGAGAGCATCTGCTGCGGCGGGAGTCTCGGCAGTCTCACCCTTGATGCCCGCGACCGCGCCAGGATCACCGAGTCCTCGGTAGCCAACCTTCTGGCCGACAATCCGCAGACCATTGTCACCGCATGCCCTCTCTGTCTCAAGACTTTCTCCGAATCGGTCCCGGAGAGTGTACAGGTCAAGGACTTTGCCGAGATCTTGGTTTAGAGGTTGTATCCCAATGTCAATGAGAAGGTCTGGTAGCCGGCCTTGAAATCGTTCCCTGAGAACACATTGTTCAACTGGTACCTTCCGTCAAGGCTGAGCAGCACCGGACCGAGTACGAACCCGACGCTGAAATTAAGTCCGTACTGGTTCCTGTTGACATCCAGCGCTTTCCCCGACAATATCAGATCCTCGACATTGCTCCGGAGAATCCGTGAGTAGTAGCCGCCGACTCCAATGAAGACTCTGTTGCCACCATCGGTCTGAATCAGTACCGTGACAGGCACCGTGACAGCCTGCCGGTTGAATCTGACAAAGGATGAATATGGATCCGCGTCATCCGGGAACTTTGTGCCGCCGTATTCGTAGAGCCCTCTGACATTCAAACCGAAACTTCCGGAATTGGCCTGGACCTGAACCCCGGCGCTGCCGCCGAACCGTTCTTTCGTCACGAAGGCCGCATTGCGGAAATCGAGGTTGCTTTGATCCAGTGAAGCCAAAATTCCGAACTCTACCGCGGGGGCGTTCAGCGAATGTTTTCTGGCTATGCGTCCGCTTTTCTTCAATGAAGGATCCGAGGCCATGACCAGGCTCACGTCCGAGATGTAGCCCGCCACCTTGTCGAGCCCGTCATAGTCGATCAGCCCGGCGTCATCCTCTGGTTTGTGGTACGGTGACTTGAGTCCGGTGGTCACGGCGAGTGTAGGGATTCCTTTCATGGCGAATTCTTCTGTGTCGGTCGCCGTGAGAACGGATTTCTCGAATCTCACAGGATCGACCGTGATCGAGAACTTCGAGGCTTCACCCTTCAGTACTCTTTTTCCGTCCATGATGGTGGCGGTACCACGTAGTTTCAGTTTTCCGGAAGCCTTGTACCACCCGACCATGTCCAGGCTCATCATAAGCTTGATCCTGTCCGGCTTGACAGTCCTGACAAGAGTGTCCGCCAATGCCTTTGAACCCCATAGCCCGATCTCCTCGGCGTCAAACGCCGCGATGATCACGCTTCTTTTCAGGCTGTCCCGGCTGGCATAAAGTTCTCTGGCCACCTCGATCAGAGCCGCGGAACCGGAAGCGTTGTCGTCAGCTCCGTTGTAAACTTCCCCGTTCCGTACACCGATGTGGTCGAAATGGGCGCCCAAGACGATGTATTCATTCTTCAGTTCAGGATCGCTCCCCTCGATGACGCCCACCACATTCTGGTACTTCACGTCTGTGGACGAATTGATTCCGCCCGGTGCGAAACGGTGGAACCAGTCCCCGAAGAAGGGTCTTATTCCTATTGCCTCATATTGACTTTGAATGTACAGGGCCGCTTTCCGTGAATATTCGGTTCCGGCTTTGCGTCCCTGAAGCGAGTCCGCCGCCAGGTAATGGACGTGTTCCGTCAGCCGTTGCTGTCTTGTCTGAGCTCCCGCCATGACACTCAGCAGGATAAGTCCGAGCAAAAAGGTTCGTTTCATTACAAGGATGATGTTTGATACAGGAATTCCAAAGTTCTCAAAAATATTCCGTAATGACAAATAAATCTCCGGCGCGTGTGGCCGATTCCGGAATATTCCGGCAATCCTGTGCGTGGTGACGTTCTGTCGTTGGATGTCGCTCGGGATGCATGTCAAAACGAAGACTTTCTGCCAAATTGGCATATTCGTAAAAATGGCATAACATTCGATAATACTTCTCGCGTCCGGATTCCGGGAACGGAGCCGGGCGAAACAGAAAAAAGAAAACAGGAGATTAAGAATATGGGAAAAATCATTGGTATCGACCTTGGAACCACGAATTCGTGCGTTGCGGTCATGGAAGGCAACCAGCCTACCGTCATAATCAACAACGAGGGTGAAAGGACCACCCCTTCAGTAGTCGCCTTTACCGACGGCGGCGAAAGGAAGATAGGTAACCCTGCGAAGCGTCAGTCCATCACGAATCCTCAGAACACGGTCTTCTCCATCAAGAGGTTCATGGGAGAGACTTACGAGCAGGTTCAGAAGGAGATAGCCCGTGTACCTTACAAGGTTGTCAAAGGTGAGAACAACACTCCGCGCGTGGACATCAACGGCAAACTTTACTCACCACAGGAGATCTCCGCGATGATTCTCCAGAAGATGAAGAAGACCGCCGAGGACTACCTCCGTCAGGAAGTCACCGAGGCTGTCATCACTGTCCCGGCCTACTTCTCTGACTCGCAGCGTCAGGCTACGAAGGAAGCCGGCAAGATCGCC
The DNA here is from genome assembly GCA_963639865.1 of bacterium. Taxonomy (GTDB): domain Bacteria; phylum Bacteroidota; class Bacteroidia; order Bacteroidales; family UBA932; genus Cryptobacteroides. The sequence continues at coordinate 37,363 of CAVHWO010000015.1, read as the reverse complement.
GGACTTGATGTCAGGAGAATCATCAACGAGCCTACGGCGGCGGCGCTTGCCTACGGCCTTGACAAGAAGAACAAGGACATGAAGGTCGCCGTGTATGACCTTGGCGGCGGTACATTCGATATTTCCATCCTTGAATTGGGTGGAGGTGTGTTCGAGGTCAAGTCAACCAACGGTGACACTCACCTTGGCGGTGATGACTTTGATCAGGAGATCATCAACTGGCTCGCTCAGGAGTTCGCTGCCGAGAACGGCGGAATCGACCTGAAGAAAGATCCTATGGCGCTCCAGAGATTGAAGGAGGCTGCCGAGAAGGCGAAGATCGAACTGTCCAACCAGACATCGACCGAGATCAACCTGCCTTACATCATGCCGGTTGACGGAATCCCTAAGCACCTTGTAAAGACCCTCACCAGAGCCAAGTTCGAACAGCTTTGCGACAACCTATTCCAGAGATCCATCGAACCTTGCCGTCAGGCGCTCAAGGATGCTGGTCTGAACGCCTCCGACATTGACGAGGTTCTTCTCGTGGGCGGTTCCACACGTATTCCTAAGGTTCAGGAACTTGTCAAGGAATTCTTCGGCAAGGAGCCTAACAGAAGCGTCAATCCTGACGAGGTTGTGGCCATCGGCGCCTCAATCCAGGGCGGCGTGCTGGCAGGTGATGTGAAGGATGTGCTTCTGCTTGATGTCACTCCTCTGTCACTCGGTATCGAGACCCTCGGAGGTGTGATGACAAAACTTATCGAGTCAAACACGACCATTCCGACCCACAAGTCGCAGGTGTTCTCCACCGCGGCTGACAACCAGCCTTCCGTTGAGATCCATGTGCTTCAGGGTGAGCGTCCTATGGCTAAGGACAACAAGGAGATAGGCCTGTTCCATCTTGACGGGATCGCTCCTGCTCCAAGGGGCATACCTCAGATCGAGGTGACTTTCGACATCGACGCCAACGGCATCCTGAACGTGTCCGCCAAGGACAAGGCCACAGGCAAGGAGCAGAACATCAGGATCGAGGCCTCTTCAGGTCTGTCCGATGACGAGATCCAGAGGATGCGTGACGAGGCCAAGGCCAACGAGGCTGCCGACAAGGAGGCCAAGGAGAAAGTTGACAAGGTCAACAACGCCGACGCTCTCTGCTTCCAGTCCGACAAGAACCTCAAGGACTACGGCGACAAGATTCCTGCTGACAAGAAGTCAGCCATCGAATCGGCACTCGGTTCTCTCAAGGAGGCTGTCAAGAACCAGAATCTCTCAGAGATCGACAGGTATTCCGAGGAACTCACCAAGGCCTGGAACGCCGCTTCGGAGGACATGAACCGCGCCGCGCAGGGTGGAGCCCAGCAGGGACCTCAGAATCCTTACGGCCCGCAGGCTGGTCCGCAGGGCCCGCAGAACGGTCCGGATGACCAAGGCCCTGACGAGCAGTAATTGTACATACTTTCTATGAATAAAAAAGAAGCGGCCGGCTGAATGTCGGTCGCTTCTTTTTTTATTGCCGTTTGCCTCGGAAAAAATCGGTCATCATGGCAGAACATTCGTCGGAGAGAATGCCGGCGCGGATTTCGGTCTTCGGGTGGAGCAGGGAAGGTGAGTATAGTGAATATCCCCGCTTGGGGTCAGTAGCCCCATAGACAATGCGGCCGATCTGGGCCCAGTTCAGAGCTCCGGCACACATCGGACATGGCTCCACGGTGACGTACAGAGTGCAGTCGCCAAGATATTTCCCGCCAGTGGACTCGCTGGCCGCCGTGACAGCGATCATCTCCGCATGGGCCGTGGGATCATGCAGCCTTTCAGTCATGTTGTGTCCCCGGCCGATGATCCGCCCCCGGCACACAACGACAGCCCCGACCGGAATCTCTTCCTCCTCTTGGGCCAGCCGCGCCTCTTTCAGCGCCTCAGTCATGTATTTCTCGTCGATGTCCATATTCGGATCTCGCTTGATGGGACAAAAAAAGCAGGCCATAAGACCTGCCCCGTAAAAAACATCTGAACTGTTACCACCTGTCCTCAGATGATACTGTCAGTTTCTTGCGTCCGTGGCGGCGACGGGAAGCGAGTACGCGGCGACCGTTGGCGGTAGCCATTCTCTCACGGAATCCGTGCTTGTTCACGCGCTTGCGTCTGGATGGTTGAAATGTCCTTTTCATATCTGATTTTTTTATATTTTTCCAAAACGGACTGCAAATTTAATCCTTTTGCCTTTAAATTCAAAATATTTTCACGGAAGTTTGACTTTGCCTCCTCTTTATGGTCCGACGAGGTTGCAGAATTGCTGGAAAATAAATAAATTTGCGGATGGAATTGAGGTATGGTGTAATGGTAGCACTACAGATTTTGGTTCTGCCAGTTCAGGTTCGAGTCCTGATATCTCAACCGGGAGAGGAGGAACGTGATGCGTTTCTCCTTTTATATAATAGTAACGCCTTATGAAAGGGAACTACATTTTTCTGGCCGACGGTTTCGAGGAGATCGAGGCTCTTGCCACTCTGGATGTTCTTCGCAGGGGTGGGATCGAGGTCAACACTGTCTCGATCAATGACGATGAGATTGTGACCGGTGCGCATGGAGTGCCGGTGACGGCTGACATGACCCGTAGCCGCTTTGATGAGAGGGCCGTGACCGGAGGAACAACCGGGATGGATGTGATGGTGTTTCCGGGAGGTATGCCGGGTGCGAAGAACCTTGCGGAGGACGAGAGGCTCATGGAGCTGATGAAGCGTCATTACGCCGAGGGCGGAACCTTGGCGGCCATCTGTGCGGCTCCTGGGCTTGTGATTTCGCAACTCCCGTCGCTGGAGGGGAAAAGATTCACCTGCTACGACGGATTCGAGGCGGCTCCGATCGCCAAGGGCGGTGAATATGTCGGCACTCCGGGAGTGACGGTCATCAGTGCAGGGAATCTGATCACGGGGCGCGGTCCGGGATGCGCTGTGGATTTCGGCCTCGCGATCGTGGAGCGTCTGAAAGGCTCCGCTTTGGCCGGGAAAATCAGGTCCGGCATGATGATTTTCGATTAGAGGATTGTCCGGACGCGGCTGTTCTGTCCGAATGTCCGGACTTTTTTTTACGATTCCGCCAAATTAATTTGTGAATATAAACTTTTTCCCTATATTTGCATTCCCAATGGGGTATTAGCTCAGTTGGTAGAGCGTTTGAATGGCATTCAAAAGGTCAGGAGTTCGATTCTCCTATGCTCCACTTCCCGTTGAACAAGTAATAATAGTACCTTCTTTCATGTCATGAAACAGAAGCGAAGCGCCATAGTCAAGGCTCTTGAGAGTTTCCCGAGAGTCGAGTTGGAAGACATCCGCCAGTACTTCGGTGCTGATGTTCCGACAAAGGTCCGCAAGAACGAGTTTGTGGACCGTCTTGGCGCGTACATAATCGAACGGCCCGCCGAATGGCTCGGCAGAATGCTGGAAAGGGATCTCAGACTCCTGAAGAGGCTGGTGGATGCCGGTCCCGGAGTCCCTCTCTATCTGGATTATCCGGATTTCCCGTCAGTTCTGGAAACCGTAAAGCTTCTGGGTTCGGACACATCCGATGAGAATTTCAGGGAGGTCTGGATTCCCAAGGATCTGTGCGATGTCGTTTCTCCGCACATAGACGCTGTTCTGGAGGAAGGCGAGAGCAGCGGCCTTTTTGAGATGGAACGGGCGGCCTTCGGCTATCTCAGCCTCTATGGTATCATGACCGTGGACGAGTTCTTTGACAAGATGCTTGATTACTGGGAGTTCTCAGGCAGACACAGCGTGGAGTTTTTCACGAATATGGTCTATGAAAGCCCCGTGATGAAACTTTGCAGGGTCGATTCTGACGGAGAACGCTACATGTGTGCGCCGAACATATTCGATCCCGAGGAGATCCTTGGCGGGAGAAAGGAATATTCAGCGATAGAGTCCTTGCGCGCTTTCACCCCGCAGGAGGCCCTCAAGGCGGGTTCCGGCTCTCCGTACTTTGTCTATGGCCTTGATTCCAAGGAGGGCCTGAGTCTTGTCGAGATGCTTGGCAACCTTGGCTACAACGGGGAGGATCTTGTCCGGGAGGAGCATGACATCTGGATGAACGCCCAGATGATCGGCAAGAACGACACCACCGAGGAGATCTTCGCCTGCGTCACCCGTAAGCAGGACGAGATCGAGTCCTTTGAGGATTATGACGATTGCATGGAGGTGGTCGCCGCCTATGCCAACACACTCCCGAAATGGCTTCTGAAAGGCTATTCGTCCAATGAGAAGAACTGTCTGAAAGTCATTCTCCAGACCGAGGAAGACCCGATCCGGTCCATGATCAGGAAGAACCCTATCCTAGGCCTGTTCGTCCCTCCGACCCCGCCGGACGCCCCATGCCCCTGCGGCAGCCGCCTCTCCTACCGCAACTGTCACGGTAGGAATCTCAGCTAAAAAAAGATGCTCCCGCAGCGTCACAGTGTGGGGGATCTAAAGCATAAAAAAGTCCGCATCGCTGCGGACTTTTTTCGGTTAGTTAGTAGTGTATTACCTTATTTTGAAAGAAGGTCATAGTCGTTAGAGTGTGATTACTCTCACATTTCCGATGACAAAAGTAGTTAAAAAAAACGTTTAAACAAGACTTTTTCGTGAAAACTTTTAAACGTTTTACCGCAGTGCTGACATTTCACTTTGACTATCAATGATTTCATGTTCTTGATTATTTGTCAGGTGGCCTCAGGGCTAATGTGTCAGAAGACGAAACCCACACCGATTTCGGGGTAGAGGCGTTTGAATCTGATGACGCTGACACCGATGCCAATCCGTTTCCGTACCCTCGCAGTCTCAACGTTGACCGGTGTCGGGACATATACGATTGAATCCTTGACTATCACCGTGCTTTTCGGCAGTGATGGCACGTGAATCCGCATCTCATAGACTGAGGCGGACTCTATGGGACAGCCGAACTCATAGTCCCGGATGATGTCGTAGGTCTGATGCCTGACCGTTATCTTGCGCACCCCTTCGGGAACATAGACCCAAACTTCACCGACTTCCTGCTTCACTTCGACACCCCCCCCCATCACTCCGACATCGAAATCGAATCCTGCCCAAGGGAGAACGAGAGGTCGCAGATCTTCCTGTCTCCGTTGAATGTGAACACTACATTCTCCACGAACTGCCTTTGGTTACCCCTGAACGAGAACACCATCGGGACGCTTCTTGAATAGACCTCATCTTCGAGGGGGTAGAAATTCAGCTCGCCGAAGTTCAGCACCCTGGCGTTGCCGTAGCGGATAAGGCGGTTGAACGTCTCGTAGCCCTCCTGGGTGAAGTATTCAGAGATGGAGTCACCCGCTCCGCTTGTGATGCCTTTGCACACATTGGAGGCAATGTCTTCATATTCAGAAGAGAAGATGACGGAGGTGAGCCCTCCGCGCAATGAATCCGGCTTCCGTTGGAATTCCTCCCTTGCCACAACGTCCAGCACTTTCTTCTTGACGGCGGAGAAATCAATCTTCCGCGCGGCGGACTCGTGTTCGACCACCACGGACAGAGCCTCGAAATCGGCGGATGTCGAAAGTCTTCTTCCGTAGCGCTTCTCGACCTCGGCAAGCAGGTAATTGAGTTCCGGTACTATTTTAGCCATTTATGCATTCATTTTTGACACGCAAAGATATTCATTCCGTGCATTTGGTCAAAGTTCATATCGGTTCATTTCATTTGTGCCCGTCAAAAATGACGTGATAATCCTTGGCGGTCTTTTTATTGCCTGCCAAATCCGTTATATTTATAGTCTATGTCCGTCTCTAAAGTTTTAGTCGCGCTGCTTCTGATGAGCATCTGGGCCGTTTCCTGCGTGAAGGATCCAGACCCTTCGATCCATACCGCTCCCGAGATTCTGAATGCAAGCAGGAGCGTCGAAGGGGCGGCTGTCCGTCTTCGCTGCGGCGTGTCTCGGGGGGGGGGACAACATCAAGAGCTGCGGTTTTCATTTCGGCTTGAGTGAGGCGGACATGAAGCGCTATGATGCCGACCTTCCTTGCACTGGGACAGGAATTCTGACGGGGGCATCAGTAAGAATGAAGCCGCTCTCGTGACCGGAATAGACATCGTCTCGGACGAAATACGTTCCTTGAAGGGAATAGAATATCTGCCGAATCTTGACACCCTCCGCTGCAGAGGGAGATCTTACGGGGCTGATGGCGGAAGCGGAGTCCTGTCGGTGGTGGACCTGAAGGCCAATGCCGGTATAACCTGTCTGGACCTTTCGAATAATCGGATAAGGACATTGGAATGCAGCCGGACTAGTCCGGCTGCATTCCCTCGCGCTTGGCGGAAATGTCGAGATTTCGGGCGATGTGCTCGATGCGGCGCTCCCTTTCATAGGAGAGTTGCGCTCGCTTGACATTTCCGGCAATCGCGCGCTTAAGGAAACATACCTTTCCCACTCTCCGATCAAGACGCTCTATCTCACCGCCGCCCAGAAAGCGACACTCAATCTGGTCTGTGACCCTGACACCGAGATTATTGTCGTTGAGTGAATGGAATGTCCGGCGAAATGGGGATTCACTGAACTATTCCATAACTAACGGCTCTTTTCAGGGAATATGCCGACAATCATACGTAAAAAACGTAATGTAAATTGCGTATTTTGGGCTGATGTGCTATATTTGCCAAGATTGAAGAACATGTCATGAAAAAAAATCCATTCATTACTTATGGTTATGAAGGCCCGGAATATTTCTGTGACCGTGTACAAGAGACCGAATCTTTGACGAGGCTGCTTCGGAACGGGAATAATGTGGTGTTGATGTCACCGCGCAGGGTGGGAAAGACCGGACTCCTGATGCACAGTTTCAGTCAGGCGGAGATTGCGGAAGAGTACAACACTTTTCTGATTGACATCTATGCGACAAATGATTTGCAGGATCTTGTGTTCTCTATGGGCAAGGCGATACTGTCGCAGTTGATGTCGCGTGGCCGGAAAGCTTTGTCCAGATTTGTGAAGACGGTGTCGTCTTTGCGCCCTGTGATGTCTGTGGACATTATGGGGAATCCAAATTGGAGCATAGAGCCGTCACGCTCCGTGGAACCGTCATATTCATTGGATCAGATATTCAAGTACCTCAGCGAGTCTGACAAGCCGAACATCGTCGCTATCGATGAGTTCCAACAGATTGTGTTTTATCCGGAAAAGAATGTCGAGGCGGTGTTGCGTACACTGATCCAGAGGTGCAAAAACACTGTATGGGTGTTTTCGGGGTCCTCAAGGCATCTTCTTTCTGAAATGTTCATATCGCCGGCAAGGCCGTTCTACGCTTCGACTGCGGCGATGAGTCTGGAGTGCCTTCCTTGCGGTGCCTACACCGATTTCTCGCAGTCATTGTTTCGTGGATATGGCAAGAGTGTCGAGCGTGAGGTTCCGGAGCTTGTTTACAATAAATTTGAAGGCGTGACCTGGTTTATGCAGCGGGTGATGAACAGATTGTTTTCGGACACGCCGGAGGGCACGGACTGCACACTGAATATGGTAGATGCCGCTGTCAAAAGCATAATCGATGAGAACAGCAGCATCTACAGCGATCTTCTTTATCAGTTGACCGGAAGGCAAAAGGAACTTCTTATGGCAATCAACAGGGAGAAGAAAGCCACCGCTATAACAGGCGGAAAATTCGTGAAGAAATACGGCCTTCAGAGTCCATCGACCGTTCAGGCTTCCATCAAAGCACTGGTTGACCGGCAGATTGTGACCAACGACAAAGGGGTGTACGAAGTGTATGACAAATTCTTCTCTATGTGGTTGGAGACGCACATGCGGTAAAATTAGGAACTGGTTGCTCAGTGGGCTTGTACCGGACGCGAAAGGCTAATTCCAGCCTTTGATCTCGCCGCCGATCGTACATATAGCAGATTCCGCCATAGTCGGTCGTGTTCGGCACAATGACGATCAACGTCCGGTTGAGGTTGCTTTCGTTGACAGTCGGAGCCTTGCAGGAGTATTTGAAGATCTCGCTGTAGTCGATCTTCCCGTTGCGGCCGCCAAGTGCGACACCGCCCTTGGCGGAAGTGTTGAACCTGTTGTAGATGATGGTGTTGACGCCTCCGGTGCCGGCTCATCTGCTTTCTTGCAGGATGCCAGTACTGCCAGCGTCATAAGGATCAATGCGGGTGTTTTCATTATATTCAAATTAGTGTCAATGAGTCAATAGTGGAATTGGCCGATGCCGGTCGGCATTTGCAAATTTCAAGAGAAAAAGTGATTTTTTCAAGTTCACTTCGGTTCATTTTGTCTGCCCCCGGCGGATCCGGGTTCTCACTGTCCTGTCGTCCATTACACCGAAATGCTCTTTTGAGACTATGAGAAGCTCGGTGGGGAAACAAAAAACTCCGCATCGCTGCGGAGTTTTTTCGATTGCCTAATCGTGCTTTCTGCCTGAGTCGCCGAGCAGCTCCGGCCGGAGGCGTCTTGTGCGCTCCAACGCCTGTTCGTCCTGCCATTCGCGGATCAGTTTCGGGTTGCCGCTCAGCAGGACATCAGGCACCTTCCATCCTTTGTAGTCCGCCGGTCTGGTGTAAACGGGAGGAGAGAGGAGTCCGTCCTGGAAACTGTCGCTCAGGGCCGAGGTCTCATCGCTCAAGGCTCCAGGGATCAATCTTACTATGGAGTCAGCCAGCAGAGCCGCCGGAATCTCCCCGCCGCTGACAACGTAGTCCCCGACAGAGATCTCACGGGTCACAAGATGCTCGCGGATCCGATGGTCGATTCCTTTATAATGGCCGCAGAGGAGAATGATGTTTTCTTTAAGGGAGAGTTCGTTTGATATTCCTTGGTTCAGACGCTCGCCGTCAGGAGACATGTAGATGACTTCGTCATATTCACGCCCTGCCTTCAGCTCGTCTATCATTTTCTCCACAGGCTCGATCATCATGACCATGCCGGCGTCTCCGCCGTAGCAGTAGTCATCCACCGTGGCGCGCGGTCCGAGACCGTACTTCCTGATGTTGTGGACGTGTATCTCGACCAGACCTTTCCTGATCGCCCTTCCCACAATGGAGTGGCCCAACGGGCTTTCCAGAAGTTCCGGGACGACGGTGAGAATGTCAATTCGCATAGAATAATGATTTTCCTTTTTGCAAAAATAGGCTTTTTAATTGTTTTTTTAGGTATATTTGCGGATATGTTGAAACTCTTATAATCAAACTGCTTTATGAGTGAGGATAATGTTCCTGAGGTTGATGTGACCTCAGATGTAGAGGAAGCTCCAAAGGCTCTCGGTGAGAATGCAGGGAATCCTAAGGTCGGGGAAGTGGCTGAAGCTGCCGCCGGTGACACCTCCGGGGAAGTTCCGCAGGAGGAGGTTGACGTGAAAGATGCCGCCGCGGAGGCTCCGCAGGAGGTTGCCGAAGTGAACGCCGAAGTCCCGGAAGCTCCGTTGGAGGAGGCCGTGGACGGTGGTGAGGAAGCCGTCGGAAGCGAGGAAGGCGGAACGGTTCCGGTTGATCTGGGACGTCTCACGCTTGCCGAATTGTCGGACATGTTCGACAAGCTTTCTCAGGCTGACGACAGGATGAGGAGGTACAAGGAGGCAGAGGCCATCAAGTCCGCTTTCTACAAGAAGCTCTCGAAGGAGAAGGCTGAGGCCGGCCTGGGAGCGAAGGTCGATGAGCCGTCCTCAAGGGAGGATGTGATCGAGGAGGTGGCTCCTCAGGCTCAGGCCGTGGAGGTCAAGGACAATCCGTTCGAGGCCATGGAGGCAGCGTTCAAAGGTGTCTATGCCAACTATAAGAAGGAACGCGCTGAATATAACCGCCAGCAGGATGCCCGGCGGGAAGAGAATTTCGCTCAGAAGCAGGCTGTCATCGAGGATCTCAAGAATCTCGTGGAGAAGCAGGAGGATGTGAATTCCACATTCCCGGCCTTCCGTGAGTTGCAGAACCGCTGGAGGGAGATCGGCCCGGTTCCGGCCACGAAGTTCCGTGACCTGAACGACACCTACCAGTTCTACGTGGAGAAATTCTACGACATGGTGAAGATCAACCGTGATCTGCGAGACCTTGACTTCAAGAAGAACCTTGAGGCCAAGGAGGAATTCTGCCAGGCCGCCGAGAAGCTCTCCGAGAACGAGAATGTTGTGGAGGCTTTCCGTGAGCTCCAGAAACTTCATGAGCAGTGGAAGGAGTTCGGCCCTGTGGCGAAGGAGTATCGTGACTCCATCTGGGAGCGCTTCAAGGCCGCCACAGCCGTGATAAACAAGAAATATCAGGCCTACTTCGAGGGACAGAAGGAAAAGCAGCAGGAGAACCTTGCCGAGAAGACCAGGCTCTGCGAGCAGGTCGAGGCCATAGCGGAAAAGGAAGTCAAGTCTTCCAATGAGTGGAACGCCCTCTCCACCGCGATCGAGGAGATCCAGAAGACCTGGAGGACCATCGGTTTCGCCACCAGGAAGGAGAACCAGAAGATCTACGACCGCTTCCGCGCCGCCTGCGACAAGTTCTTCACCCGCAAGAGGGAATATTACACCCAGTTCAAGGATTCCATGAACGAGAACATGGAGAAGAAACTTTCCCTGATCGAGCAGGCCGAGGCATTGAAGGACAGCAAGGAGTGGAAGAAGACCGCCGAGGCACTGATCGCTCTTCAGAAGCAGTGGAAGGAGATAGGAGCCGTGCCTCGCAAGAAGTCCGAACAGCTTTGGAAGAGGTTCCGCGCCGCCTGTGACGAGTTCTTCAACGAGCGTGACAGGAACGTCAGGCCGGAGAACGATTTCCACGGCAACCTCAAGGCCAAGCAGGCGCTTGTCGATGAGATCAATGAATATGTTCTCTCAGGCGACGCCGCGGCTGACCGTGAGGCCGCCAGGGCGTTCGTGGAGAAGTGGCAGGGGATCGGTTTCGTTCCGTTCAAGGAGAAGGATGCCATCCAGGCCGCCTACACCGGGGCCATGCAGGCCAAGTTCCCGGATTTCTCATTGAGGGCTCCGAGACAGGGTGCAGGAAACAGCGGCAGGAGCGCCGGATTCGCAAGAAGGCCGCTCAGCGAGAAGGATCGTCTCGTGCAGCAGTACAACAAGCTCCAGCAGGACATCGACACCTACGAGAACAACATAGGCTTCTTCTCGTCATCTAAGAATTCCGCTCCTCTGATCCAGAAGATGCAGGAGAGAATCGAAGCTGCGAAGCAGGAGTTGAAGGATCTTGAGGCTAAGATCCGCAAGGCGGAGGAGAGCGAAGAAGAGAAGTAGAGCAGAGAATGGATAAGAACACAATCACAGGTATTGTCCTGATAGGCTTGCTCCTGTTCGGCTTTACCTTCTACCAGAACAAACAGTACCAGAAACAGGCCGCCTATCAGGCACAGTTGGATTCCATCGCGCTGGTGAATCAGATCCAGGCAGACTCTTTGGCCGCCGCGGAGGCGGTGCGGAGGCTGACCTCCGACACGGTTTCAGTCGCCCAGGAGGCCGCTCCGGTCAGCATCTACAAGGATTCTCTCCTTGCGGCGGCGCATTCCGGTGAGGCTCAGATCGTCACTCTGTCCAACGACAAGTTCGAGGTGGCTTTCACCACCAAGGGTGCGCAGCCATATTCAGTGAAAATCAATGAATATAGCAGCTACGGAGGCGGCGAGCTCTACATCTTCAAACCGGAGATGAGCCGCTATGACGTTCAGATCTATGCGGGTGAGACGGTCAACACGGCCGACTTCAACTTCACCCTCGCCGAGAAGACCGACACGTCGCTCGCCATGCGTCTTCCGTTCGCCGGCGGCGGGTACATCGAGCAGAGGTACGTGATCGCCGAAGGATCATATTCAGTGAAGAACTATCTCTCGTTCGTCGGGATGGAGAATGTCATTCCGAAGAATGTGTTCTCTTTTGACGTGGACTATTTCGTGACCATGCCGAGGATGGAGAAAGGCTACAAGAGCGAGGTCCAGTACTCCAAACTCGACTACTATTTCAGCGGGGAGAAGAAACCTGAGGCCATCGCCAAGGGACGCAGCGCACAGAAACGTGTTGATGCGAGGGTGTCCTGGTTCGCTTTCCAGCAGCAGTTCTTCTCGGCCATCATGAGGGCTCCGCAGGAGTTCGCATCGGCTGATTTCGCGCTCAACTATTTCCCGGAAGAGGATGAGAACCGCAACCTGATGACAGGTGAGGCCCGTCTGAGGATGGATTTTCAGCCTGGACAGCATGAGACTGTGGTTCCGTTCGAGTTCTACTTCGGTCCAAACCACTTCAAGACCCTCAAGTCCTTCGACCTGAAGTACGAGAAGATCATCCCTCTTGGAGGCTGGCTTGTGGGCTGGTTCACAAGGTTCGTGATCATCCCTCTGTTCGACTTCCTGCACAGGTTCATCTCCAATTTCGGAGTCATCATCCTGTTGATGACCATATTCATCAAGATCGTCGTCTTCCCGTTCTCCTACAAGTCTTATTCGTCCTCGGCCAAGATGCAGGCCATCAAGCCTGAGATTGACAAACTCGGCGAGAAGTATCCGAAACAGGAGGACGCCCTCAAGAAGCAGCAGGCGCAGATGGATCTCTACAAGAGGGCCGGAATCAGCCCGATGGGCGGCTGTCTGCCGATGCTTCTCCAGTTCCCGATCCTGTGGGCGATGTTCCGCTTCTTCCCGGCCTCCATCGAGTTGCGCCAGCAGTCTTTCCTGTGGGCCGACGACCTTAGCGCCTACGACTCCATCATCGATTTCGGGACCAGGGTTCCGCTGATCGGAGACCACCTCTCTTTGTTCGCCCTTCTGATGGCCGTGTCCATGTTCTTCTACTCGAAGATCACGACGGCGTCCCAGCCAGGTGCCAACGATCCCCAGATGGCTTCGATGCGGTTCATGAGCGTCTGGATGATGCCGATCATGATGTTCTTCATCTGTAACAGCCTCTCGGCCGGCTTGAGCTATTATTATCTGCTTTCCAACCTCATCACCATGCTTGAGACATGGGTGATCAGAAAGTGGTTCGTGAATCCGGACGAGATCCGTGCCCGCCTGAAAGCCACCGAGGGCAAGAAGATGCCTAAGAGCAAGTGGCAGCAGCGTCTTGAGGAGGCCCAGCGGATGCAGGCCCAGATGCAGAGAGAGCAGCAGAAAGGAAGACGCTGATATGATTGAAGAGAATCTCAATAACATCAGAAAGGAACTGCCATCAGGGGTCAAACTGGTGGCAGTTTCCAAATTCCACCCGTTCACGGACATCCTGACCGCCTATCAGGCCGGCCAGCGCCGCTTCGGAGAGAACCGTCCGCAGGAGTTAGCCTCCAAGGCTCTCCAGCTCCCGCAGGACATAGAATGGCATTTCATCGGCCACCTCCAGACCAACAAACTGAAGCTGGTGCTTCCGTACGCATCTTTGGTGGAATCCGTGGATTCCCGTCACCTGCTGGACCTCATAGACAACTGGGCCTCTGTCAATTCCCGGATTGTCAACGTTCTGTTGGAACTGCACCTCGGCGCCGAACTGACCAAAGGAGGCCTGACCGGGCAGGAGATCGAGTCAATCCTCGATGAATATGCCGGCGGCCGTTCCTACAGCCATGTCCGTATCCGAGGTCTGATGGGCATGGCCACCCACACTGATGATGCTGCGGTGGTCGAGTCTGATTTTGTGCGTATCCAGTCTTTCAAGCGGGATTTGGACGTCCGCTACCCGCAGTTGACAGACTTCACCGAACTGTCCATCGGGATGTCTCATGACTGGCCGCTTGCAGTCCGCCACGGTGCCACCATAGTCCGCATCGGCACCTCCATATTCGGTCCGCGCCTGTAGCTCGCCGAGCATTGGTTGCGACGGTTCTCCGGACTTTCCAAGGCATAAAAAAACGGTCGGGACAACCCGACCGTTTTTCTGTCTATATCCTCGAACAGGATTATTTCGCGATGACGCGTGCCATCTCAAGCACCTTGTTTGAGTAACCCCACTCGTTGTCGTACCAGGCGCAAACCTTTACGAAAGTAGGATCGAGCTGGATACCGGCCTTCACGTCGAAGATTGAAGTGCGGGAATCGTTGCGGAAGTCGGTGGATACCAGCGGCTCGTCGGTGTAGCCGAGAACACCCTTGAGCTCGCCCTCGGAAGCGGCCTTCATGGCGGCGCAGATCTCATCGTAGGTGGCAGGAGTGTTGAGCTCGCAGGTCAGGTCAACGAAGGAGACGTCGGATGTAGGAACACGGAGGGACATGCCGGTAAGCTTGCCGTTGAGCTCAGGAAGAACCTTGCCCACAGCCTTGGCGGCACCTGTTGATGAAGGGATGATGTTCTCAAGGATTCCGCGTCCGCCTCTCCAGTCCTTCTTTGAAGGTCCGTCAACGGTCTTCTGGGTGGCGGTGGCGGCGTGAACAGTTGTCATGAGGCCTCTCTTCACACCGAACTTGTCGTTGAGCACCTTGGTGATAGGGGCGAGACAGTTGGTGGTGCAGGAAGCGTTGGAGATGATGTCCTGTCCTGCGTAGGTCTTGTGGTTTACACCATAGACGAACATAGGTGTGGCGTCCTTTGAAGGAGCTGACATGATGACTTTCTTAGCGCCGGCCTGGATGTGCTTGCGGGCGGTCTCGTCAGTGAGGAAGAAGCCGGTGGACTCTACGACAACGTCAGCATTGACCTCGTTCCACTTGAGGTTCGCCGGATCCATCTCGGCGGTGACACGGATCTTCTTGCCGTTGACAACAAGGTGTCCGTCCTCAACCTTTACGTCGCCTTTGAAGATTCCGTGAACAGAATCATACTTGAGCATGTAAGCAAGATACTCAGGATCGAGAAGGTCATTGATGCCTACAACCTCGATGTCGTTTGAGAAGTTCTCGACAGCTGCACGGAAAACCATACGGCCGATACGGCCAAATCCGTTAATACCAAGTTTTACCATTTTATTAGATATTAAATAAGTTGTTAATACTTTCCTTACATAACTAACCGCGCTCCTTTCCTGCAAAAGCGATGCAAAATTATTAAAAAATTGCGGAATTTAATATATTTGTAAGCTAAAATATTAACAGCATGTCTGATGAACTGAACATACTGCTGACAAATGATGATGGCTATCAGGCGGGAGGAATCCATTCTCTGGCTGACATAATGCGTCAATTTGGCAGAGTCACTGTGGTAGCGCCCAAATTCCATCAGTCGGGGATGTCAATGGCGGTCTCGATGGGAGGCCGGGCTATCGCCTACAAGGAACTTCCGGAGAAGAACGGCGTGAGATGGGCTTATCTTGACGCGACTCCTGCAAGCTGCGTGAAATACGGGCTGGACGAGATCTTCTGGCCGGGAAAGCCTGACGTGGTGGTCTGCGGAATCAACCACGGATCGAACGCGGCCACGGCGGCGAATTATTCGGGGACCCTCGGCGCTGCGGAGGAAGCCGCCTTGAACGGAATACCGGGCATCGGAGTCTCGCTTGACACGATGAGTCCGGATGCGGATTTCACGGCGGTGGAGGAATATTTCCCCGGCATATTCAAAAAGCTTATGGACTGCAGGCCGCGGAGGAGGGGCATATTCTACAATGTCAATTTCCCGGACATCCCCGCATCCAGGATCAAGGGCATCAGAGTCGGACATCAGGGTCTTGGGCATTGGGAGAAGGAGTTCAAGCCTTGGGACACGGAGTTTTTAGCCAAAAGAGGCATCAGCCCGGAGGCTCTCGGTCACACTTCCAGCCCGGAGACCGGGGAAGGGGAGCGGCTTTACATGATGGTGGGGGATTTCAAGGATGATTCTCTCCATGATGACAGTCTCGCCGACCATCATCTCCTCGCAGACGGCTACATCTCCATTGTCGCCCACAACATCGACAGCTCCGACAGGGACGAGATCGCGCGTCTGGAGTCATCGGGGTTCAATAAAGATTTTTAGTAACATCCCCGCAGGACGTTTCCTGCGGCTGCTGAACAGGAATATGCGCTACTACATCATAGCCGGAGAGGCATCCGGGGATCTTCATGGCTCAAATCTCATGCGTGGGCTCTACGCCGAGGATCCGGAGGCGGACATCCGCTTCTGGGGCGGCGGGCTGATGGATGCGGTGTACCATGAGCATCAGAAAGGTGCAGGGCTGGTGAAGGACTACAATGACGGGGCCGTCATCGGATTCACCCAGATTCTGATCCATGCGAGGGCTTTCGCCAAAAGGTTCAAGGACTGCACATCGGACATCCTTCGCTGGAAGCCGGACGTGGTGATCCTCATAGACTATCCCGGGTTCAACTTCCGGGTGGCTGAGTTCGCCCACAGGGCCGGGTTCAAGGTGTTCTACTACATCGCCCCGAAAGTCTGGGCCTCAAGGGAAAGCCGCGTGAAGAAGATCAAGGCGTTCGTGGACAAGTTGTTCATCGTGTTCCCGTTCGAGATTCCGTACTTCAGGAGGAAAGGTGTTGAATTCATTTATAAAGGTAATCCGCTGATCGACGCGATAGACAATTCCGAGGTCTTCAAGGAGACCAGGGATGAGTTTCTGACGAAGACCGGACTGCCTGACAGGCCGATGATTGCTCTTATGGCGGGTTCCAGAAACGGCGAGATCAGCTCGATGATGCCGACCTTCATGGAATTTGCCGACAGGCTGCATGCCATCCCTGAATATTCAGACTACCGCTTCGTGGTGGCGGCGGCTCCGGCGCGTTCGGAGGCCGACTATGCCAAGTACATCGGAGTGCGTGAATATGTCAGCGTGGTCTTCGGTCAGAGCTATGCCGTGATGCGTCATGCGAAGGCCGCCGTGGTGAATTCCGGTACGGCATCGCTGGAATGTGCGTTGATCGGCACGCCACAAGTGGTGGCCTACAAGGGTTCCTCCATTAATTTCATGATAGCCAAGTCTATAATCAGGATTCAGTACATAAGCCTCGGCAATCTGATCCTTGACAGGATCTGTTTTCGGGAACTTCTGCAGTACTATTTCACGCCGGACAACGTGCTGAACGAGGTCCGCAGGATGATCGAGGACAAGGAGTACCGCTCCACGATGCTCTCCGGCTATCAGGAGATCCGTGACGCTCTCGGAGGAAAGGGCGCTTCCGCCTCAGTGGCAAGGGGTATGATAGAAGAATTAATGAAATAGGAAGTGACCGGAAGATGGTTTGATGATAATATTCGTTTACGAATGAAAAGAATAGCATTGGTCGCATTGATGGTCATGGCCGGAGCCGTGGCGGCGCATTCACAGACGGAGCGGCGTCCGCCGGTGGAGATTTATGTCGAGGGCGGGAAGAACCATGTCCAGGGTATCGCCTATGACAGCGAGGCCGGCAGAATGTACTTCTCGTTCACCACCAGTTTCATAAAGACCGATCTTGAAGGCAAGGTGATCGGTTCGGTGGACAGGATCCAGGGTCATCTCGGGGCGATGACATTCAACCCGTCAGACAGGAAGGTCTATGCTTCCCTGGAGTGCAAGGACGATGTCATCGGTGCCGGACTGTCCTCGTTCGCCAAGGGACGCTCGATGTTCTACATCGCCATCATAGATGTGGACAAGGTGACGGAAGTCGGCATGGATTCCGAGGATAATGACGCCTTCAGGATTGTCTGTGTCAAGGACGCCACAAGGGATTACCACATGACCGGTTTCGCCGACAAGGAGTACGAGCATTTCTACGGCTGTTCCGGAATCGACGGGGTGACGATCGCTCCAAAGCTTGGCCGGAAGGGCGGAAAGAGCTGTCTCTTTGTGGCCTACGGAATCTACGGCGACAACACCCGCAACGACAACAACCATCAGGTGCTGCTCCGCTACGACATCGGGAGACTGAATGAATATGCCGGTAAGGTCAAGTTCGGAGATTTCTATGCTGAAGGTCCGGCAAAGCCTGGGGACAAGTATTTCATTTACACCGGCAACACGGAATGGGGAGTGCAGAATCTGGCTTACGATCCGGAGACGGGAAATATGCTGATGGCGGTGTACAAGGGACGCAAGAGCATATTCCCGAATTACGACATGTTTGTGTTCGATGTAGCCTCGAAGCCGGTGAGAAGACAGCTTGCCGGGGTGCTTTACGACAGGACGAATCATGAGGTTGTCGGGGCTCCGGACGCTCCTGTGCCAGGTTTTTACTTCAAGTACGGATCTACGGGGTTGTGTCCGGTCGGCGGAGGTCTGTTCTATTTTGCCGAGCCAGGAAAGAACGCGGAGACCGGGAAACAGTACTCCCGGACCCATCTTTACCGCTGGACAGGGGATCCCGCCAAGCCTTTCGAGAGGCTTTAAGGTCTCTTTTCTTAATTTCTCGGATGCATTTTGGAGACACTGTTTGAAGAACTATGAACTGGCTTATCGAAATATTCACGGAACCATCTTATGTTCAGGCGATTCTGGTCTTGTCGCTGGTTTGCGCCGCAGGTCTTCTGTGCAACAGGATAAGGATAAGGGGTGTCAGTTTCGGTGTCACGTTCGTGTTCTTTGCGGGAATCATTGTCGGACACTTCGGACTCCGCATCGATCCCCGCATGCTGGCCCTGGCGCAGAATTTCGGCCTTGTGCTCTTTGTCTTCACCCTTGGTCTGCAGGTCGGGCCGAGTTTTTTCCCCTCGCTGAAGAAAGGAGGCATAAAACTGAACATTCTGGCGTTCGCCGTCCTGGCGGTGGGTACTGCCATGACATTTGGAGTGAGCAGGCTGTCCGGAATATCCCTGCCTGTGGCGACCGGCCTTCTCACGGGCGCTGCGACCAACACCCCCATGCTCGGAGCCGCCCAGCAGACCTTGCTGCAGACAGATCCTGGAGCGGTGGAGGTCTCGAACCGGATGGCCACGGCCTGTGCGGTGGGCTATCCTTTCGGAGTGATCGGCGTGATACTCTGCGTCGCGATCCTCTCGTCCATGTCCCGTAAGAACCGTGCCCCCAAGGACGTGCGCGACAACCAGACTTTCATCACGGAGTTCAGGGTGAGCAACCCGGCGGTTTTCGGCAAGACCATCCGTGACATCATGAAGGATGCCCGCGTCCGTCTTGTCGTGTCAAGGGTCTGGAAATATGCCGGCGAAGGCCGGGGGCAGGTGATCATACCGGACGGGGACACTGTGCTTGAGCAGGGGGAGCATGTGCTTGTGCTGACCCGTGAGACGGATGCCGGGGCGGCCGGAACGCTGTTCGGAGAGAAGGTCGTGAAGGATTGGAATAAGAAGGACATCGACTGGAACCATCTGGACGGGATGCTCGTGTCGCGCCACATTTTCGTGACCAGGACGAGTGTCAACGGAGCCAAACTCGGGGATCTTCATCTGCGCAATGTTTACAGGATCAACATCACGAGGGTCAACCGGGCCGGTATCGACCTGCTTCCGTCCAGGGATCTGAGGCTGCAGATCGGAGACAAACTGACGATAGTCGGCGAGCAGAAAGCGATTGACAGGGTGGCCGGGGTGCTTGGCAATCAGGAGAAGGAACTCCGTAATCCGAATCTGCTGTTCATCTTCATCGGGCTTATGCTCGGACTGATCCTGGGCAGCCTGCCGATCTCCATTCCGGGGATGAGCGTCCCGATCAGGCTCGGAATCGCCGGCGGGCCGATTCTGATAGGCATCCTGATGGGAGCCTTCGGACCGAGGATTCATCTTACCACGTACACGACGCACAGCGCTAATCTGATGCTCAGGCAGTTCGGCCTGACCGTCTATCTCGCCGGGCTTGGACTCAGTGCCGGGCCGGACTTTTTCGGGACGGTCCTGAGGCCGGAAGGGTTGCTGTGGATCGGGATCAGCGTGATTCTGGGCATTGTTCCGGTTCTTCTGGTCGGCTTCATCGCCGCGAAATTCTGCAAGACGGGCTATTCGGAGAATGTAGGGATGCTGTGCGCCTCGATGGCAAACCCTATCGCCCTTAACTATGCTCTTACCACGGTCGATGACGATGAGCCGTCTGTCGCCTATGCCACAGTCTATCCGGTGGAGATGTTCCTGCGTGTCATCTCCGGCCAGCTGCTGATGCTGCTCTGAGAGGCATCCCTTTCAGAACAGCATGAATTCAACCCCGGTCGCTTTGCGACAACCCCTGAGGGGCATGGGGAAAGGATTCCCCAACCCCTTCGGTCGCTTCGCTCAGGATGTCATGATTTCTGGGTTATCCTTGTGAGGTCACTTTACGATCTTTGAGCGTATGAACCGGTAGATGTCCGGAAGGATCAGTACCGGCGAGGTGCAGAGCAGGATCCATCCCCAGTCGGCAAGAGGAAGTGCGGAGACCTCGAAGAAAGCTCCGAAGCAGTTGACAATCAGGAACTGGCCGATCAGTATGATCCCTGCCACCAACAGGCAGCCGTAGCAAGCAGACTCCTTGAACCTCCGGCGGTTGAAGAAGAAATCGAGGATGTCCTGAATGATGCTGCCGCTGGTCTTGAAGAATCTGGCGTTGAACATGTTCCAGAACTGGAGCAGTACGAATGTCGTGAAGAAGACACCCAGTTCATAGCCGGAAAGATGTGCCTTTGTGTGTGCGGAGAAGGCACCGCTGAAAAGCTGTCCCGCCACGTTCCAGTGAAGAAGGTCCTTGACGGAGCTTATGTCCGTCCGCCACAGGAGCTGCCACAGGAGAGCCATGAAGGCGAAGAAGAATATTCCCGTAAGGATGATCCGCTTTCCCATCCGGCTGTCTATGATGTGGCTTTTCTGATCCCGCGGCTTCTCGTCCATCACCTTGCGGTCCGGAGGGAGAGAGGCCAGCGCCATTGCCGCGAACGTGTCCATGATCAGATTGACCCACAGCATCTGCGTGACCGTGAGAGGGGAGTCCAGCCCGATGAACGCTCCAAGCAGCACAACCAGGCAGGCGCAGACGTTGATCGTCATCTGGAACAGGATGAATCGCTTGATGTTCAAGTACAGGGAACGTCCCCACAGGATGCCTTTGTTGATGCTGGAGAACGAGTTGTCGATGATCGTCACATCGCTGGCCTCTTTCGCCCTTGCCGTGCCGTCTCCCATCGAAAGCCCCACCTGGGCCTTTTTCAGGGCCGGAGCGTCGTTGGTGCCGTCTCCGGTGACCGCCACGACCTCGCCCATCTCCTGAAGCAGGGTGACAAGGCGGACCTTGTCCTCCGGCCGGGCGCGTGAGAGAACCCTAAGCCCCGGAAGGATCTCCTTCTTGAGGTAGTCGTCACTCTTTGAGGCGAATTCGGAGCCGGTGATGGTCAGAGGATCGCTTTCGTCCTCACGGATGATTCCGGACTGGCGGGCGATCTCGGTGGCGGTGAGGACTGTGTCTCCGGTCACCATGATCACCCTGACCCCTGCGTGTCTGGAGCAGGTGTCGATCGCCTCCCGCACATCGTCCCGGATCGGATCCGCGATGCCGACAATGCCGAAGAAGAGGACTTTTGAGTCTTTCACGGACATATTCCTTATCGCGAAGCCCAAAGTCCTCATCCCTTTTGACTGCCAGGATGCCAGAGTCGCCGCCACGCTCTCTTTTGACGGGCCGCCTTCCATGATGTCAGAAGTCTCCAGCAGGAGTTCCGGAGCTCCCTTTATGAAGAGATATTCATCTCCTGTCCCGTTGTCGATGGCATCGGTGGTCATCCGTTTCCTTTCCGTCGAGAAAGCGATCTGGTCCACAATCCGGTAGGCGCTCCGGCGGGCCGAATAGTCAATCCCCTTGCCATGCAGCCACAGCAGCAGCGCTCCTTCCGTAGGATTCCCGATCGGACGCATCCCGCCCGTGTCGGAGGTGTTCAACACCGCCGTAGAGTTCACCGCTATGCTGTCGGTTATGAGGTCCTCGCCGACTCCCCAGAACTCCGACTCCACCACGCTCATCTTGTTCTCAGTCAGCGTGCCGGTCTTGTCCGTGCAGATGACGGTGGCCGCACCGAGAGTCTCGCAGGCGTGAAGTTTCCGCACCAGATTCTTTTCCTTCAGCATCTTGCGCATGCTCAGAGCAAGACTGATGGTCACGCTCATCGGCAGCCCCTCCGGCACCGACACGACAATCAGCGTCACGGCGAGCATCAGCGAGCTGAGCGCGGCGCGGAAAATCTCTATGAATGAATATGTCTCCGCGTCATTCGTGAGGAAGAACACGGCCATCCTTCCGATGACGATCAATGCGGCTATGACGTAGCTGGCGTAGGAGATCCACTTGGCGAGTTTGTT
Source organism: bacterium (assembly GCA_963639865.1). Classification (GTDB taxonomy): domain Bacteria; phylum Bacteroidota; class Bacteroidia; order Bacteroidales; family UBA932; genus Cryptobacteroides. The sequence goes on along the minus strand of CAVHWO010000015.1, from coordinate 15,306 downwards.
CAGCTGGGCGTTCAGCGGAGTCTGCACGTCAGGCTCTTCCTGCAGGATCTTCGCACCTTTCCCTTCTTCGGTCTCCATGCCGACCGCCGTGACCCTGTAGGTAGCGCTGCCCTCGATCACCGTAGTGCCGCGCAGCAGGAAGTTCTCCGGGTAGGTGCTTTCCGTTTTTCCGTCCGGCTCCGTTCTTTTTTTCGTGAACGGCTCTCCCGTGAAATTCGACTCGTCGATGGACAGATTCCTGTCGCTGAGCAGGATGCCGTCCGCCGGGATCTCGTCCCCGTTCTCAAGGACGACCACGTCCCCCGGACACACGTCGCTTTTCGGGATCTCATAAGTCTGCGGGAGCGTGTCGCCGGCGTTCCTCAGACGCAGCACCTTGACAGGTCTCTCGTCCTTCGCCTTGTTCAGGATCTTGAACTCGTTCTCCGCCCTTACCTCGAAGATGAATCCGATCCCGGTGGCGAGAAGTATCGCCACCAGCACACCCAACGGCTCGATCAGGCAGGAGGCGTCCTTTCCTGAATATGCCATCTCGTACCCGGACACTCCCAGCGAGAGCCCCAGCGCCACAAGCAGAATGATGATGATCGGATCCTTGAACTTCCCCAGATAGGCCTTCCAGAGCGGCTCCTTCTTCACCTCCGGAATGATGTTCCGACCCTTTCCCTCGATTACTTTCTCTGACCCGTCCGTCAGGTACCGCACTTCATCCTTGCCGGAGGTTATTCCGTCGATTTTTTTGCTCATGGCTGATATTGTCGTTGAATGTTGAATCAAGTGCCAAACTTAACTCTTTTATCCAATAACTGCAAATATTTTATCTTTGGTAAGCGGCGGAAGGTCGGGTCAGTCTGTATTCCGTTGTTCTGTGGACAGGAATGCGGTGTCAGTCCTGCGTAAAGACAGGACATGGTCTTGATTTTTTGTGTAAAGGGGTGTAAAATCGATAGATTTTATGTAAGTTTGCAAGGTTGGGCCGTCTGCGAAGGCACGGAAAGAAAACAGAAAACATTAATATTCATAGATTATGGAACTAAAGGGATCTAAGACCGAGGAGAACCTGCGCACCGCGTTCGCGGGGGAGAGCCAGGCTCACACCAAGTATTTGTATTATGCCTCAAAGGCCGCGAAGGATGGCTATGTGCAGATCGGCAAACTGTTCGAGGAGACGGCGAAGAACGAGAAGGAACACGCCAAGATCTGGTTCAAGCTGCTGCATGACGGCGGTGTGCCTTCGACGGAGGAGAATCTTGCCGACGCGGCTGCGGGAGAGAACTATGAGTGGACCGACATGTACGCCTCCTTCGCGAAGACCGCCAAGGAGGAAGGGTTCGATGAGATCGCTTTCCTTTTCGAGAAGGTCGGGGCGATCGAGAAGACCCACGAGGAGCGTTACAGGAAACTGCTGAAGAACGTTCAGGACGCGGTTGTCTTCTCCCGTGAGGGGGACGTGATCTGGGAGTGCTCCAACTGCGGTCACATCGTGATAGGCAGGAAGGCTCCTGAGGTGTGCCCTGTGTGCAAGCATCCGAGAAGCTATTTCCAGGTAAAGGCTGAAAACTATTAAAATTGAAGAATATGAAAAAGTTGATTGTGGCCGTGGTCGCTGCGGCCATCGTTCCTGTTGCCGCCATGGCTCAGCCTAAACCGGCTCAGCCTGAGGCGGAGTACAGATTCACCGTTGTAAAGGAGAATCCTATCACGCCGGTCAAGAACCAGTACCGTTCCGGAACCTGCTGGTGCTTTTCCACCCTCGGATTCCTTGAGTCGGAGGCGATCAGAATCAAGAACATCAAGGACACGACCCTCTACCCGGATTTCTCCGAGATGTTCGTGGTCTCACATTCCTACAAGGACAGGGCTGTGAAATATGTCCGCACTGACGGCAACATCAACTTTGCCGCCGGCTCCGAGGCCGATGATGTGCTCCATGTCGTCGAGGACTACGGTCTTGTCCCTCAGGATGCCATGCCGGGCCTCCAGCCTCTTCCGGTCCACGGAGAGCTTGACGCCACCACAAAGGCTTATGTGGAGGCCATCGCGAAGAACCCTAACAGAACCCTTTCCACAACCTGGAAGAAAGGCTTCGATGCCATCGTGGACAACTACCTCGGCGAGGCTCCGGAGACTTTCGAGTATGACGGCAAGACCTGCACCCCTGCATCCTACAGGGACGAGATGGGCATCGTACCGGCTGACTATGTGACCCTCACATCTTTCACCCACCATCCGTTCTACACCTCGTTCATCATGGAACTCTCGGACAACTGGAGATGGGACTCAGCCTACAACATTCCTCTTGACGAGTTCATGGAGGTCATCTACGGAGCCATCGACAAGGGCTACACCCTTGCCTGGGGATCTGACGTGAGCGAAAAGGGATTCACCAGAAACGGCATCGGCGTGCTTCTTGACGATGTGAAGTCAACTGCAGGCTCTGACCAGGAGCGTTGGGTCGGCAAGGCCGGAGAGAAGAAGGAGGCTGTGGCCGAACTTCCTAAGGAGGCTTCTGTGACACAGGAGTCCCGCCAGGAAGGCTTCGACAACAAGACCACCACAGATGACCACGGAATGCAGATCTTCGGAGTGGCCACTGATCAGAACGGCACCAAGTACTTCATGGTCAAGAACTCCTGGGGAACCTCAAGCAAGTACGGAGGAATCTGGTACTGCTCCGACTCTTTCGTCCGCGCCAAGTCGATGGACGTTCTCGTCCACAAGGACGCCCTCTCCAAGGATCTGAAGAAGAAACTTGGAATCAAGTAAATGAACCTTATCAGACATATTCCCAACACGATTACCTCTATGAACCTCCTCTGCGGAGTTCTGGGGGTAATCGCTTCTTTGGACGGCAGGCTGGAACAGGGCTTCGCCCTGATGATTCTCGCCGCTGTCTTTGATTTCTGCGACGGACTGGCCGCAAGGCTTCTGAACGCATATTCGGAAATAGGAAAGGAGTTGGATTCGCTGGCGGACGATGTCAGCTTCGGGGTGTTGCCCGCAGTGATGCTTTATCAGGTAAGCGGGACGGACATCCTGATCCTGAAATGTTTACCTCTTGCGCTTGCAGCATTCTCCGCCTTGAGGCTCGCGAAGTTCAATCTGGACGAACGTCAGCACGACAGTTTCATAGGACTTCCCACTCCGGCGGCGGCAATGGTCTGCGGCTCGCTTGCGACACTCGTGGCCGTAAGGCCGGACTGCTTTCTGGCCGGGTGGTGTGCCGGGCCGGTCTTCATCCCGGTTCTGACGCTGGCTCTCTGCTTTCTGCTGGTCAGCGGGATCCCGATGTTCTCGATGAAGTTCGGCGGCGGGAAAAAAGCATCAAGGCTGGAGGTCGCGAAGAGGATTGTCTTTTCAGTCATCGTGGCGCTGGCGGTCATCATCGCGGTTGTCGGGCGTTTCCATTGGTCGTTCATATTCCTGACTGGCTTCATCGGGTACATACTCATCAATCTGGCGATGAACGGTCCGGCTGTCAGCAAGTGAGAATGGCGGACACCGGTAAACACGTCATACTTTATGTCCACGGAATGGGCGGGGGCGGTGACAGCCGCATCCCGTCCATTCTGAAGGATAATCTGGGACCGGACTTCGAGGTCGTGATCAGGACGTATGATTTTGATCCGGAAACGGCTCAAGGGCAGTTGGCGGAATGGGCCGCGGAGGTGTGTCCGGATTTAGTGATAGGGGAGAGCATGGGCGCCACGCACGCCATAGCTCTGAAAGGGTATCCTCATCTTTTCGTTTCTCCGTCGCTGAACGTCCCGCGTTATTTCTCCGCCCTTGCCTGGCTGACTCTGATTCCGGGCGTGACCGCTCTCCTGGACAGAATCTACCGCCCGAAGCCAGGAGACAGACAGAGCCTTCATTTCACCTGTCGTCCTTTGAGAAAATGGAGGAAAGTCTTTGCGGCTGCGATGCGGAACACGCCCCTGTGTGGCGGCAAGGACTGTTTTCATGCCTTTTTCGGCACCAGGGACCACTACAGGCGCAGCGGCGTGGTCTCCATCCGCACATGGAAAAAATATTTCGGCGACGGCACCTGGACCATCTACGACGGCACCCACTTCATGGAGCAGGAATATGTCCTCTCGCTCCTCATCCCCAAGATTCACGAGGTTCTGGGAATATAGGCGGCTTTCATGCCGCCCATAACTACAATGTTCTTCCGGGATATTCCTTTAGTCCTGCCTCAAGTGCGTCGAACGCCTTTTCAAGTTCAGGAATCTCAAGGACATAGGCTATCCTGATCTGATCGGCTCCGATCCCGGGAGTCTTGTAGAAGGATTTCGCCGGTGTCACCATCGTTGTCCGGCCGTCCAGCCTGAAATCCGTCAGCATCCATTTCGCGAATCTCTCCGCGTCATCCACCGGAATGCGTGCTATTGTGTAGAACGCTCCCATAGGGGTCGGGGAATACACTCCTTCCATCGCGTTGAGCCGGGAGAGAGCATAATCACGTCTGGCGACATATTCATTCCTCACTTCCGTGAAATACGACTGCGGGGTGTCAAGCGCTCCGATCGAGGCGATCTGTCCGTAAACGGGAGGGCAGAGACGGGACTGGGCGTATTTCATCGCCGCCTCCATCACGTTCTTGTTGTGCGAGACGATGCATCCGATGCGGCAGCCGCAGAGATTGTAACGCTTTGATACCGAGTCAACAAGGATGACGTTTCCGGACAGCCCGGGGATGTTCATCGCCGAGAAATGCGGTTCGTCCGTGTAGCAGAACTCCCTGTAAACCTCATCTGAAATCAGGAACAGGTCGTGCTTCCGGGCCACTTCCCCGAGAGCGAGCATCTCCTCTTTTGTGTAGAGGGTTCCGGTCGGATTGCCCGGGTTGCTGATCAGGATCGCTTTTGTGCGCGGTGTCACGAGTCTCTCGAACTCATCGGTCGAAGGGACTTTGAATCCGCTTTCGATGTCGGTGTGGACGGCTTTCAGGATGATTCCGTTCTCAAAGCAGAACGTGTTGTAGTTCGTGTAGAAAGGCTCGATCACGATGAGTTCGTCCCCCTCGTCGCAGGCGATCTGGAGAGCTAGGTTGACCGCTTCGCTTCCGGCCACGGTGACGATGATCTCCGGGACGGAGACCTCGATTCCGATGCTCCGGTAATATTTCTCCGCCAATCCCTTGCGCAGCTCCGGCAGACCGGCCGAATTTGTGTAGGAGATGTGGTCGAGAGTGTTCGCGCGCACCGCTTCCAGAGCGCATTCCGGGGATTTGATGTCAGGAGCGCCGACGTTGAGATGATAGACTTTCACGCCGTCTTTTTTGGCCGCATCGGCGAACGGGACGAGTTTCCTGATGGCGGAGGCCGGCATCAGACTTGATTTTTTTGATACTTTAACCATCTTGTCAAGGAGTTTCATGTACAACAGTTTCAAAGATAGTAAAGATTTTTTTACCTTTGCAGTCTTAATCAAGTTTTGCATGTGCGAAACATCAATTATCTTCACCGCAGGCGGTGAAGGCAAGTCCCTCCCCCGAGGGGAGGGATTCAGGGAGAGGGCAACGTGGAGTGATGTGGGTGGGCAATCACCTTTGAATGTGAGATAAAGTTTTGTACAACAAGTAATTGCCTACTTGCGAAAGTTGAATTGATTTAAATGTTACGGACTCATTCCCTGGCCTTGTCGGGGTGTTGGCTCCAAACACTCATTATTCCTATGTCGTACAAAATCAGCATCAGTCCTGAAGAGATAGAGCAACTGGAGCCATCGAGCTTCCCTGGTAAGATAAAAGTTATTGACAGCCAAGGTTTTGAGTTTTTGAAAGCGGTCAGTTACCTTAGAAAGCAGAAAGTCATCGGCTTTGACACGGAGTCCCGTCCCTGCTTCTCGGCGGATCAGCCGCACTACGGAGTCTCGCTGTTGCAGCTTTCAGGTAGGGAGAAGGCTTTTCTGTTCAGGGTCAAGTTGATGGGAGGTATTCCAAAATCATTGTGCAAGATTCTGGCAAGCAAAGAGATAATCAAGGTCGGGGCTGCTGTCACTGATGACGTGCGCGGCTTGAAAAGGCACCACGACTTCGAGCCCAAAGCTTTCGTGGACCTCCAGAAGATGGTCTGGGAATATGGAATCAAGGACAAGAGTGTCAAGAAGATGGCTGCGATCATCCTCGGGGTGCGGATCTCCAAGGCCCAGCAGCTCTCCAATTGGGAGGCGGAGACGTTGTCTGATTCGCAACAGGCCTATGCCGCCACCGACGCCTGGATCTGCCGGGAGATGTACTACAAGCTTATGGCTTCAGAAAAACATCCGCTGACTCCGGAGCAGATGCTTCCTTGCCCTTCAAAACACGTTGAAAATGACAAAGATAATACTAAAGAAAGGTAGAGAGGACTCTCTTCTGAGATTCCATCCGTGGGTGTTCTCCGGCGCCATCGCACAGATTGTCGGCACCCCGGCTGAGGGTGACATTGTGGGGGTCTTCTCGCAGGGCGGTGATTTTCTGGCCTATGGACACTATCAGATAGGCTCGATCGCTGTCCGCGTGCTGAGTTTCGCCGGAGAGGATGTCCTTTCTCCTGACTTCTGGAGGAATATGATCGGGCGCGCCCTCCGCATGCGTGTCGTCGCCGGTCTGGCCGGTGTCGAGGCCACCAATTGCTACCGTCTGGTCCACGGCGAGGGCGACGGCCTTCCGGGTCTCATCATAGACTATTACGACGGAGTCTGCGTCATGCAGGCCCATTCTGTCGGCATGTTCCGCGCGAAAGGCCAAATCTGCGAAGCCCTTAAGTCAGTCTATGGCTCATCTTTGAAGGCCGTTTACGACAAGAGTTCCGGAACAGCTCCGTTCAAGGCGGGGCTGGATCTGGTGGACGGCTATCTTTACCGTTCCGAAGACTTTTCCGACGACGAGCAGGTTGTGCTGGAGAACGGTCACAAGTTTTTTGTCAACTGGACCGAAGGCCAGAAGACAGGATTCTTTCTGGACCAGAGGGAGAACCGCTCCCTGGTCGGGAAATATTCAAAGGGACGCAACGTCCTGAACCTTTTCTGCTACACAGGAGGCTTCTCCGTCTATGCTTTGGGAGCGGGTGCCGTACATGTGGATTCGGTTGACAGTTCGCGCAAGGCGGTTGACATGGTGGAAAGGAACATGCTGTTGAACGGCTTCGGGCCGTCCATGCACACCGGCTGCTGTGCCGATGCCATTGAGTTCCTGCGCGATGTCCCGGAGGACAAATACGATCTGATGATTGTCGATCCGCCCGCTTTCGCCAAACATCGTGGCGCTCTGAACAACGCGCTCCGGGCCTACCAGCGCCTGAATGCCTCGGCGATCTCCAAGGTAGCTCCGGGGGGATTGGTGTTCACGTTCAGCTGTTCGCAGGTCGTGGACAAGGAAGCGTTCGCCCTTGCAGTCTTCTCGGCCGCCGCCCAGACCGGCCGCAGTGTCCGCATTCTCGACCGTCTTAACCAGCCGGCCGATCATGCAGTCAACATCTACCATCCGGAGGGCGAGTATCTTAAAGGTCTGCTGCTTTACGTCGAGTAATCCTCGGGTAATAATAACAAAAAAGTCGCCGGAGATCCACCAGCGACTTTTCAGTATGTGTACAGTTCTTGATTTCAGTACCTGTTGAGAGGTCGGCCGACGGTCATGTTGTGGACCTTGTGCCTGACGGTCTCAAGGACTTTGGCGTATTCCCCGGCGCCTTCCTCGGAAGCTCCGTTGACAACGTCGGCGTACTTGGCGACGGCGGTGAGCACGGTGTCGATCAGAGCCACAATCTCCACCATGTCCTTCTCCACAAAACCGCGGGAAGTGATGGCCGGCGTACCGATTCTCACTCCTGAGGTCTTGAACGGGGAACGGGTGTCGAACGGAACCATGTTCTTGTTGAGGGTGATCTCGGCCTTCTCAAGCTCCTTCTCGGCCATCCTTCCGGTCACCTCCGGGAACTTCGTCCTCAGGTCAATGAGCATCAGGTGGTTGTCAGTGCCGCCGGATACGACCTTGTAGCCTCTCGCGACGAACTCCTCCGCCATCTTTTTCGCATTGGCCATGACCTGCTTCTGGTACTCCACATATTCAGGCTGCATCGCCTCGTAGAAAGCGACTGCCTTGGCGGCGATCACATGCTCAAGAGGTCCGCCCTGCACTCCTGGGAACACGCTTGAGTTGAGGATGGCGCTCATCCTCTTTATCTCGCCTTTCGGAGTCTTGAGCCCCCAAGGGTTGTCGAAGTCCTTGCCCATCAAGATGATGCCTCCGCGTGGACCACGAAGAGTCTTGTGGGTGGTGGAGGTCACGATGTGGGCGTATTTCACAGGATTCTTGAGCAGTCCGGCGGCGATGAGACCGGCCGTGTGGGCCATGTCGATCCACAGAAGGGCTCCAACCTCATCCGCTATCGCTCTCATCCTTTCATAGTCCCATTCCCGGGAATATGCCGAAGCGCCGCCGATGATGAGTTTCGGCCTGCATTCACGCGCGGTGCTCTCCATCTTGTCGTAGTCAATCATGCCAGTCTCTTCATTGAGCCCGTAAGCCACGGCGTGATAGAGGATTCCCGAGGCGTTGACCGGTGAGCCGTGGGTAAGGTGGCCTCCCTGTGAGAGGTCAAGTCCCATGAATGTGTCGCCCGGCTTGAGGCACGCCATGATGACGGCCATGTTGGCTTGGGCTCCGGAGTGTGGCTGGACGTTGGCATATTCGGCGTCATAGAGCTTGCAGAGGCGGTCGATCGCAAGCTGCTCGATCTGGTCAACGACCTGGCATCCGCCATAGTACCTCTTGCCAGGGTAGCCTTCCGCATACTTGTTGGTGCAGATGGATCCCATCGCCTCAAGCACGTAGTCGCTCACGTAGTTTTCTGATGCAATCAATTCGAGTCCGGATGACTGCCTTCCCTTTTCATTTCTGATCAGATCAAAAATCTGAAGATCCTGTTTCATACGATTCTGTAGTTAGTTTTTCACTGTCTTTTATGGGGACAGGGTTCGCAAAGATAAGATTAAAAAACGATTTTTGCTATATTTGCAACCACAAAAGCAGAATATGGTGAAAGACAGAAAGTTATTGAGTGTGGAAATGGACAGGGTGTCACCCGAGGAATACAAGAAACTTCCTCAGAGCGGGGTCGTTGTGGTGCTGGACAACATCCGGAGCGCCCACAATGTGGGGGCGGCTTTCCGCACCTGTGACTCCTTCAAGACTGACAGGATCTGGCTTTGCGGAATATGTGCGGTCCCTCCCTCTGCCGAGATCCACAAGTCTGCCCTCGGGGCGGAGGACAGTGTGCCGTGGGAACACTCGGACAGCACGCTGGAGGTCGTTGCCCGTCTTCGCTCGGAAGGTTACACGATCGTGAGCGTGGAACAGACGGTAGGCTCCGTCAGTCTTGAGAAATTCAGACCCGTCTTCGCCGAAGGGAAAAAGTACGCCCTGATCTTCGGCAATGAGGTGGACGGGGTGGACCAGTCTGTCGTTGACGCTTCCGACATGGCATTGGAGATCCCGCAGTTCGGCACCAAGCACTCCCTCAATGTCTCCGTCACCGTCGGCGTGATCCTCTGGCATTTCACGCTCGCAAGGTGGTTTTAATAAACCTCCGTCGGTGCGGAACCGGCGGAGGAATCGATTTTTGTGAATATTATTCAGCGGGCTGGAATCTATTCAACGTCCCACCAGATGCGGCCTTCGGTCCTGTCTGTGTCGGTGCCGTATTTGGCATCGCTCTTAAGGGCATCGATGGCGGCATTGTAGTTGGCGATGTTCAAGGTGTTCGGAGTCCCCAATGAGTTGCGCCTCGGGATGGTCAGGGTGTTGTTCGTGTACCTGATTTCCTCAAGTACGGCCACACCGCCCGCCGGTTCCGGTTTCTCCTTGAATGCCGGCAGTCCGGTGCGCTTCCAGGTGGCCCACATCTCTTCAGGCTGCATGTACAGGTTCACCCATTGCTGGGAGATGATCTTCTCAAGAGTGATGTCCGTGAATTCCGGACGAGCAAGGTAAGCATTGATTTTGTCGTCTGTGACAGGACTGTAGTTGGCTGCGGTCTCCGTTGTCTGAGCCACAACGTACATGTTCGCAGCCCAGTCGCGGTACTGCTCCAGAGAAGCCTTCACACCTTCCTGGAACCATCCTTTGGCATCCTTTCCGGCAACTGCACCGCCCTTCTTGACTGCGATTTCAGCCAGCATGAGGCAGGTCTCGGGATAAGTTATGAGCGGAGTGAATGTGTGCATTTTGTCCTGGTTGATGTAGAAATCCTCGTCTTCTATGGCTCTCGCCGGCATGTTGTTGTTACCGATTATGCCACCGTTCTTCACGTAGTAGCGGCTCTCTATCTGGGAGTGCATACGGATTTCAAGATTGGCCTCGGTGCCGTCTTCCTTATGGTAAGGAAGGGTGAGGTAGGCATTTTTCTGGTAAGTCGATGAAGAACTGTCCGGGTTGGCGGACATTCCGACATAGCGATCGATGAATTGAGGCCAGCGGGTCTGATAGTCAGGATATTCCTTCTTGAAGGTCTCGAACCATTCGTCGTTGGTGCCGTTGTTGTTGCCTTCTCCGAAGCCGTTGCGGCGCACCATTATAGGCAGACGAGGGTCATCGACGGACTTCAGGAAGTTCACGAATGCTGCGGAAGCGACATAATTTGAGGTGATGTCCTGGATGTCGTCGGTGTTGTTGTTGTACTCGTTGGAATGGTGGTAGATGCAGGATTCGTCGTTGCTGGCGATCAGGTCGGAGGCTGATGTGAGCACTTCGTTGATGACGCTGTCGTAGAACGACGCATCGGCCTTTTCGAGTCTTTGGGCCATTTTGACTCTTAGGGTGTTTCCGAATTTTATCCATTTCCGAACATCTCCGTTGTAGAAGAAGTCGTTGGCGCCGAGATCTGCCTGATTGCCGTCCGAGTTTTTCAGGGTCTCGATGGCGGCTTTCACTTCCGCATCGATCTTCTTGTACATAGGAGTTCCGTCGATGCTCTGTTGATAGAGATCGTAGCGAGGTGTGCGGATGTCGTCGGACTGGGCGCGGAACGCCTCTGTGATCGGAGCTGCTCCGTAGGTGTCGAGGATGCGCCACTGCTCGTAGTTCAGCAGGATCCGGGCGATTGCCTTGACATCAGAATAGTTCTCGGCATTTTCATTCTTCGGGATGACAGTGTTGATCAGATAGTCAAGGCGAAGACCGTAGGCACCGTTGCCGGAGTAGTAGTCACTGTATGCAGGACTGTAAGGCTCCGGATGGTTGTTCGGCTGATCCGGAGAGATGTAGGATCCTTGAGATGCTCCTCCCGAGGACACGAGGTACTGCATGTAGATCATCACACCGCTGTACTTGGCCGTAAGGTGCGAGCGGCTGTTGTTGTTGAAATTGATGGTCGCTCCGGTGAACACGTTGCGCGGGTCTGTCGTTCCCAACTGTTCCGGATCGGTGTTCAGATCCTGATACTCGGCCAGACAGCTGGCAAGCATCATGGCGGAGCAGAATCCTGCGAGTAAATATTTCATTGTTTTCATCTTTTTTCCATTTTTAGAATCTGACGGTCAGATTGAAAGCATAGGTGCGGTAGAACGGAACGGCGCCGATGTCCATCGGTTGCAGAGGGTTGTTGCTTGAGATGGAAGCCGGGTTGAGTCCGTCCGTGAGCTTGTTGATGAGGTAGCAGATGTTGCGGGCCGTGAAGCCGAGGCGCAGGTAGTTGGCACCGAACTTCTTGCAGATGTGGCCAGGAAGACGGTAACCGAGAGTGATTTCACGCAGGGCGAACCATGTGTTGTCCTGAATCGATCCCGGCAATGCCGGCATACCCCAACCGTAGTTCAACATGTACCACATGCCTGTCGTGACAGGCCTGATGTTCAATGTTTCGACCGCTTCCTTGTAGGTCAGGCCTCCGACATCGACCATAGCACCCACGGAACCGTCCGGATTCTGGGTAGGAGCCTGTGTGCCTTCAGCGAACACGGCGTCAAGCATCAGACCGTCGTAAACGGTTTCGCCCTTGTAGTTGATCCTGGCGATGCCTCCGTGTTCCTTGTCACGACCTTCGAGAGTCGATTCAAGGCTTCCTTTTGGCACGCAGTACTTCCACATGTTCGAGAAATAGTTCCCTCCGAAGCGGCCGTCGGCCTGCATGTAGAGGTCGAGGTTCTTCCAGGAGAGGGAGGTGTTGAGGCTGAGCGTGAAGTCAGGTTCTACCTTTCCGAGGATGTGACGATCCCTGTCACCTTCTTCGTTGCGGTCGTAAAGAGTCAGCGGATAGTATGACGAAGTTGAGTTCGGCGAACCGAGCTCTTGGTAATATTCAATTATCATCTTGCCGTTGCGAGGATCCCCCGGCTCTCCTTCCCATGTCTGGATAGGGGACATATAGGAACCGTTCTTGTAAGAAGTCAGAACACCGAAGGCTCCTCCTTCGTAGGCCCAGATTTCAGGTGCGGCATCGTAGCCGCCCATCAGCTGCCATTCCTTCACCTCATCATCGAGTTTCACGACCTTGCCGCGGTTTACGGCGAGATTGCCGCCGATGGTCCAGCGCCAGTCCTTGTTGCGGACTGGTGTCACATCCATCTGAAGCTCAATACCCTTGTTCTGGATGTTGCCGGCGTTGATCAGCTTGGTGCTGGCTCCGGATTCGGAGACGGAACCTACGGACATGATCTGGTTGAAGGTGTTGCTCTTGTACCAGGCGAAGTCGATGTTTATCCTTTCGTCGAAGAACCGTGTGTCGAAACCGAGCTCGATTGACTGCTGGATTTCCGGCTTGAGGTTGGAGTTGTAGGCTGTTCCGAGGTTAGGATAGGCCGCGAGGATTGAACCGCTCTTGTCCGGGGTGTAGATGGACTCCTGACTGAAGACTCCGTAACCCTTGCTCGTGGCATAGGCGGAAGTTCCCATACCCACGCGGGCGATTGAAGCGCGGATTTTTCCGAATGAGAACCAGTCACCGATGTCTTTCCTGAACGAGTCCGTGAACACCCACGAAAGGTTTGCTGACGGATAGAACACGGAGTAGTTGTTTTCTCCGATCATGTAGGAAGGATAAGTCAACGTTGAAAGCCAGTCGTTACGTGCCGTGAGTTCAAGGAACACCTGATCCCGCCATCCGAGGTTCACGATACCTGAGATGCCGAAGGTCTGCTGGTTGCGGGGAGTGTAGCTGAACGAAGGGTCGATCTTGTTGACCGAGTTCGAGAATGAGAAGACACCCGGAACCACGAGACCGCCGTTGGTCTGCTTGCTCCAAGAATGGCTCTCTGTGTTGCCGTAAAGTTCAGCTGCAACGATGGCCGCCACCGTGAAGTCGCCGATTCCCGACTTGATGGTGCGCTCCGGCATCTGGAGCATTCCCATAAGGTTGTAGCCGCCGGAAATGTTGCCGCCCCGGCCATAGCCGCCGGAGCCTGAAGGACCGCCGTTCTCACCGGTTCCGACCCATGTGTTCTTGGTGCTGATGCCGTAGTAGTTGTAGTTGGCCTTGACGCTTCCTTTAAGCCAAGGAGCGAGGTTGGCGTGCAGGGTGATGTCGGAGAGAATCGAATTCTCGTTGCGGATCTGAACCTGAGTGTCCCTCGTGTGGAAATAACTGCGCAGACTGCCCCAGGAGGACGTGGTCTCGACAGCCTGGGTTTCAGGGTCCCTGTACTGGCTGTAGTAGGAAGCGATGTCAAGGTTACGGGGAACATAGTAGGCTGTGATCATGCCTACGTTGTTGCCCCAGTCCCAACCACCCTGGCTGGCTCCGTTCTTTGCGGAGGAGAAGGCGTACTTCACACCGAGTTCCACAGAGAACACGCTGTTGAGTTCGGTGTTGCCTCTGAATGAAATGTTGTGGCGGTTGAAGTCATTGTTGATGAACACACCGATGTTCTTGGTGTAGCCGTAGGAAAGACGGAAGGAGGACTTTTCGCCGCCGCCGCTGATCGCGATATTCGTCGTGTTGTTGATGCCGGTCTGGTAGAATTCCTTCCAGTTGTCAGGATGGGCGACAAAAGGAGTGCTCTCGCCGTTAGGCATAAACTGGTTTCTCAGGCTGCCGTCCATCTTCGGACCCCAGCTGTAGTTGACCCTGTCAAGCGAGCCGTCCGGCTGATAATCTCCCTGATAGCCGTTGTACGGGTAACCTGCACCATAAACATTCTGCAGCGCTACCGGCGATTTGTAAACATCGGTCCATTCCAGAGTCTGGTTCACTTCGATTCCAAGACCCTGTTTGCCGTACTTCCCTCCTTTGGAGACGATCACGATGGCTCCGTTGGCTCCGCGGGAACCATAGAGGGCTGTAGCGGCCGCACCCTTGAGGACGGTTACGCTTTCATAATCGGCAGGGTTGAGGTTCTTCAGCTGCGAGCCCCAGTCCGTTCCGCTGAGGTTCCCGGTGATAGGCTCCTGGATGATCATACCGTCGATGACGAAGATAGGGGAGTTGTTCTTGTCCACAGACTTGGCGCCACGGATGGTGATAGCTGATGAAGAAGTGACACCGGAAGCTCCTCCGGCATCGATCTGGAGACCGGCCACCTTACCCTGAAGAGCGTTGACCGGGTTGATCACGTTGGTGCGCTCGATTTCGTCGGTTGAGACCCGGGTGGTCGCGTAACCTACCGATTTTGCCTGTTTCGGCAGTCCGAGAGCGGTCACTACAACCTCATTCAGGACATTCTTGTCTTCCTTGAGCGTTATCTTAAGATTTGACGGGACTGATTTCCCGATGGTCAGGCTCGTTGGCTCAAAGCCGATAAACGAGATCACAAGGACAGTGTTGGGCTTGACTGAGATGGTGAAGTTGCCGTCAACATCGGAGTTCGTGCCTTTTGTCGTTCCCTCGATGAAGATGCCGGCACCCGGAAGAGGATCGCCGTTCCCGTCAACGATTCTGCCGCGTACCGTCAGATCCTGCGCCAAGACCGGTACCTGAATCAAAAACAGCAGTGCCAACGCCACTCCTGTAAAGAGTCGTGTCAGATTTGTTTTGGACTGATACATAATGTTAATTGATAGGTTTAATAATAGTGGTTATATCATCATAAAAGCATGTCACCTTATGATGGTCTGCAAATTGGCTCTTTGTATAAAACGTTACAAATATAACGTTTTATAATTATGCCTGCAAATTTTTTATTCGAATAGTTCTATTCTATTTTTCGACTTCCATTAAGTATCAAGCCAGTAGTCCTTTCCTTTCCGTCAGGATGATGGGGCGATCTTTACT
This sequence comes from bacterium, assembly GCA_963639865.1. Lineage (GTDB taxonomy): Bacteria > Bacteroidota > Bacteroidia > Bacteroidales > UBA932 > Cryptobacteroides. The sequence goes on along the minus strand of CAVHWO010000015.1, from coordinate 118 downwards.
TATGTAATTTGTAACGGATTGATTATTAAGTTATGATGTTACGGCCGTCACTAAACCTATCAATTTACAACCAGCCTTCCGGGAACTGCATCGTGACGCAGTGGAGGCCGCCGTGGCC
>CAVHWO010000014.1:0-5056 GCA_963639865.1 bacterium | reverse complement strand
AGTATATTGTCCCCATATATTCGATGATGGCAATGTCGATTGAAGAGCATTATCAAGGTTCATGAAAGGGCCTCCTAAATATGGTATAATAGAGTAATACCATTTGGCCACAGATGCTTGCGATCTCCCTATAAAAGATCTAATGGCTAAAAATCCATACCCCAGAATCAAAATCAAGACAAAAACCTTGTATATGCTCTTTATATTTCCTCTCCCAATTTGCCCATTATGTTTTCGTCTCAAAATAACAGCAAAATAAACAATGGCCGTCACTATTCTAAATGCTTCGGATCTTGTCCCAGTTAAAAAAGAGAATACTAAATCAATGGCAATAGAAGCGCAAATTAATTTATCTAATTTTTTTCCTGCAATAACATTATTTACTTCGATAGCCATCAACGGATAACAAAGTATTGAAGCTATCACCTTTCCAAATCGAGCCATAGTAGATCTAGATATATTTAATGTAGCCAATTCATCTGCGTGATATATATTAAAGCTTCTATACAGTCCGATATATTCAAAAATGCTCTTTCCTCCCCCGTAATATGTTCTCGCAACTCCTATTACGTAGGAAAGAGAATTAGCAAAAATAATCAATTGAACAGCAATAATCACAATCAGCAGTCTTGAATCTACTTTTATATATTTCAATTTTGTAGCAATTTGGGGTAACATTCTGTGCCGTTTATTTGAAAGAAGCAGGAAAAAGAAATTTACGAAAGTGAATGAGAACAATCCAAGCATCACAGCTATCCAAGTATCTACATGAAGCGATACTCCATAATCATACCCGAAAATTGCACATGTAATTAGACTAATTGCATGTATTGCGCAAAATATGACGCAAGGATTAAAGATATCTCTACTAGATATGTAATAATTTATCCACAAAAAAATAAGTACAGAAATTATCATCAATATCAAAATCATGCCATAACCCTCTCAGATAGCTTCATTACACAATCAGATCTTATAATATATTCAGTCATTAAGACGCATAGTTTGCTATTGTCTTGTGTCTCCATTTACAATATATTGCGCTCAACTAAGATACGCATTTCTTCTATTGTACATTAGCTTTTTCCCGTTCTAATTCTTTTATGATTTCGTGACGCGGTCTTGTCTCTAGCAGATTTTCTCCATCAAACTTGATCCGGTCAGAGTTCGTTCTCATCTCGCTCTTGGTCAGCATCACCTTGATGGTCTTGAAAACCATCCACACATCGAGTGCAAAACTTACATTCTCAACATAATAGATATCACTTTCAAACTGGGCGTTCCACGTCCATATGGCAGATGTGATTTTGTTCGATTTATCCACCTTCCAGCAGGCCAGGCCCGGACGCACATCATGTCTGTGCTTGTGCCTCTCGCTGTATAAAGGGAGATATTCCTTCATCAGCGGGCGGGGTCCTATTACGGACATGGTGCCGTTGAATATATTAAACAGTCCCGCCAATTCATCAAGAGAAGTACGTCTCAGAACACGACCAAACTTGGTAATTCTCTTACTCGGATGCAAGAGTACTCCGTTTTTGTCCCTTGCATTGTTCATAGATCGGAACTTATACAAACCAAATATTTCCCCATTAAGTCCCGGTCTCTGATCTATGTAGAAGATAGGTCTTCCATGATATATCAGTTCTAAGATGCATAATATTATCAGCAACGGGCTAAGGACAATGATTGCAAGCCCGCTCAAAATGATATCCAGCAACCTCTTAATATATTTTGAGTAAATAGTTTTCCTCGGATGAGGGATTTCAGTATGAATTACCTTCTCGTCATATGGCTGTGCAAACATTGTCTTTATTCCTTTCTTTTTATTCTTGGCTCTCCATATACGCCCGATAGAAGTCCTTTCCATCAAACTTGGCAGACCCTTATGAGCAAAAAATTCCTTAACCTTAGGTCTGGAGAGCGTTGGTCCACACATTATTTGTTCATAATCGATTGCCGGATGAGAGTTGATCTCACACAGTTTCATGCCATCTTCTGTAATGATGATATCCAATCCCATGTAGTCCAGAGATGAAACATGCTGACAAATGGCATCAATCTGCTTCCTCACAAGATGCCAATTGGGAAGTCCGTTTTTCTTCCACTCTACCTTTGTATCCGGGTGTTTATCCAACATCCAAACACCGTCGGGCGTAAATCGCTTATAGCGGATGCAAAAGTCTTTATAACGACCGGTTTCAAAGTCGAAGCCTACACCTACACCTCCGGAAGAAAGATTTGAAGCTCCTCCATTGATGGAAGTGCCAAATCTCGCATACGACACTGCGCAAGACCATGTGGTAGGAGCATACTTCTCCTCAGTAGGATCTTTACACATTATCATGCGGAGAGTGCATTCGCTGTCCGGCCACACCTTTGCAAGATCTTGATGCTGATGGCAGTACTCTGTGATGATGTAGTTGCGCATAGTATCTCGGATCTCTTCAAACCGTACCATGTCAATTAACTTGTTATTCTCGTAGATGCCGTCTTCCCTCAATTCCAATTTAATAAAACCAAGACCACCAGACGTACCGCTGTTAGGTTTCATTGCAAGTACCTTGTATTTACTCAGCAGATTCCAGAGAAAGTTTTCATCCTTTTGAATGTCAACTGGGCAGTCCATAAGGTATGTCCAACGTCCACCGCAAAGTTCGTTCTCTACATAGACATAGTAGTCCGGCATAGTTGATTCACAGCCATTACTGTTGAGCACATACTTCAGCGTGGTCTTGTCCAGCCATTTCAGAAAATGGTTGTTCATTGGATGGAGCATGAAATATTGAAAGTCAGGAACATACTCCATATAGTTCTCATCTGTAAGTCCATAGAGTTCAATCCGTCCGGGATAGAAGCCACGCTCTAACGCCCACTTTTTCTTCTCTGGGTCTTCCACAGAGAATGCAGCTTCATCATCCCGTAACTTTTTAACAAACATCTTGGACCATCTGTAGTCCATTCCTCCCCCCCGAATAATTTCGAGGAGTTTGTCGTAATTCGTTGCCATATCTATTTCCTCCTTAGAAATTCACCTTTTTGATTAAGGAAATCTTCCTTAAAGTCTCTGATGTCGTGAACTCAATACTTCCGTCATACATAAAACTTGTGTCTTTTGCATTCTTAGCAAAGTCCATATATTGCTTGTAGATTGTTCCCCCTGTTGAGAAGCCCGAATTCTTACGTGATCTCTTTTCAAATTCACTCAAATCCTTATCTATAAATTTGAAATGAAGTATTCCTGCAAAGCACGGACTCTTATTAATCAAATCATGGGGATATTGAAAATGAGCACTATCGCTGACCGTGCCTTTATCCCAATAAACCAGCGGGAATTTGGAAATTGTTATAGTCGATTTCATTAGACGATATCTCGGACCGCCAACAAATCTTTTTATTTTCTCCTTACCTGCGGCAGCATCCGCTTCCCGATAGCTATCCTTATCTATCCAACGATAGTCCTTTCTTATGTCCTCTGTTTTCCCAAACAATTGACCGTCAGCGTATGTATCAAGCGTTAAGCCCTTAACGCGCTTTGTTCCTGAATGTGAAAGTACCTTTGTAAGTTCGGAGAGCTGATGCTCTTCCATCCCTTCATAAACCATCAATTCATCGGAATCTGTGACGATGTACCAACGGTTAAACCCATAATGGCTAACGATTCTGTTGATCCAGCCTTCTTTAACTGCTGTTTGATAATGCGCATAACACCTAAACAAATCTATATCTTGCTGGCCCATAAGCCACTCAAACGTGCCATCATCAGAACCGTTGTCCATAAAAGCGAACTTCTCAACACCAAGTTTCCTATAATGGTCGACAAGCACCTGTATACGCTTGAGGTCATTTTTGATGCAAAGTACCACTATAGGATTATCCTTGTTTCCAGCATCGTTCTTTCTTACAACTTCTATTTTTGAATTGGCAAAGGCATATATCACTTGTCTTACTCTGAAATTATAGCCCACTGAGCAGTACTCCTTCAGCATAGCAAGCATCGCCTTTTTCCAAACTTCAAAGTCCTCTTTGGAAAGGTATTTAAGCTCTCCTTTTCTATATGCACGATTGTAGACGACCGGCACTGCCACTGCTGAATATGCATAATATCCGGCAAAGAGCATATGCCGAACAGCAGATACGATTTTGTTTTTCATATTTCTATCAACTGTCCTGTGGATTACCTTCGTTTTTCTTCAAACTTCTCCCACATGTATTTCACCAACTCGTCCGAAACATCCTGATGAACCGGTTTCATTTCTGGAGGATACTGTTCCTCTCTTCTTTCCAACCATTCATCGAAGCTGCAAATATATCTTGCCGGCACTCCACCAACGATGGTATTCTCCGGCACATCTTTGGTAACAACGGCGCCTGCTACTATTGCATTAGGTCCGAATCTCACGCCGCCAACTATGGTGGAATTGACTCCTAATGAAAACATTATCCATTATCTCGATACAGCCAACATTCTCGCTGTACCCCCCCCCACGAGTTTCTGGCATGTTATTCAACACCAGATGTGTAACATCATGGGTAGCAAAAGTCACATTCGTCGCAATTCGGACGTTATTGTGAATACGGATAAGTTTTGCGTAAAGAGGAATCTTTCTATCTGTTATGGTGACATTCTTACCAATCTGTCCGAATATATGTTTCTTACGAAGATAGTTCACACGCTTAACACTGCTCATCATCAGATTTATACGTATGGTTTGCCATAACCGTTTCCAAGTCATTTTTCACCTCCTTACTCTGAACCGCACCATGATAGTACATGCACATTTCCTCTACCATGACTCACTCATCTAAAAACACCGTCTAATAATCTCAATCACGATCTCCTGCTCCACCGCCGTCATCTTGTTATCGCTCGACAGGCAGCATCCACGCTCAAAAACATCAGCACCGCCAGGGCGTCACTCGGCCCTGGCGATGACGGCGCGGCTGAGGGCGGGGTCGTCGTAGAACATGTTGCCCACGCCGCCCTTGTAGTCCACAACCAGGAGGGACTCCGGCACGCCGAACTCCTTCACCAGGCAGTCCCTGACGGCCTGGG
>CAVHWO010000013.1:0-4479 GCA_963639865.1 bacterium | reverse complement strand
GTAAGCGTGAAGCGCTTTTTGGCACCGGAATTGGTCTTAAGCTTTGCCATTGTTTTGATAAATTAAACGTTAATATAGTTTTCCGCACCGAGCGGATCACTTTTTCTTCACAGGAGCGATCATCATCGTCATTCTCTTTCCCTCCAGGGTAGGCATGTTCTCCGCCCGGCCATATTCCTCAAGCTCGACGGCAAACCTCAGGAGCTGCTTCTCTCCCTGCTCCGCGAACATGATGGAACGCCCGCGGAAGAATATGGTCGCCTTGACCTTCGAGCCTTCCTCCAGAAACTCCCGCGCATGCTTGAGTTTGAACTGGAAATCGTGCTCGTCGGTGTTCGGCCCGAAGCGGATTTCCTTGATGACAATCTTGGATGCGTTCTGCTTCATCTCCTTGGCCTTTTTCCTCTGCTGGTAGAGGTACTTCTGGTAGTCAAGGATCTTGCAGACAGGAGGGTCAGCCTTCGCACTGATCTCAACGAGATCGAGTTCAAGCTCGTCCGCCATCTTCAAGGCCTTGGAAATCGGGTAGATGCCCGGCTCCGCAATGTTGTCACCGACCAGACGGACCTGTGAGGCGGTGATCTCCTCGTTGATGTTCAGCTCGTCATCCGCCTTCTGACGGACGAACGGACGCGGACCGCGTCCCCCTGCGGGTCTCGGGCCTGTGCCTGATCTGAATGCGGTGGCCGGTTTCGGGCCTCCGTAATGTGGTTTCGGCTTATAAGGCATTCTGCTCTGTTTAAAACTCTCCTTTTATTATAAGTAATATGCCGCTGACACACCACTATGCCAGTTCTTTGGCCACCTCGGCCTTGAACCAAGTGATGAAGTCCTCGACTTTCATTGTGCCGGCATCGGCGCCTTCCCTCCTCACGGAGACCGTGCCGTCCGCCACTTCCTTTTCTCCCACGATGACAAGTACAGGGACCCTGAGCAGGGAAATCTCACGGATTCTCTTCCCAAGAGTCTCATTCCTGTCATCGACAGAAGTGCGAATATCGGAATTATTCAGCAAACCGCAAACTTTTTTTGCATATTCAGCGTATTTCTCGCTGACAGGAAGCACCTTGACCTGATCCGGGCTGAGCCAGAGAGGCAGATGTCCGCCGGTGTGCTCAAGAAGCACGGCTGTGAATCTTTCGATGGAGCCGAACGGGGCGCGGTGGATCATGACAGGACGCTTCTTCCCGCCGTCAGCGTCGGTATATTCAAGCAGGAACCTCTCAGGCAGGTTGTAGTCCACCTGGATGGTGCCGAGCTGCCACTTCCTTCCGATGGCGTCCTTGACCATGAAGTCGAGCTTGGGGCCGTAGAAAGCCGCCTCGCCATATTCAACGACCGTCTTGAGTCCTTTCTCAGCGGCCGCCTCGATGATGGCGTTCTCCGCCTTCTCCCAATTCTCGTCGCTGCCGATGTATTTGGCCTTGTTGTTCGGGTCCCTGAGGGAGACCTGGGCCGTGTACTTGTCGAACTTGAAGATTCTGAACACGTAGAGAATCAAGTCGATGACCTTCTCGAACTCTCCCTTGAGCTGGTCGGGGGTCACGAACATGTGGGCGTCATCCTGCGTGAAGGAACGCACCCTGGTGAGTCCGTGAAGCTCACCGCTCTGCTCGTAGCGATAGACGGTCCCGAACTCCGCGAGCCTCAAAGGAAGGTCCTTGTAAGACCTCGGGGACGAGCGGAAGATCTCGCAGTGGTGAGGGCAGTTCATCGGCTTGAGCATGTATTCCTCACCCTCCTGAGGGGTATGGATAGGTTGGAACGAGTCCTTGCCGTACTTGGCATAATGACCGGATGTCACGTACAGATCCTTGCTTCCGATGTGAGGGGTGACAACCGGCAGATAGCCGTATTCCTTCTGCTTCTTGCGGAGAAAACTCTCCAGCTCGTACCTCATCACGGAGCCTCTCGGCAGCCAGAGCGGCAGTCCGAGACCCACGCGGGATGAGAATGTGAAGAGATCCATCTCTTTCCCCAGCTTGCGGTGGTCGCGCTTCTTGGCCTCCTCAAGAAGTACGAGATACTCATCCAGCAAAGATTTTTTAGGGAATGTGATTCCATAGATCCTGGTGAGCTGCTCACGCTTCTCGTCACCGCGCCAGTAGGCTCCGGCGACGGCTGTCAGCTTGACGGCCTTGATGACCTCGGTGTTACGCAGATGCGGTCCCCGGCAGAGGTCAGTGAAATGACCGTTGGTGTAGTAGGTGATGGAGCCGTCGGCAAGTTCGCTGATCAGCTCGCACTTGTACTTGTCGCCGGTTTCCTCGAAATGCTTCATGGCATCGGCCTTGGACACATCCTTGCGGACGAAGTCCTGCTTCTCGCGCGCAAGTTCAAGCATTCTTTTCTCTATCTTGGCGAAATCGGCGTCGGTGATCTGACGGCCGCCCAGATCCACGTCATAGTAGAATCCGTTCTCGATGGCAGGCCCGATACCGAACTTCACGCCGGGAAATATGTCCTCAAGGGCCTCCGCCATCAGATGTGACGAGGAGTGCCAGAAAACTCTCTTGCCTTCATCGTCGTCCCATTTCAAAAGGACGATCGAACTGTCTTCTTCGATAGGGCGGTTAAGGTCGTAGGTGACTCCCCTGCTGACAGTTGTGTCCGCAGCCGGCTTGACGGCAACCGCCAAGACTTCCTCCGCGAGCCTCGGGCTGATGCCCTTGGCGATCTCGTAACCTGTCACGCCTTTCTCGAAGGCCCTGACACTACCGTCTGGAAATGTAATGTTAATCATACAAAAACTAAAATAAATTGGTCTGACCAGTATTTACAGACCAAGTACTTGAACTTGGCCAGCCATATTATTAGCCAAGGGGCAAAGATACGAATTATTTTGCTATTTTTGCATAAATATTAAAGTAACAGAACGATGAAGAAAGAGTTTTCCTCCAGTGTTTCCTGGAACAGTGCCGCTTTGGCGGGACTTGCCATGGGAGCGGCCACAATCATTCTCGATTACCTGCCGATGCTGCCGGCTCTGCTCGGAGGCAACGGGATGTTGAGCGGTCTGGCCGGAGGCACGCTCAAGATTGTCAAGATCATAGCCTGCATCTATGTGTTCCGGGTCCTGATGCGGAAGTTCTTCAACACGGTACAGACCGACTACGCCGGGCTTCAGCGGTATGGTCTGAAGGTCGCGCTTTTCTCATCCATCGTTGTGGCCGGATTCTCCATCGTGCAGATCCTTGTCATCAATCCGGACATGTTGTCCCAGACGGTCAGCGCCGTGCAGAACACCTACAGTAACATGATGGACTCCAACACTGCCGCGGCAATGGAGAAGATGATAACAAAACTTCCGGTCATAACATTCTTCTCGTCTCTGATCTACTGCTACCTCTGGGGCTGGATCCTCTCAACCGCATTCGCCAGAAAGTTTTTCCCTGTCAATGAGTTCGAAGAGCGAGGCTCGGATGATCAGAACACCGGCAACAACCAGTAATCATGGAATATTCAAAAGACCTTTCGATAATAGTTCCCCTCCTGAACGAGGAGGAATCCCTTACCGAACTTTTGGCATGGATCAGAAGCGTGACGGATGCCAACGGGTATGACTATGAAGTCATCTTCATCGACGACGGCAGTACTGACGGCTCGTGGGCGAAGATTCAGGAACTCGCCAAAGGTGACGAAAGGATTAAGGGAATATCCTTCCGACGCAACTACGGCAAGTCAGCCGCCCTCTATGAAGGCTTCGCCAAGGCCGAGGGACGCGTGGTGGTCACTATGGATGCGGACCTTCAGGACTCTCCAGAGGAGATCCCGGAAATGTACCGCATGGTCACCGGGGAAGGCTACGACGTGGTCTCCGGCTGGAAGCGGCACCGTCAGGACAACAAACTGACCAAGAACCTGCCTTCCAAACTGTACAACGCCACCGCCCGCCTGATCACAGGGATCAGGCTTCACGACATGAACTGCGGTCTCAAGGCCTACAGGAATGAGGTCGTGAAGAATGTGGAGGTTTACGGAGAGATGCACCGGTACATCCCTTATCTGGCGAAGAACGCCGGCTTCACAAAGATCACCGAGAAACCCGTCCAACATCAGAAAAGAAAGTACGGAAAGAGCAAGTTCGGTCTTGAGAGATTCGTGAACGGCTTCCTTGACCTTCTGTCCCTCTGGTTCCTGAGCACCTTCGGCAAGAAACCGATGCATTTCTTCGGTTTCTCCGGTCTGGTGATGTTCCTCATCGGCTTTGTGATGACCATCTGGATCATAGTCGCCAAATTGATTCATCAGGCTCAGGGAGTCCGCTTCCGCGCGGTCACAGACCAGCCTCTGTTCTACCTCGCCATCCTCGCTGTAATCCTAGGTGTAATGCTGTTCCTAGCCGGCTTCATCGGAGAACTCGTCTCCCGCAACGCCCCGGAAAGAAACAGGTACAACATAAAGGACAGGATTGAATAATCCTAGCGGCTCTCACAGGCATACACAAAAAAAAGGGGTCCCGGATGTCATCGCTCGACA
>CAVHWO010000012.1:0-98113 GCA_963639865.1 bacterium | reverse complement strand
AGGCGGAAGATGAATATGCGCTGTTCGACCCCACGCAACAGATTGATTCAGACTTTGATAAAGAGGTCCGGAAGATGCTTGAAGATGGAGAGTAACGTATGGAACTGAAGAAATACAGATTGGGAGATATTGCTGAGATACTAATCAGCAGCATTGATAAAAAGACAAAGGCAGGGGAAGCTCCAGTAAGGCTCTGTAATTTTGTTGATGTCTATCACAATTGGGCCATAACCGCTAATTCTGTTCAAGACTTTATGGTTGCCACCACTAATGATAGCAACATTAAAAAGTTTTCATTAAAAAAAGGTTATGTCGCCTTCACTAAAGATAGCGAGACTCGGGATGATATAGGTATATCCACATATATAGCTGATGATTTTGAGAATACCGTCCTTGGCTACCATTGCGCATTAGTTAAACCGAATGATAGCATATTATCCGGCAAATATTTAAATGCCTTCTTACATTCTGGTTATATCAAAAAATACTTTGAACTTAATGCTACGGGTAGTGGTATGCGATACACATTGTCAATAGATACATTGAATAAGATCCCGATATTGGCCCCTTCCATTGAAATGCAAGAATGTATAGGCCAATTTTTTTCTGACATAGACAGGAAAATCTGCCTCAATCGTCAGATAAATGATAATTTGACTAAGCAGCGAGACGAACTTCTGCCCCTTTTAATGGATGGTCAGGCAATGGTAAATTCGGACTGACGTCCGCATTTACGGCTGCGCCTCGGCAGAGATCAAACTGCGTTTGGCTCTGCGCTCGGCTTGCACGTAAATTATCATTTATCTGACGATTGACGTTTATCTTAGTGCAAAATGACAGTATCATATTTCCGATACACCCCTCTGCTGTCAAAGATAATCTTGGAATAGGGTATCGCATTATCTGATCCTTGTCTCCACGAGGCATCTTACTGCCCTTTTTACCTTTCATAGCATAGTCATAGAAAGCGTCTTGGAGCAAAGATGCGTAAAGATATTCTTGAGAATGACCAGGTTTTGCCCGAAAGACAAGGACATCAGATGAAGCCCCTCCTTCCCTATCGGCGAACCATATTTTCTTAAGATATGGACGAATATTCGCGACTAAAACATCCCCACACTTATAGTGAGTAAGAACACATTTCTGTGGAGGCATATTTTGTGCAACACATCGTCCCTCTTTATTCGGAAGTAACGAATCTGTTGTTACATAATCCGTGAGCGGCACATCCTCCATTGGAATTTTGTCAGTTACAAAATCAGCAATTTCGCTCAATTGACATTCTTGCGCTCTCATTTCTTTCATAATTTTCTTTGCAGCTCATTAATCTCTTCCTCAAGCCTTTCTTTCTGCTCATCCAACGGCGTGATTGGATGGCACTGTCCTCTATTCAATCCATAAGCATTCACAAGACGAATGTCAATCTCCCGTATCAAATTCTTTTTCCTGTCGATTTGATTTAGAATGTAGCCTTTGCTATTGCGCACTGTAAAACGCAATGTAATATAAGCAACAACGGCAGCAATTATAGACGCTATGGCTCCTATTACTCCTATGATAGTATTCCAATTCATACTCAATTGAATTTCAGGCTGTCCAGCTGCTTCATTATCTCCGCTTCCAGTCGGTGGCTCTCCTCAAACTGAGCCGATAGTTCCGCCTTATAACCGGCCATCCGCCTGTTGAACTCCTCCTCGGTGATGTCAACATAATCAATCTTGATGTCGAAATACTGCCCGGCGGAGAGGGAATAGCCTTTCTCCTTGATCTCGTCGTAAGTCACCGCGACGGAGAAATCATCAACGCTCTCCTTGTTCTGGAAGACTTCGACAATCTTATCCACCTCGAAGTCCCGCAAGCGACGTTTCTGATTATTCCCTTCCTTGTACTCCTCTCCCAGCTTGCTCGCATCAATCAGGATTACCTTATCACCGCTTGCAGACTTGTCAAAGAAAAGCACGGAGACATTCGTTCCGGTGGTGGCGAAGACATTGGACGGCATCGACACACATCCATAGACAATCTTTTCGTCAACAATCTTCTCCAGAATCCTTTTCTCCACTCCGCTCTTGGAAGTGATGAAGCCCGTAGGAATAACTATCGCTCCTTTGCCAGTCGATTTCAGAGAATTGATGACGTGCTGGATAAAGCAGGTATAGATGGCCATCTTCGGCTTTGTCGGGTCTATCTTGGCTACCGCATTCGGGACTCCTGCCCAGAATCGGACTCCGTCAGATGCCAAGGTATCCCTGTATTCCGGAAAATCAAGTTTGAAAGGAGGATTGGACACGATGAAATCAAATTTCTTCAATGTTCCGTCCGGATTCTTATGTGATGGCTCAAGAAGGGTGTTCCCCTGCACGACATTGGGAAGCGAAGCCGCAAAATTGTTGAGAATCAAGTTGAGACGAAGCATCTCGCTGGATTTCTCCGAAATATCCTGACTGTAAATCGTACAGCGGTCCTCCCCTATCTGGTGCGCAAGAGCCATAAGCAGGGTTCCGGTTCCGGCGGACGGATCGTAACAGGTAACTCCACGCAAGTCGGCATCATCACCCACAAGAAGTCTTGCCATCACCTGGGCAATGGCTCGCGGAGTGTAATACTCTGCATATTTCCCGCCTCCCGCATTGTTGAATCCCTTGAGAAGATGCTCGAACACCCTTGAGAAGAAATCGTATTTTTCGGCAAAGACATCCTCGAAATTGAACGAGGCCACCTTACGCATCAGTGACTTTGCGAACTCGTCCCGCTTTTGAGTATCAGTCACATAAGTCGTAACGGCCGAAAAGATGTTCACACGGCTCTTACCCGATGTGGAGACCGAGAACGTGTCGGAGTTAATCTTTGCGATGTCGATGAGCGTGGCATCCAGAAGAGTTGAGAAATCGCCCTTGCCGGTGGCGTTGTAAAGATGGGCAAGGGTATGCTCCGGCTTAAGCCTCGGAACAGATGCGGGAAGATAGCTGAACAGGTCCTCCACCTCATCTTCCGTAAAACTGTCGTATTCTGCATCCCATTTCTCGGCTTTCCGCAAACGCTCTCCATAGACCTTGTCCTTCTTGGCCTCATATCCGAACTTATCATTGAAAAACTTATAGAGAAAAATCTCTATGACAATCTTATATTCACCTCCTGTTCCTGCAAGCCCGAACTCAGATGTCGTACTCTTAAGTGAATCAATCAGGGCTATCGTTGACTCTGTAATATTTATATCGCTCATTTATAGATAGTTTCTCTGTTGAAAATACTCTGATGTAATCAGATTGTTGATGAATTTGCGGTCAGAAAGCGTGGCAGGTATGCCCATATCCACGAGCTTGGAACCGATGATTGCAAGCACATCCCTCTTGAAGGCATCCTCATTGTCCACAATATGTGAATTAAGATATATCATATTGTCTATCTGCGACTTCATCTGTGACAAATTCTCCGCTATTTCATATTCTCCGGAAGAGATTATCGGCTTCTCCCTCTTCGCATTCTCCTCCTCTATTCTCTTGTGGATGCGGACGAAACGCTCATCGCCTCTGTATTTCTTCTTCAGCAGATTGTTACGCCGGTTGATTTCACGGATTTTTGCCATCACGGCATCCATATATTCAATGCTTTCCTTCGCCTCCGCCGTTGTTTGCGGGACAAAACCCTTTTTGCGGAAGTATTCGCGGAACTGGTCGGCAAGAATCACATACTTGTCTTCCCCCTTGTCAAAATTGGACTCAAATTCCGCCTGCACTTTGTCGCAACGCTCACGGATATCGTTCACGACTATTCTCATTTCCTCCGGAAGACCTTTTCTGAACTCAAAATCAAGCTCAGAAAGAGCTATGTTGATGATGCCGGACACGTCAGCCGTGTGCTCGGTGTTTTCCATCAGATTGATGCGCTCTATACGATGACTCACTTCCGAAATCAGAGTAGGAATGCCGGCCACTGCCAGCTTGTCAATCTTTGACTTAAGTTCATCGTCACCGAATGCCCTGACCTGATTGATTATCGCCTTTGCTTCATTCAAAGTGGAACGGAGAGCATAGAGAGTGTCCTTGCTGCTGATTTCGTCAAGTTCCTTGCGGAAATCCTCCGGATTGTCGCAGGTGAAGTTGAATAGGATGTTCTTAATTTCCTTCATCTTGGCAATTACCGCATCCTTGTCCTCGATAATCACGTTACCTACCGGAGCATCGACAGGGACATCCTCTGTATCCACAGTGCGGTTCAACTCCCTGAGATAACGGTCGTTGGTGGTCTCAAAATTCTCTTTGATATCGACAAAATCGACCACATATCCGTACTTGAAGTCCTTGTATGGACGGTTGACCCTTGTAAGCGCCTGCAACAGGTCGTGTCCGTCAAGACTTCTTCCAAGATAGAGTTTCTTGAGTCTCGGCGCATCAAAACCCGTCAGAAGCATCTGATTGACAATCAACACATCCACTGACATCTGCTTCTTAAACTCTTCGATATAGGCTTTTCTCTCCAGCTTGTCGCCCTCATCGTGCAGTATAAGCGAAGCCTTGAGAGGCTTCTTCGGCGCACTGTATGAAATCATAGGGTCTTCGAGCATCATCAGCTTTTCTTCCTGCTTCTTCTCGACATACAGAGACCGCGAGAATCTCTCCTGCCACAAACGATACATTTCTCTTGCCTGAGGATTGGTTCTGCAGACAATCATCGCCCCGATACTTTCATCATCCTGCTCCTCTCTGAAACGGCGGAAGTCAGTGATAATGTAGTCGAGGAGAGCGTTCAGGTAGCTTTCGTGCTCTAGAATCTTGTTCTTGTCAATATCGCTCTTCTTGATTTCCACACCTCCGGCCAGCTTGTCCAATATGCTTTTAATCTTCTCCTTATAGACCGTTTCTATAGGCTCGCGCATTAACTTCAGGGTATATCCGTCGGATATTGATTTGTCATAGTAGTATGTGTCGATATAATCGCCGAAAACACGCCAAGACTCTCTTTCTTCCTTAAGAAGAGGTGTCCCCGTAAGGGCTATCTTCACGGCATCCTTGTCTGCTTCAAGCAGATTTGCGAGGAAACTCCCTTCCGGATTGTAACCCCTATGCGCTTCGTCTATGAAGAAAACCCTTTGAAGAGACGTGCTGTAACTGTTATCCAACCTGATCTTTTCAGAGTCTTCCTTGAACTTCTGTATGTTGACAACCATTATTTCGGGCTTCCCCACACTGTTTTCCACAGGAGCGATGCTTCTGAAATCTTCCATCAGCTCGTTCCTGCTGTTCGCGGTTCGAACTATCAGCCCCCTCGCGGCAAACTCATCGCTCGCCTGTTCCATAAGGGCAATCCGGTCAACGATGAAATAGAATTTCACAGCGGTCTTTCTTTGGGCATAAAAATCCGTAAGGCTCCGCACAGAGTAATAGGCAAGAGCTGTTTTGCCGCTCCCCTGGGTGTGCCAGATGATACCGCTCTTGACTCCTGCGGCTAATTTCCTCCGGATGGCCAGAGAAGCGAACAACTGCTGATAACGCATGACGTGCTTTTCCAGAGAAACCACCTTGCTGCCGTCCTCCATTTCAGTCGTCTTGTTCACATAGGCAAACCCATATCGGAGAAGAAACAGGAAACGTTCCTTGCTCAACATCGATGTCAAAATCCTGTTGGTAGGAGTAGATGGCTCTTTATTGGTCTGATAGTCAGGAAGATTTTTAACAACCACACAATTACGATGTTTGAGGACCTTTCTCTCAAGTTCCTCTGGAACATCAGCATAAGGATAGGAAGAGACAAAGGATTTATCCGCCTCACGGAACACATTAAAGAATGCCTTGTTCCTTGAACCGCAACAGTAGAAAGCCCCTTGAATAGGAACCCTATTATCATTGTCATATTCCTGATTGTTCGAGAAAATCATCAACTGGGTGATGTTGATAAAACGCCTGAACGCCTTGTTGGACATCCTCTTGTTTATTCTGTCTCTTTCCGCGAGAATCCCATCGTGATTATTCGGTTTCTTGACTTCAATGAAAGCAAGCGGAAGTCCATTCACAAAACAGGTTATATCAGGACGGAAATTTTCACCGGTGTCAGGATTTTCGCAGGTGAATTCCGTGGTAACATGCCACTCGTTATTGCCTGCATTCTCATAATCGACAAGTTTAAGACCGCTGTTGGCAGAGAGCAACGCATAAAACTCTTTACCCAGGTCGTCATTCCGAAGCATTCCGACTATCCTGTCCAGAACTTGACGGCGCCCCGTCTCATCCAATTCCGGATTCAATCTCTTGAGTGAACGTAGGAATATGTCTGTCAGGATGTTTGTGTCAGGATTATAGTTTGCTATATCATCGAGATATGTGTACCCCAGACGACATAAGTGCAATGCCGCCGGCACCTGCACGCGAGTGTTTTCCGAAAAGCTGTTCATTTCCAGTCATCAGTCTTGCCAATTTGCAAAATAGCAAATTTTACAAATCAGGCATAGCCTGTTACCGCAGAATGTACCCATGCGTAATCAGATCCTCTCTTGACTTGATTGGGAATGTCTATCCGTCACGAAGTAGGAACAGGTCATCAGCAACCTGCAGGATTGCATCATATAGATAGTCGGAAACGATGATTCCCTTGTGCTTCTTCTCCTCTTGAATCAAGGCCTGCATATTCTCCACATGCTTGGGAGCGATATTGGAGAACGGCTCGTCAAGGATGCAGAATTCGGATTCCGTTTTCAGGATAAGGTACATCTCTGCAATTCTGGCTTCGCCGCCGGACAGTTCGCGGAACTGCATCCTGTGGAAATTATGGAGCTGCTGGTCGAAGTTCACCATCCCGTCATAATCAACTCCATATAGGTTGAAAGCCTCTTTCAGAGTCATACGAGAAGGTATGAAAAGATTCTGGGGAAGATACTTGACTCTTTTGCCGATATGATTGTAGTCGGTATCCGGCTCGTCATTCAGACGGAGAAACATATTCTGGGGCTTGATGCCACCATTATGCATTTGAAGAAGCACGATTTCCCCGAGCCGTTCCTTCCGAGCACACCTGTCACCTTGCCGCATTCAGCAGTGATGAATGCGCTCTGGAGAACGGTCTGCTTGCCGAACTCAAGGTGCACGCTGTCGACCAGCATTGTGTGCGCTTTACCTGAGGACATAACCGATTCTGATTGATATTGTGAGCAGCAGCGCAAACAATATGAGTTCCAAGACTGCCGGAATGGCATAATATTCTTTTCGGCTGATACCAAGATTGAGATAGAAATAAATGGTGTGCTTCCCCTGAAAAGACTTGAAGAGACAGAGATTATGGGAACACACATCAATTTCAGAATAATGCACACAGGAGCCATCGCGGGATAAAAGCAACAAAGAAAGGAAGCGTCAAGAGAATATACAGCTGACACGAGATAAATGCCACTTGCATATCCTGTTGACAGATGTATTTTCTGGAATATATTCATAAATGCCCTCCAATTCAACGATAGAGGTAAGAATATTTTCTATAGGATAAGGTGTAACTCTATACGGAGCAGATGATTTCAATCATAAATCATACGATAAGAATCTAAGTGTGTGGCCAGGATTGTTATATTCAAAGCGGCGTCGGACGGCCGTCAGTTGTTCCGTTCCACTCCACTACAGCGGAGCTGATGTTTCACGCCTTATGCTGTCGATTGTAATTTGAGCCAATTGTGAGCCCTTTTATGGTGTAGTAAGTTCCTTTCCCTCGTGTGCCTGTCACTTCAAGATAGTTCGACAACGAGGTCAGAATATGCGTGGCGGTTGGCTTGCTCACACTCAGCAGCTTCTTCACATCCGAGTTCGAAACCCTCTTCCGGGCAAGTGCATAATTGATGACGGTGATGCCGCGTTCGTCAACGCCGGCCTCCTTGAGTTGAGCCGAAGGATTATTGAAGATCGTCACCATCAAACCTCCGAAAGACGTGTCGAAGACATGTGACAGTAAAATTTCTGTCATCTCTTGCGATTAAACAAAAGTGTCACAATTAGCCCTAATGATGCGAAGATTATTCCGACAGCGCACACACCTGGCCAGCCCATACTATTCCAAGCCAGGCCGGCGCACAGTGTACCGAGACTGCCACCAACAAAAAGGTGGCTCATAAAAATGGTATTGCATCGGTTGGTGGCTTCCGGGACCATAGCCAAGCAACCGCTTTGATTGCTAAGTTGATGGCATTGCGCTCCAACGTCCACAAGCATAATAGCAAAAATAAGCCCCACGTAAGTATCTGACAATGTAAAAGCTAACATCCAGGCAATAAGTTGCAGGACTGTCCCGGCATAGCAGAATCGTTCGATACCGAAACGCGGTATGTATTTGCCGATACCGCTTGCTGCAGTAGCTCCGGCAAGTCCGCAGAGTCCAAGTAGTCCCACGGCATCGCTTCCCGCTTTGAACGGCTCTCCTGCCAAATGGAAAGCCATACACGACCATATTGCCATCATACTGCCAAAACTCAATCCACCTCGAAAGGCGTAAATTCGTATGTCAGGATTATCCCGATAGATTCTCACAATAGACTTCATCAATTTGCCATAGGACCCCATAAAACTTGAAGGCATAGTCGGCAAAGTGCTCAATATCACCACGAAGCATACAACCATTATCACGGCCGCAATACCGAACATCACCCGCCAGCCTGCCCATTCGCCTATATAGCCGCTCAACACCCGCGCACCAAGCACTCCGCTCAACAAACCAGTAAGCACAATACCCATATTGCGCGACTTATTTTCGGGTTTGGAGAAATAGCTTGCCACGGGCACAAACATCTGCGGCACGACACTGTTACACCCCAGAACAAGAGATGCGCTCCATACAAGCCAAAGACTTTTGCTCAAGGCTATGGCAATGCAACAAAGCACTGCCACACTCATATTGATGGAGACGATTTTCCGACGCGACACCTTGTCCGCCAAAGGAACCACTAAAATAAGTCCCAAAGCATAGCCCAACTGAGTAATAAACGTAATGAGATTGGCCTGCAGTTCAGTTGCACCAAGACTCTGTCGCATTGCTTCCAATAATGGCTGGTTGTAATAAAGATTGGCGACTGTGAGTCCGCCTATCACCGCCATCACAAACAGTACATTTCTGGGTATTCCCCCGTTTGGAACAAGCTCTTTCATTCTTATATACCTCCTGTAGCATATTGACGCAGATTTTGCAGGTATCCCGTATATATGCTTTTAGTGATGGCAAAATTAGACAGGCTGGAACTCCATTATAGCCTCCGCAAAGGCATCGAACTGAACGGACTTCCCTTTCTTGTAATTGACACCTGTAACCGAGTGAAAACTCAGGATACTATATGTCTTCTGATGCCAGTCGAAACGGAAATAACAGGTTCTGTCAGGATACGGAGCTCTGAACACGCATCCGCCTGAGACTGGTCGGATTTCTTTGGATGCAATAATTAGGGCCCCCAATTTCCTACTCTTGGAATCAAACTTTCCGGGAACCCTGTAATTGAGCGAATAGACCAGCCAAAAGCGCTCCGAAAGGGCATCGTTGAACCGTTTATAGACAGAGGGTGTAACCTCCTGTAAGCAAGCAATTATCGGCCCAGTAAAAAACTCCTCGGAGAGACATGCAAGTATCTTTTCAGGGTCGGAACCCCAACTTATGTTCCAAGAGAGGACGTTCATGATGGTTTATTCTTAGTATATGACAACTTTTGAAAGATCGTCGTTTAATTTATTGATTACCATGTAATTACTATTACAAAAGACCTGGAAGTTTCGTAACTTTAAGGTAAAAACTACCACATTATTACCATGTTGCGGAGTTCCAAGGTCCACTACAAAATTAGCGATTTAAGTTCAATTTTGAGCATGCATTTCAGGAAAAGTATGAATCTGGAAAGAATTAAGGCTATGAGCCAGCTGATATGTGCTCTCTGCAAGGTACAACAGGTGGCATATACCAAGCTTGCCGCAGCGTTTGACAGCGAGGCTATGCCGCATGACAAATCTTTAAGTTATACCTGATATTATAACTATTAAATCATTGTCAATCAGAAATTATTTGTATATTTACGGTGGAATCGTAAAGCTGTCCGACAACATCAGAAGATATGATTATCAGGACATCCATAGCATTCAACAGGTTCTCCGGCATGCGGGCGAAGTCACCGCCACCGCATCGAAGGGGGCCGGCGAGATTTTCATTCACACTTACCGAAAAATATGACTATCTTTGTGCGGTCAGCGGAAACTTCTGGTCAAGGACCTTATTATAAAGAAACTTATGGCAGAGAGCAACTTTATAGACTACGTGAAGATCTGGTGCGCCTCGGGACACGGGGGTGCGGGGTCGATGCACCTTTACAGGGCCAAGTACGTGCCTAAGGGAGGACCGGACGGCGGGGACGGAGGCCGGGGAGGACACATCATCCTCAAGGCTAACCCTCAGTTCTGGACGCTGATCCATCTGAAGTACCGCAAGCACATCAAAGCCGAGGACGGAGGACACGGAGAGGGTGGACTGAGGACCGGAAAGAACGGAGAGGATGTCATCCTTGATGTGCCTGTGGGAACTGTGGCGAAGGATGCCGAGACCGGAGAGGTGCTGTTCGAGATGATGGAGCCCGGGGGAACACAGATCCTCTGCAAAGGCGGACGCGGCGGCCTGGGCAACGACAACTTCAAGACTCCTACGCTTCAGACCCCAAGGTTCGCGCAGCCTGGAGAGGAAGGACAGGAAGGATGGTTCATCCTTGAACTCAAGGTGCTGGCGGATGTCGGACTTGTGGGCTTCCCGAATGCGGGCAAATCAACCCTGCTGGCTGCGGTCACGGCGGCGAAGCCTAAGATCGCAAACTACGCCTTCACGACACTGGAGCCTAACCTCGGAATTGTCAGATACTATGATGACCAGTCATTCGTGATGGCGGACATTCCGGGAATCATCGAGGGCGCCCACGAAGGAAGGGGCATAGGAATACGCTTCCTCCGCCACATCGAAAGAAACTCGGCGCTGCTCTTCATGGTCTCGGCGGAAGAGGACGACATCAAGGCAAGCTACGAAACCCTTCTCAACGAGCTTAAGGAATATAACCCCGAGCTTCTGGACAAAGACAGGGTGCTGGCCGTTACCAAATGCGACCTGATCGACAAGGACATAGAGAAAGAAATAGAGCCGACGCTCCCCAAGGGGATTCCTCACGTGTTCATCTCATCGATCAGCGGAGAGGGGATCAAGGAATTAAAGGACATGCTATGGTCTGCGCTTCACTCATAGGGTTCCTGCACCGGCTCGACCAGGAGGCCACGCTGTTCCTGAACAGCTTCAGCACACCAGCCACGGACCAGCTCTGGATGCTGATGTCGGACAAGACTGTCTGGATTCCGGCCTATGCGATCTGCGTCTGGTTCCTGTTCAGGAGGCTGGGATGGAAGAAAGCCCTGGTTGTCCTGTGTTCTGTTGTACTTACGTTCGGGCTATGCGATCAATCATCGACCATCGTAAAGCATTCTGTTGACAGATTAAGGCCGAGCTACAGCGCGAGCATGCTCCTCGGAGGACTCAATGTCCTGGAGGGACGCGGAGGTTTCTTCGGATTTTTCTCGGCGCATGCGGCGAACGCTTTCGCTCTGGCTATGTGCCTCATCATCGGATTCAGGAACGACCGCTCCCACACCTACAACGGATTCTACAAGTTCGCCCTGACCTGGGCCTCACTTGTGGCAGTCAGCAGGATATTCGTCGGGAAGCATTATCTCGGCGATGTGATTGTCGGGACAATCGTCGGACTGACAATAGGTTACTTTGTCGGCATGCTGGCCAGATACATCATCCAGACACGCATCGACAAAGTGCCCGCTACAGGACTGACCATGCTGCTTGACAGAAGGAGATTCCCTATAACTCAGGCAGAGCCTTCTCCATCCGGATGCCGCGAGAGCCTTTGATCAGGATCGTGTGACCGGAGACAGGATTCTCTTTCAGCCAGGCCGACAAATCATCCGAGGTTGAAAACCAAAGCGGAGACGGAATTTTTGAAGTGTCATGTCCGGTCGCGGTCGCTTCGGCAGGCTCAGTGACCGAAGCATGTTGGTGAACTTGTCGAACCAACGGTTCCGAGTCGAGAGCCTTGCGGAACTCCTCTCCAACAAGGCAGACGAGATCCAGATCCATTGAAGCCAGCTTGTCCAATATGGCAATATGCTCGGAGACGGATTCGTCGCCGAGTTCGCGCATGTCCCCCAACATCACGGCCTTATGCCGAGCCTGCACTGAGGCGAGGTTGTCAAGTGCGGCGGCCATGCTCGTAGGATTGGCGTTGTAGGCATCCTCGATCAAAATGTTGCGCCCGGTCTTCTCCAACTGCGAGCGGTTGTTTTTAGGAATATATTCACTCACTGCCTGAATGGCATCTTCGAGGGAGATTCCGAAATGAAGGCCGACGGCGATGGCGGCTGCGATGTTGGCAGCGTTGTAGGAACCTGCAAGATGTGTTTCGAGACAGAGAAGGTTTTCCGTACCGTCATCCGCATCGGCAGGTTCAGAGACCGAGTCAGGGATGGCCAGGCGCACAAACGGATGGGCGGCATCCGAAGGCAGAACCATAGCTTCCCAATGCCGGATACCATATTCAATGACTTTCAACCCCTTGCGCTCGAAGGCCATCGCAACCAGATTCTCATCGTCAGCATTCAGGAATATGCTTCCGCCGTGTTCGGCGACATAGTCGTACAACATTCCTTTCGCCTTCTTCACCCCCTCAAAACTGCCGAATCCAAGCAGATGGGCCTTGCCGACATTTGTGATGAGACCATAGTCCGGCTCGCAGACCTTGACCAGTTTTCCGATGTCATCCGGATGGCTCGCCCCCATCTCGATGACCGCCAACCGAGTCCCGGCATTGATGTTCAGGAGAGACAGCGGCACTCCGATGTCATTGTTCAGATTGCCTTGCGTGGAAGTGACGTTGTACCTTACCGAAAGGACTCTCGTGATCAGTTCCTTGGTCGTGGTCTTGCCGTTCGTGCCGGTCAGTCCGATGACAGTCAGACGTTTGCCGTCCACAAAAGTGTTCCTGCGATGGTGGCGGGCAAGCGCCTGAAGAGCCTCAAGGGTGTCCGGAACGGCCAGTACTCTGGCATCTCCGCCGGCAGCTGCGGCGGAACCCTCGTCCACGACCGCATAACGCGCCCCCGCCTCAAGAGCCTTGAGAGCATATTCATTGCCGTCAAAGTTCTCCCCTTTCAGGGCGAAGAACATCTCCCCTCCCGCGACGGCTCTGCTGTCCGTCGTCACACATCCGCACTCCTTGAACGCCGAATATAATTCCTGAACATCCATATTCAAAATTCCTCTTTAGCATTTCCCCGTACTTCCCCATCCGCCGGCTCCGCGTTCCGTCTCCGAGAGGACCTCGGCATCCTCCCACTCGACACGCTCGTGACGGACGACAATCATCTGTGCTATACGCTCGCCCGGAACGATCTCGAACGGCTCTCCGGAAAGATTCACCAACGAGATCTTCAGTTCCCCACGGTAATCCGCATCCACGGTCCCGGGGCTGTTGATCACTGTGATGCCGTGCTTCGTGGCAAGGCCGCTGCGAGGACGGACCTGCGCCTCATAACCGACCGGTAGCTCAATGAATATGCCAGTAGGCACCAGCACCCGTTCCAACGGCTTCAACACGACAGCCTCCGGGAGGTTCGCCCGCAGGTCCATTCCCGCCGACGCTTCGGTGGCGTAAGCGGGATCAGGCCATTGGCTCTTGTTCACTATCTTGACTTTCAATGCACTCATATTCAATGCGTCAAACTATTCATAGCTCATAAAAATGCGTCCTGCCAAATTCTCGGGACACATTCATGTCCCTCAAGAATCGGCCTCCGCGGTTTCCTCCGTTTCCGCCTTGTCCGGAATGACAAGATTCAGGATGACACCGACGATCGAGGCGAGACCGATCCCGGCAAGGGAGAATTTGCCGAAACTGATGACCGCCCCGCCGATTCCGATGGTGAGGATGAGGGATGCGATGATCAGGTTGCGGGTCTTGTTCATGTCGATCCGCGCCTTCACCATGTTGTTGATTCCGACCGAGGCGATGCTTCCGAAAAGGAGCAGCATGATGCCGCCGAGAACGGCTGTAGGGATGGTCTGTATCGCCGCGCCGACCTTTCCGACAAGAGAGATAAGGATTGCGGAAAGGGCCGCGATCCTCATGCAGGACGGATCAGTCACCTTGGTGAGGGACACAGCGCCCGTCACTTCCGAATATGTCGTCACAGGAGCGCCTCCGAGGAATGCCGCTAGCGTGCAGGCAAGACCGTCGCCGAACATGGTGCGGTGCAGTCCCGGATCCTTCACGTAATCCTTGCCGGCGATCTCGCTGATCGCATAGACATCACCCACATGCTCGATGATAGGAGCGATGGCCACAGGCGCCATGAACACGACGGCCTGCCATGAAAGGCTCATCTTGGCGAAATGAGGCATCTGGAACCACGGTGCGTTCGCCACGCCGGAGAAATCCATTGAGCTTCTGTAGAAGATCACCGCCGCGATGTAGCCAGCCAATGCGCCGAAGACGACAGGGATGAGTTTGACCATGCCCTTGCCCCAGCAGGAGCAGACAATCGCCACGAAGAGTGAGATCAGTGCGAGAACCCAGTTCTTGCTGGCCATGTCAACTCCCGTTCCGGCCAGCGAAAGACCGATGAGGATGATGACCGGACCTATGACAATCGGCGGGAAAAGCTTCTTGATGAAGCTGATGCCGAAGAGTTTGACAAGGAGACTCATCAGCATGTACACAAGACCTACGGCGACAAGTCCGCAGAACATCCCGGGCATTCCGTAGAGTTCGGTGGCCTTGATGATCGGGGCGATGAATGCGAAGCTGCTGCCAAGGTAGATAGGGACCTTTCCTCCGGTGACGGCGTGGAAAAGAAGAGTGCCGAGACCGGCCGCGAGAAGGGCGATGGCAGGATCGAATCCTACCAGAAGAGGGACAAGGACCGTGGAGCCGAAAGCCACGAACATGAACTGAACACCGACGATTGATCGTTTCAGCGGGGATAAGGTGTGTTGTGACATGAATATTGAATTATTTAGAAGCTCGATTGTACAGGACGGCGGCGATGACACCGAAAATCACGTTTGGAAGCCACAGGGCGACCACAGGAGGCATCGCTCCGGAATAGACGAACATCTGGCTGAATCTCAGGAACAGGATGTAGGTGAAACTGAGGGCGATCCCGATGCCTATGTTCAGCCCTATCCCTCCCCGGCGCTTTCTGGAAGAAAGGCAGACTCCCATCAAGGTCAGGATGAAAGCCGAGAACGGAAGGGCAAGACGGGTGTGCTTCTCGATAAGAGCGTACATCACGTTGGCGTCACCCCTCATCTTCTGGGTGGCGATCAGCTCGTCCAGCTGTTCGGCCGGCAAAGTCTCCACCGTTTTCTTGTTGCGGTAAAAGTCCGTGACAGTCAGACTCAGGACCGTGTCCAGTTCCGCGCCGGTGGTGACATGGTCCTGAAGGCCGTCGGAATATTCCCTTATAAAATAGTTCTTAAGTCTCCACCCTCCGAAAGTGCTGTCCCAGACCGCTTTCTCGGCGGAAATCTTCTTGATCAGCCTGTTGTTCTCTATGTCCTCAAGGGTGAAATCATAGGCGGTGTTGTTCCATGAGCTGAAAGACGCCACAGAAACGAACCTGCCGGGATTGATCTGATAATGCACATTATTCGAGGAGAGGGCGTTCCGATGCTTTATGTATTTCATCTCGAAGTTGATCCGCTTGACGTTCGACCTCGGAATAACCCAAAGGTTGAGCGAAAGGGAAAGCGTGGCGATCAGCAGGGCGGAGACCATGTACGGCACCATCATCCTCTTGTAGCTCACCCCGCAGGACAGGATGGCGATGATCTCACTGTTGGCGGCCATCCTGGAAGTGAAGAAGATCACCGTGATGAACACGAACAGCGGACTGAACATGTTCACGAAGTACGGTATGAAATTCATGTAGTAGTCGAATACGATGGCCTCAAGCGGAGCCTTGTTCTCGACGAAATGGTTGATCTTCTCGCTGATGTCGAAGATGATGACGATCCCGATGATGAGAAGGAGGGCGATAAAGAAGGTCAGAATGAACTTCCTTATGATGTACCAGTCTATCTTCTTCAGTCCCGCCAGCATATTCCTAAAGTCTTGAGCTTATTTTTTTTACGGTCTTCTCTTTCCATAAGGCGAAGTCCCCTGCCGCGATGTGTTCCCGCGCCGCCCGCACAAGATCGAGATAGAATGCGAGGTTGTGCTCGCTGGCGATCATGGCGGCGAACATCTCCTTCGCGATGAAAAGATGGTGCAGGTAGGCTCTTGAATATGTCCGGTCAACGAACGACGCTCCCTCAGGATCGATCGGAGAGAAATCCTCCGCCCATTTGGAATTGCGCATGTTCATGATTCCGTTCCATGTGAAGAGCATGCCGTTACGGCCGTTGCGCGTCGGCATCACGCAGTCGAACATATCCACTCCCCTCGCGATGCCTTCCAGAATGTTCGCCGGGGTTCCGACTCCCATCAGGTACCTCGGCCTGTCCTCCGGCAGGATCGGGCAGACAAGTTCCAGCATCTCGTACATCTTCTCGACAGGCTCCCCCACCGCAAGTCCTCCGATCGCGAAACCTCCGACAGCCGGACTGTCCCCGACAAGGCTGACCGCATGGTCAACCGCGCGGAGGCGGAGTTCGGGATAGACACAGCCCTGAATGATCGGGAACATCACCTGATTGTACCCGTACAGAGGCTCTGTCTCGCAAAAATGCTTGAAGTAGCGCTCCAGCCAACCCTGGGTAAGTTTAAGGGACTTCGCAGCGTACCTCTTGTCAGCGTCACCCGGACAGCATTCGTCCAGAGTCATCATGATGTCAGCCCCGATCATTCTTTGGGTCTCCACATTGTTCTCCGGAGTGAAAGTGTGCCTTGATCCGTCGATGTGGGACTGGAAACGGCAGCCCTCCTCTGTGATCTTCCGGATCCCGGTCAGGGAGAACACCTGGAATCCGCCGCTGTCGGTAAGGATAGGCCTGTCCCAGTTCTCGAACTTGTGAAGCCCTCCGGCTTTGCGCAGAGTGTCCAGTCCCGGCCTCAAATAAAGATGATAGGTGTTGCCAAGGATGATCTCGGCCTTTATGTCTTCCTTCAAATCCCTGTGATAGACACCTTTGACAGATCCTACAGTCCCGACAGGCATGAATATGGGAGTTCTGACCTCACCATGATCCGTGGTGAAGACTCCTGTCCTTGCCCTTGAGCCGGGGTCTCTGGCTATCTCTCTGAACACCATCCCTTCCGAAATTAAACTCTCAAAGATAGTGATTTTTAGCCGAAAACTCGTACATTTGTTCGTTTTGACCTGACGCATAATAACAAAAAAACACAATAACATTATGAGCCACAAGCACATCAGCCTCAGGCTGATCATCATGAACTTCCTCCAGTACGCGATCTGGGGAGCCTACCTGACATCAATGGGCAGCTTTCTGGGCAAGGCCGGACTCGGCCCGCAGATCTGGCTGTTCTTCGCGACACAGGGTTTTGTCTCCATCTTCATGCCGGCCCTTGTCGGCATTGTGGCGGACAGATGGATCCCCGCACAGAAAACCCTTTCTCTCTGCCAATTGACTGCAGGTGTCACGATGCTCGGCACCGGCCTGTACGCCATGGGCAACGTCAACATGGCCGAAGGAGCCTACGTTGTGGGGCCGGACTTCAATTTCAGCATCTTCTATATCCTCTACACAATCAGCGTGGCGTTCTACATGCCGACGATCGCCCTCACCAACTCGGTCGCATACGCAGGCCTTGAGGGAGCCGGGAAGGACACCGTCAAGGCATTCCCGCCGATCCGTGTGTTCGGGACAGTCGGATTCATCTGCACGATGCTCTTCGTGAACTTCATGAGGGATTCCTCCGGAATCCAGTACCAGCACAGCTACTTCCAGTTCTTCACCTCCGGAGCGCTGAGCCTCGTTCTCGGACTCTACGCCCTGACCCTTCCGGACGTGCCGGTCAGGAAAGCCGGCGGCGGCAGTTTCATGGAAGCCAGCGGACTAAATGCTTTCTCCCTGTTCAAGGACAGGCAGATGGCGGTATTCTTCATCTTCTCCATGCTTCTCGGAGCGTCGCTTCAGATCACCAACGGCTACGCCAACTCATTCATCTCCTCGTTCACAGGAAGTCCCGAATATGCCGACGCATGGGGCGCGCGCAACGCCAACGCCCTGATTTCCCTCAGCCAGATGTCCGAAACCCTGTGCATCCTCCTTATCCCGTTCTTCATGAAGAGGTTCGGAATCAAGAAGGTGATGCTCATAGCGATGTTCGCCTGGGTGCTGAGGTTCGGATTCTTCGGAATCGGCAACCCGGGCTCCGGAGTATGGCTGTTCATCCTTTCCTGCCTCGTGTACGGCGTGGCTTTCGACTTCTTCAACATCTCCGGCTCGCTCTATGTGAACCGCAGGACCACAAAGGACATCCGCTCCAGCGCCCAGGGCCTGTTCATGCTGATGACCAACGGCCTCGGGGCCTCGATCGGGACATGGGCCGCCGGCAAGGTCGTGAACCATTACGTCTATAACGCCACCAGTCCTGACTGGGCCGCCGCCTGGTACGTGTTCGCCGCCTACGCCATGATTGTCGGCATCCTGTTCGTGTTCCTGTTCAAGGATCCCGGCAAGGACGAGGAGTGCGCCGGGCAGGCATAGTCAACGCTTCCCGCGCAAAGGATTCACCTCAACCCTGGCAAGGCCGAACACCCGGCTTTCCGACATGAAATATTTGAGATCGTAGCATCGGTACTCATTATGATTCCTGACCTTGTGGTAGGATGTGATGCAGTCAAACCTGTAGCCCATCTGCGCAAGGTCAGTAATGTTTATTGCCGTGACACCTTCGCCGAGCAGCGACTCCAGAATCTCATGATTCCGGTCAAGAGCCCCGATGGTCCGCAGCCGGAGGCCTTTCAGATGCCCTCCGTTGACATAGTGGTACCTGCTTTTACAACTGACGCAGCAGAACTTCATGTCGCTCCGCCCGTAAGGAAGAACATCCCCGCACTCCAGACATCTTCCCCTCTGTTCCCCGTCATATTTCATAGTTCTTCTCCGGCCGGCGGACAATCCTGATCCGAGACCCACGTTGCCTCACTTGGGATGGCGGCCGCCTGACACCACCCACGTAAGGCAAATATGCCCAACCGAAACGACATTTGAAAGAGGCCGGAAGAAAGTTCATGAATATTTTTCCGTTTCTTATCGCTTCGGAGTCAATAAGAATTTTCTTTCCGCCGATAAGATTTTTCTTTGTCTTACCCGGAAAAAGTTTGTCATCGAAAGAAATATGCCAATTCAGAAAACAAATCTAGAAAAGAACGGCCCTGATTATAAATAAAAAAGAGGATCCGATAATATTCGGAAAAAATTTCATCGACGATTCTTTTCGATTGTGTTTTCCTGCGGCACCATATTATAACTTTGCGTCAGACAAAACTTCAAAACAACTTGAATCATGGAACAGTTGAACAGACTTGAAATCCGGGGGAATGTCGGCAACGTCAACATCCTCAAGGTCGGAGACACACGGGTGGCGCATTTCTCCGTAGCGACCAACTTCGCCTACAAGGGCAGGAACGGAGAGCCGAACATCGAAACCACTTGGCACAACGTGACGGCCTGGGAGGGGAACAAAGGCATCGCCCCGTTGGACAGCATCCGGAAAGGCTTCCCCGTCTATGTCGCAGGCAGACTCCGCTCACAGAAATACACCTCGAACGACGGAGTGGAAAGGACAGGCATGGAATTGATCGCCAACACGGTCGAACCGCTTGACGACAACATCACAGCCCAATACATGCAATAGACCGTTTTGATCAGCGCAGGATCTTCCGATGGCCTGCGGCAAGTGGTAGGGACGGATTGTGGGAAAGGCCACCGGAATTTTTTGTGTTTTTCACTTAAAAGGACATCCCGGGCATGTTCTAAAAACGGATTTCGCACATCACTTGAAACTGCACTTCAAGTATTATTCCGCATATAGATTACATTATGTAATAAGAACTTATTTTTTATCAAATGAATTAATTTTTCAAGAATTTACGGAAAAATATTTGGAGATAACAAAATAATGCTTACCTTTGCATACACTTTCTGCATAGCAGGCAAAGGCTGATAGGAAGCCAAAGCGGAACTCCTTGGATTCAAGGCCGTGAGGCAGCAGGAATGCCGATGCGTACGCATCTCCGTCAGAAAACCTTACCGTGGCGGAAAGTTTATTTTTCCACTGACAATGCAACAATGTGTCAGAAAAAGTTAAATGCGGAATTTTGGTAACGTGCAAAATTCCGCATTTGTTTTTTTCCGACTCCCGAATCCGGATTGTCGCGAAGGCCATTATTATACCAGATGTAGCTCCCTACCTGTCCTTATCATACATGTCCTCGTAGTAGCGCAGGTACTCTCCGCTGGTCACATTGTCCAACCATTCCCCATTGTCAAGGTACCAACGCACTGTCTTCTCAATGCCCTCGGCGAACTGAAGGCTCGGTTCCCAGCCAAGCTCGTTCTTCAGCTTGGAGGAGTCGATGGCATAACGCATGTCATGCCCCTTGCGGTCCGCGACGAATGTGATCAGATCGTCATCCGCTCCCTCCGGACGGCCAAGCAGACGGTCCACCGTCCGGACCAGAACCTTGATAAGATCTATGTTCCTCCACTCGTTGAAGCCGCCGATGTTGTACGTTTCGGCGTTTTTCCCCTTGTGGAAGATCAAATCAATGGCCCTTGCGTGGTCCTCAACGTAGAGCCAGTCGCGGACATTCTCCCCTCTTCCATAGACAGGAAGAGGACGGCGCTGGCGGATGTTGTTGATGAACAGCGGAATAAGCTTCTCTGGGAACTGGTACGGCCCGTAATTGTTCGAGCAGTTGGTCACGATCGTCGGCATTCCGTAGGTGTCGTGATAAGCCCTGACAAAATGGTCACTCGAAGCCTTGGCGGCCGAGTAAGGGCTGTGAGGCCGGTACTTGCTCTCCTCCGTGAAGAATGTGTCGCCGAACGGCCCGCCTCCACACTCGTTTCCGTCCGGATCCCCCTCCGGCCTCGTCAGCTCGAGCGCTCCGTAAACCTCATCGGTCGAGACATGTTGGAATCTCTTGCCATCCCAACCTTCAGGATCCCAGAACTCGCGCGCGGCCTGAAGCAATGTCAAGGTGCCGAGCACATTCGTCCTTGCGAATGTGAAAGGATCTTTGATCGAGCGGTCAACGTGGCTTTCGGCGGCAAGGTGGATGACTCCGTCGATGGAATATTCAGAGATCACCCCGCGGACAGCCTCAAAGTCGCAGATGTCGGCCTTGACAAATGTGTAGTTCGGCATGTCCTCGATGTCCCTGAGATTGGCAAGATTCCCGGCGTAGGTCAGCTTGTCAAGATTCACGATCCTGTAGTCCGGGTACCTGTTGACAAAAAGCCTCACCACATGGCTGCCGATGAAACCGGCCCCTCCGGTGATCAGTATTGATCGTCTGTGGTTCATATAAGTTTTTTCGACATCCACAATCACTTCTTCCGCATCTTTCCCTCATGCAGATCATCGTACGCCGCCCGGTTGCGGAATATGTCGATGGCCGTGTAGATGGACGACATCATGGACTGAGGGTCAGCCTCGTCACGTCCGGCCATCTCGTAGGCGGTGCCGTGATCCGGAGATGTCCTGACGACAGGCAGACCTGCCGTGAAGTTCACTCCGTCCTCGAAGGCAAGAGCCTTGAACGGAGCAAGTCCCTGATCGTGATACATCGCCAACGTCGCGTCAAACCTGGCATAGTGTCCAAGTCCGAAGAACCCGTCAGGGGAATACGGCCCGAAAGCCATAAGCCCTTCAGCGTTGGCCGCCTTCACGGCCGGAAGTATGATCTCCTCCTCCTCGTCGCCAAGCAGACCGCCGTCACCGCAATGAGGATTCAATCCCAGCACGGCGATCTTCGGTTCCACAATGCCGAAATCCCTCTTCAGCGAGGCCGTCATCAACCTCAGCTTGTTCACTATCTTCTCCTGCGAGATCGAGGCCGGAACATCCTTCAAAGGAATATGTCCGGTCACGACACTGATCCTGAGCTGGTCGGAGACCATGAACATCAGCACGTCATCCACCCCGAACTCCTTCTGGAGGTATTCGGTGTGACCGGTGTTGCCGAATCCCTCGGCCACCATCGCCTTCTTGTTGATCGGAGCTGTGACCAGCACGTCGATGTCGCCGTTCTTGATGTCCCCGACAGCGCATTCAAGGGATCGGATGGCCGACTTGGCCGACTCCGGTGTAGATTGCCCCGGTTCAACGAACACATTGTCCGGCAGACAGTTGACGATGTTTATCTTCTTTGGTTTCACATCCTTGGCGCTCTGGATCACGTAGGTGTCCATCTGGTCAAGATTGTGGATAAGCTTGCGGTAGAATCCGAAGATCTTTGACGATCCGTAGATCACAGGAGTGAACGACTCCAGAATCCGAGCGTCAGCCAGAGACTTGATGATCACCTCATACCCTATGCCGTTGCCGTCTCCCTGGGTTATTCCGACAATTGGTTTTCTGTTATTCCTTTCCATAATGCTTACTGTGTTTGAGGGCACGGTCGGGATTCAAAGGCCGACGCGCGTATATTCATTTTACAAAGGTAGTGATTCCTAAAAATAACTTGGTGCTTTTGCTCGTCTTTTTGGCCTGAATTTATTTGTTCATCAGTCGAAATCAATGAGTCCCGCCTCCGCCGCGGCATTCGCCTCGTAGCCCTCATCGACAGGAAGAATCTTGCCGGCCTCCACCGCGCCGGCCCCGGCAGACACCGCCAAACGGTCGCAACGCTCGTTCTCAGGATGCCCGTTGTGCCCTTTCAGCCAATGGAAAGCCACCCGGTGCATCCGATAGACATTAAGGAACCTCATCCAGAGATCCGGATTCTTCACCTTACTCCAGCCTTTCTTCTCCCAATTCAGAAGCCACCCTTCGTTCACGGCCTTCACGACATAGGACGAGTCGCTGTACACCTCGACCTCCGCATTCCGCCACTTTATCGCCTCCAGTCCCTTGATCACCGCAAGCAGTTCCATCCTGTTGTTGGTAGTCCGGATGAATCCGCCGCTCATCTCCTTCTCATGCCCGGCGCATTTAAGCACCACACCATACCCTCCAGGCCCGGGGTTCCCGCTGGATGCGCCGTCCGTGTAAAGGAATATCCTCGGTCTCGCCGAATCTGTCTCCATAGCCGCAATCTCCGGACGCTCTGTCAGTCCCTGCTGAATATGTCCCTTGTGTAAACCTTGTCCTTGACATCGTCGAGCACCGTGTCATAGCGGTTCGCGACAATTGAGTCGGAACGGCGCTTAAACTCGCATAGGTCGTTGACGACCTCGCTGCCGAAGAAAGTGGCACCGTCCTCCAGTGACGGCTCATAGACGATGACCGTGGCTCCCTTGGCCTTGATGCGTTTCATGACACCCTGGATTGAACTCTGCCGGAAGTTGTCGGAGCCGGTCTTCATCGTGAGACGGAAGACTCCGACGGTGAGAGTTTTTTCCCTTTCGCCGCTCCACTGGCTGGAGGCGGTGTAGTAGCCGGCCCTCTGGAGGATCTGGTCCGCCACGAAATCCTTCCTCGTGCGGTTGGACTCGACAATCGCACCGATCAGATTCTCCGGCACATCGGCGTAGTTGGCCAGCAGCTGCTTGGTGTCTTTCGGGAGGCAGTAGCCGCCATAGCCGAAGGACGGATTGTTGTAATGCGAGCCGATCCTCGGATCCAGGCACACTCCCTCTATGATGGATTTCGTGTCCAGTCCCTTGATCTCGGCATAGGTGTCCAGTTCGTTGAAGTAGCTCACCCTCAGCGCAAGGTAAGTGTTGGCGAAAAGTTTCACGGCCTCAGCCTCCGTAGTGCCCATGAACAGAACCGGAACGTCATCCTTGAGGGAGGCCTCGATCAAAAGCTCCGCGAACGCGCGTGCGGCCTCTCCGAGTCTTGGGTTCCCATTGTCATAGCCGACTATGATCCGGCTCGGATAAAGATTGTCGTAAAGCGCCTTCGACTCCCTGAGGAACTCCGGAGCGAAGATGATGTCCGGGACGGTCACTTTCCCTGTCTGAGACTCCCGGCGTGAAAAACGTTCCCTCACCGACGCCGTGTAGCCCACAGGGACTGTGGACTTGATGACCATCACGGCGTCAGGATTCACCTTCAGCACCAGATCGATCACCTCCTCCACGTGTGACGTGTCGAAGAAGTTCCTCTTGGGATCGTAGTTCGTGGGAGCCGCTATCACCACGAAATCAGCGTCACGGTAGGCGGACTCTCCGTCAAGCGTAGCGGTGAGATCGAGGTCCTTCTCACGCAGGTACCTTTCTATGTACTCGTCCCGGATCGGGGACTCACGGCGATTTATAATGTCAACTTTCTCCGGAACAACATCAACAGCGGTCACCTTGTGCCTCTGCGACAGGAGAGTGGCTATTGACAGACCGACGTAGCCCGTACCGGCTACCGCTATCTTCATGTCTTTCAAATCTTTCATGTACTTATGTCTTTTAGTGTTCTTTCAAAGGGGCCGGACTGTCTTTCAAGATCTCCACGGAAAGGGTCCCGGGAGTCTCGACTATCGCGGAAGGGTTATAGGCCGCAAGTTCGTCACGGCTTCGGAATCCCCATGCCACACCTATGGTCCGGACTCCGGCATTGGCTCCGGTCTGCATGTCCACATTGGAATCCCCGACATAGACAACTTCCTCTTTTGAGACAGACGGGACGGACTCCATGATCTGACCGACGATGGCAGGGTCCGGCTTGATCGGCTGGCCGTCACGCTGGCCGAGAATCTTCACGAAGTCATATTCCCCGAAAAAGTGCATGACGAGTTTCTCCGCCCCGTCCTGGTACTTGTTGGAGGCCACGGCAAGACGCACTCCCCTTTCGCTGATGCTCTTCAACATCTGAGGGATTCCGTCGTACGGTCTGGTGCGGTCGCATTTGTGGGCATCATAATAGGGAATGAAATAAGACGCCATCTTACGGACGTTGTCTTCAGTGGCATATTCAGAAGGGATGGCCGCGCGGAACAGATTATATATCCCGCGTCCGACCATCCGGTAATAGTCATCAACTGGATGAGTCGGGAAACCGCACTGCACAAGAGCATGGTTGGTGGCTTCGCCAAGATCCTCCACCGTGTCGAGGAGGGTACCGTCAAGATCGAAGATCGCAAGTTTTGTCATACTCTACTCAACATTTTCGAAACCTGAATATTCATCCTTGTCCTCATAAGGGACACCTGTCTTCATCCACGCCGGCATCGCGGAACCTTTAAGATAGTGGTCAAAGAACTGCTGGAGTCTGATGGACAGATCCTTGCAGTTGCGTCTCTGGACGAGATTGTGGGCTTCCTCGTTGTACTGGAGCAGCCATGCCGGCTTGCCAAGCCTGCGGAGATCGGAGAAAAACTCTATGCCCTGGTACCACGGAACGGCACCGTCGGCGTCATTGTGCATGATAAGGACAGGAGTCTTAACCTTGTCAACATGGAAGACCGGGGAGTTTTCTATGTAGAGGTCAAGTCCGCCTGGCTCCCACATGTCCTTCCCTATACGGCTCTGCCCGTGTTCGTACTGACCGGCCCGGGTAATGCCCGATTCCCAACGGATCCCACCGTAGGCCGAAGTCATGTTTCCGACAGGGGCGCCGGACCCTGCCGCCGCAAACATGTCCGTGCGCGTTATGAGCCAGGCGGTCTGATAGCCTCCCCAGCTCTGGCCCTGAATCGCCATCCGGCTCTTGTCGGCGATGGAATATTTCTCGCAGAGAGCCTCGGCACCGGCACAGATGCAGTTGTAGGCGCTCTCTCCCGGATGTCCCACCTTATATACTATGTCCGGTACGAACACGATGTACCCGCGGGATGTGTAAACCGGAATATTCACGATTGAGCGTGAAGGTGCAGGTGTCCAGAATGAGTAGAGATTGTTGGAGTTCTTCTCGTAGAAGTAGATCATCACCGGAAACTTCCCGCCTTCCTTCACTCCGTCCGGAATGAAGACAAGACCCTTCAAAGGCGTGCCGTCGTAGGCGTTCCAATGGAAAAGTTCGGCTCTTCCCCAGCGGTAACCGGCCATCTGAGGATTGATGGCGGAGACTTTCGTGGATGTCTTGAAATCATCATCCGTATAATAAAGATCATAACAGTTGCGGAAATTGCCTTTCTGGTAGAAGAGCCTTCCCGTGTTCCTGGCACCGGACACATTCTTGAAGGAGACCGTGTCGGTGAAATACTTCAGAGTCTTCGCCGGTCTCGCAAGATTCATGCTGCCGAAACCGTTCTCCTGACTTTCCTCGTTGAACACGCTGAGATAGACAGTCTGCTTCGGATCAAGCGGCCTGACGACTCCGCATCGGCGCTCGTTAGGCTTTCTGGTGTCCGGTTCAGGGTCTGTGATCTTGAACCGGTTGTGGGTCTGACGGCCGAGCCCTCCGGTAAGGTTGACAGCGGACGAGCCGTCAGGGGCGAACTTCCAGATGTCGTAGCGGTCTATTATCAGAACCGCGTCATCATCCTTAAACCATTTCGGAGAGTACTCGTGCGCCGGAGCGGCGGTCGGACGGTCGTTCTCTTCATCGTAGAACGGAACGCCGGTCTGTGCGGTAAGGTTGACCTTTTGGCCGGTCTGAGTGTTGTAGGTGAACCAGTCCATCTGCTCGTCGTCGAACCAGACAAGGTACTTTCCGCCCGGAGAGATGTCGAACCGTCCTACATTCAATCCCTCAACCACAACCTTTCTTGAGCCATCCTTCACATTCACAAGGGTGAGATCATAGCGGTTGTTGTAGTCCCAGGCGGCAGTACGGGCATACTTCGCGTTGTCTGCCGAAAGGGCCCACTCAGAAAGTCCACCGTTCATAAGGCGGATGTTGTCGAAGCAGGATGTCGTCAAAGGCACTATCTTACCCGGCTCCGCAAGGTCGATTGTGGCTGAATATGTCCTCTTGAGCTTTTTGTTGACATTAAGTCTCTGCTGCGGCGGAGTGTACACCGCATCCCAGTTCCAGATGTCCAGCCGGGCGGTCTCGAAGTCCACGATCGTGGTGTCCTTAGGAGGACGGATGGCACCGATTCCAAGGAAAAGCCGCTTCCCGTCAGGGGTGAAGCGAAGTTCGGTGTTCTCGTTGAGCGTCCAGCCCGGAGTGCCTTCAACCTTCGTTCCCTCCGCG
Source organism: bacterium (assembly GCA_963639865.1). Classification (GTDB taxonomy): domain Bacteria; phylum Bacteroidota; class Bacteroidia; order Bacteroidales; family UBA932; genus Cryptobacteroides. The sequence continues at coordinate 70,857 of CAVHWO010000012.1, read as the reverse complement.
ACAATCTCTTTCGTTGAATATGCCCACCTGCCGTCCTTGCTTATGACAGTTGTGCTGTCGGCGGTCACAGGGGCGGATTTCTTTCCGACCTTGAGAGCCTGGATGCTCGTCAGGTACAGGGACTGGCATTTGTTTCGGTTCTTGCTCTTGTCCGCGGAACCGAGGAAAACCAGCTGATCCTCGGAATCACTCAAGGTAAGCCGGCTGTACGACTCCGCACCCTTGACAAGGGTGTCCAGACAGGCCGGGACGCGCGCTATCATCACGGCAGAGACGGAAAGCGAATCCTTTTTGTCCTTCTTGGAGGTCATCACAAGGACAGTTCCATCCTGGTTGAAAGAATAGGAATCAATGTGCTCAAGGGTGTCCTTCCTCTCCGTGCCAGGGTCAAGGATGATGAGTCCCGACCTGTCGGTGCCCTTCTTGTCTGTGGTGTCCTTGTAGTGTTTCCACGTGGATTTGTAGGCGACATACGGTTTGGAGAGAGAGCCTGTGGTGTAGGAATCCACCCGGCCATACTTCTTGACAGTCATTGAACCGAGATCAACGATGGCGAGTGTGTCCTTGGTCATCTCCTCCGCCTTCTTCTTGTCGATTTTTTCCTGACGGGTCTTGGCGAACTGAGGTTTGATTCTCAGGTATAGCCACTTGCCCTTGGGGTCAAGGGAGGCCTGACAGCCGCGGGGAATGCTGATCTCCCGCCATGAGGGCTTGCCTTTCTTCTGAGGGATCATATTCCTGACATGGAGCGTCCCGTCCCCTTCCTGAGGGTTGACGCACCACACAAGGATGTCGCCGTCATCGCTTTTCTGGATGTCCGACACACTCTGCCATGAATCGTACACATCGTGGTCCATAGCCTTCTTTTGAGCCGAAACGGATGTCATCCCAGAGCTGACGGCTGCAATTGCCAATGTTGACAGCAGTTTGAAATTCATGATTTTACAATGTTTGATTCTTCGTCTTGCGGACAGCCTCGTAATAGTCATGGCGGGCAGGGTTCTCGGGGAACCAACCTTTCAGCACCCGCTTTTCCTGCTCGAAGATCTCCAGGATGCCCCAGAAGCAGGAAAAGGCGGCGGCGCCAAGTATGGTGGCAAGAACATCCTGTTCCACGAATATGGAAGCGGCCGCGAAAGCCAGCCCCGCAGCGAAAAGGATCCACCAACTGCCTTTGCCCCAATGGTATTCCATCTTGATGACTACAGGATGACATATCCCTATTATGAGAAAGGTCGCCGCTCCGACGATTATTCCGCTGAAGTTCATTTTCTTTTCTGTTTTTCAGAAAGCAAAAGTACGAAAATATTATGGATTTCGGGAACCGATACCTACAATTCACGATGATCCGTAAAGTGTTTACCCACATTTTGGGATTGTGAGGATGACGGCGTGACGGTAACTTTGCGGTCGGATAGTGATTATCGTCACAAAACAAGAATCTTTTAAGCCAAATGAAATGAAAGAGACCCGCGGTCGTGAGACCCCGGGCTTTTTGTTGCAGAATGCCGGCCGAAGCGAATTTCCTAAAATAATTTGAGATTCCTGTAACAATCGTCGGAAATATTCGTTTATATTGTGGAACGACAAAGAAACGATGACAAGTGAAGAGTCCATAGCATTCTACAAGGCGCACGCCAAAAGGCTTTACAACACAAGCCTTCGGATAGTCCGCGACAGCGGCGAGGCCGAGGAGATCATGCAGGACACCATCCTCAGGTTCATCTCGTCGGACATCGTTCCCAAAGACCCGGCACAGATCGCAACGTGGCTGAGCCGGACATGCATCAGGAAATCAATCGATGCCGTAAGGCGGAAAAAACGGGAGAAAACCTTCCTTGAGGAGTATGCCGCAGAGGCTTCCGAACATGTCAGCGACAGCCCGATCGAGTTCTCCGGGACAGTCTCGGAGGCAGTCAGAATCCGCAAGGCTATTGATGAGTTGCCGGACAACTACAGACTGATACTGAACCTGGTTCTGCTTGAAGGACTTGACTATGAGGAGATAGCCTCTCTGACCGGCAAGCGTGAAGGCACTCTCAGGACACAGTTCTCAAGAGGCAGGGCGAAATTGGCCGAGAAATTAAAAAAGTTGGAATATGACAGACTTTAAAGAATATGTCAACAGGAATCCGGAGATTCTGGACGATCTGGAATTGCCGGAGGGACACGAGGAGCGGTTCGAGGCGAAACTGGACGCTTTGCTGAATGTCGGTCATGTGGACGGAACCACCATGAATGCGACTCCGGAAAGACATCGGAGGCTAATAAGGGCATTCAGCGTCCTCACAGCCGCGGCTGCGGCAGTCATAGCCGCCGTCATATTCATAAACCGTCCCGCCGGTGAGGTTGATTGGTTCGCCGACGTGGTGGATGACCCGACGGAGGTTTATCTGACATATTCGGAGAAAGCGACTTCCATGTACAGGGAAATCCTCACAAAAGACATTGACGGGAAGTGGGGGATTACGATCGGGAGCGTCGCAGAGGAGACTGTGCCGATGATTGACCTGCTGCCGGAGGAAATGGATGACGCGGCGAAGGCGGAGGTTCTCAAGGATTACTATGGAAAGTTACTCAACGGACTAGACAAAATCAACAAAATAAAAGAGTTATGAAAAAGTTAATGATTTTTGGAGCTGCGGCTCTCATGTTGCTTGCAACCATGGCTTTCAGTTTACCGGGCGAACGTCAGGGCGAAACACCGTACCAGTCGGTGCCTTCCGGGAAGAACGTTGACTACACCACCTGCAAATTCGGCTGCAAGGGGTTCACGGGCTTGGATCTCAGCGGAAGCGTCAAAGTCAACCTCGTCAGGTCGGACACGTACAAGGTCGAAGTCACGCTGCCACGGGAGCTTGAGGAATGCCTTCTGGTGCGTGTCGAGGAGGGTGAGCTGAAAATCGGATGGAAGAGGAACATTCCTCCTAAGTTCCTGAAGAATTCGAGCGGCTGGACCTGCGAGGCCGAGATTCACATGCCTTCGCTCAGGGAGCTTGAGATGTCTGGGGTGACAAGTCTGCAATGCAGCGACACCTTTGACCTCGGGAGAGGAGAATTCTCTCTGGACATGGGCGGGGCCAGCCGGCTCGCTTCACTGAACGTCAACGCCGGGAAACTGGAGGCTGACATCAGCGGAGCCAGCTCCTACGAGATCACAGGGGAAATTGGCGAGGCGGAGCTCGAGATTTCAGGGGCCGCGACAGGTTCTTTCACAATCAATGCGGACAGGCTGGAGGCTGAAGTCAGCGGAGCGTCCAACACTACCTTTGACGGGACTTTCGGGACGGCCGACATAGAGGCGTCGGGAGCCTGCGAGCTGCACCTGAAAGGGACGGTGGGTCTGTTGAAGGCTGACGCTTCCGGAGCCGCCAAGGTCAAGGCGATGGGCGCCGTCACGGAGGATGCGGTCATCCAGGCTTCCGGGGCTGCCTCCTGCGGTGTCAACGTGACACGATCCATCACGATCAAAGACGCGACAGGCACTTCAAAAATCAGATACAAGGCTCCAGCTGACGTCAACGCTACAATCCGCGGAAAAACGGCTTCGGTGGAAAAGGTTGACTGATTCCCGACAGAGGTTTGATTTAGAGGCTAAATGGCTTGCAGGGAGGCGTGGCAGAGTGTCGCGTCTCCCGCTTTCGCGATAAAGAGGTACTCATCGTCACTGGCCTTGCGGATTCCGAAAGCCACATCGTCACCGCGATGTACCTCACATCTGAAGTTGATGTCGATCCTTGTGAAGATCCCGCTGGAAAGCACGCTCTCAGGCAGGAGATTGTAGAACATCCCGATGTAGTGGGTGTTGTTCAGATGACCGTTGAAGTCGCATTCGCTGTAGCCGATCTCCTTGTGCTTGATGAAGTCCGGCAGAAAATCCAGAATCCTGCGCGGACTCTTGCATGGAACAGGGATGTCCACATCCGAAAGCCCCAGATCAGGGAAAATCGGCTTTCTGGAATTGATGTCGATCACGCACCATTCGGTCGTACCCCTGCCTATCTCCTCTCCTTCCGAATCAGTGAGCATGACACACCTGTTGTAGGTGAGTCCCCGGCCTTTCACGGGCCAGACCTTGACATTGTAGTTGTCGTAAAGAACGGGACGCTCGTCAATCTCAAATGCCGAACGCAGAAGAACCCAGGATCGTCCGGCATCGCGCATAACATCAATTCCGCAACCCTCCATGCGGATGTTCCGCCCGATTGCGTTGATGATGCTTCCGCAGATTGACGGAACGGTGGCGTGGCCCAGATAGTCTATGTTCTCCGGAGCCACCGAATATTCAAAAGTGTTTACAATAGATGCCATTTCCCAATGATTTGAACACCTGCTCCGGGAAGCAGTTTTTCCCGGTAGGCTTCGCAAAGGTATTTAATCATGCCAATGTGACGAAGAAAGTGTGGCAGTACCTTATTAAAAAGACACAAAAGCTTGTTTTGACGGAAAAATCGCAGTAAATTAGGGACGAAAAACCAGGTTCGGAAATTTCATCCCTGATGTTTTCGGGACGGAATTTCACGCTTCGGTACAAAAACGCAGGCTATGAACACACCGTTGAGAGTTTCCAAAGGCTATGGACGTCAGGTCAAGTATGCGGCTCTTCTGCCGCTGTTCTTTTTCGTGTTCTGCTTCATCTACAATCCGTTCTCGCTGTCAGACTTCTACGACGTCGGAGGGAAATCGTGGACCTTTCATCTGTTGATGCTGTCGTGCATAATGATCGGGGTGCTGGCGCTGACCAGACTCGTTTTCTCGGTCCTCTACAAGTATATTCCTTTCAAATGGTGGCACTATGTGGTCTGGTGCTTCGGCGAGATGATGGTCATGGTGTTCTTTTTCGCCCTGTACACATCCCTGTTCTACAGAAAGGACGGAGGGATGCCTTATTTCACGGCACTTCCCTATTGCTTTGAGATCGTCTGTCTGACTTTGATCTATCCCTACCTGCTCAGCATCCTTCTGAGGATCATCTCCAACAAGAATCTGGACCTGTCGGAGGCTGGAAAGGCTCCGGAGGAGTCGCTTGTCAAGTTCTACGACGAGCACAAGAGACTGAAACTGACGATCGATCCGTCAGCGGTGCTTTACGTGAGCGCGGATGCGAACTACATCAACATCCATTATCTGGAGAATGAACGGGTGAAGACCTACCAGTTGAGGAACTCGATGAAAAGTCTGGAGGGCGAGGCCCTGAGGCACAGATTAGTGCGCTGCCACCGTTCCTACTATGTCAATCCGCGGCACATCAAGGTGTTGAGCCGGGACAAGGACGGAGTGATCTATACTGAGTTCATCCGTGACGGAGTCGGGCATATTCCGGTCAGCAAGCAGTACTACGACAGCCTTGCGAAACTGCTTTAGAACTATTCGGCGGATTCATCGTCTCCACCGTACTGGGAGATGTTGTCATCCGGAAGTGCGGCATCAGACGGGGCATCGGCGGATGAGCCTGCAACCTCCTCGTTCTCAGCATCCTCCTCTCCTTCAAGCCATCTTTCAAGAGCCTCGGCGTCATCGGTCTTGACCTTGATCTTCACGAGGTTGATGGAATCCTCCGTCTCAACGGTCACGGCGTAGAATTGGGAGCCGTCCGGTTTGGGATATTTGACAAGGTCAGGAAGATAATCGCTGAACCCTTTGGGATATTTCTCGTTGAACGCCGCGGCAAGCGCTTCGGACATGTTCTCGTAGCTTACCACGTGTCTTTTCTTCTGCTCAGGAGCCATACTCATATAAAAACCAAATAAAACTATTCTTAACCTCGCCACGGGAGTGGTTCTGGAAAAGAAGCCCCGGAATCACCTTATTCCCCGTTTGCGGGTGCAATATTAAGACAATTTTCCGAATTGCAAGCAATAACGGGACTATTTTCTGAAAAAAAATGATTTCTGCCTTTTCTTTTTTTCCATGTCACGCTCGACAAAGACCGGTTTCATTGTCCGTGGGTCGATTCCGGTGTAATACATGACAGACGAGGTGGTCATCGGGGTCGGGGTGAAATCCTGCACCTGCTCCATGTATATTCCCTTCAAAGCCGGATTTTTGGAAAGATTCTCCATGTCCTTCATCGTGCACCCGGGATGGGATGAGATGAAGTACGGGACGATTCCGGTACGGCGTCCGTTCCTCGCGCAGATCTTGTCGAACTCGCAGCGCAGTCTTTCGAACAACTTGAAGGACGGCTTGGCGATGTACTGCAGAACCTTGTCTTCAGTGTGTTCAGGAGCCACTTTCATTCGTCCTGAAGTGTGGTCAAGAATCAAAGTGGTGAGGTATGGCTTGGAAGTCTCGTCCACAAATCCTTTTTCGTCCAGAAAAAGATCGTAACGGATTCCGCTGCCTATGTAGGAATGGCGTATGCCCGGGACGGAATCGACCTTGCGGTACAGTTCAAGCAGCTGTTTGTGGGAGCGGTTCATGTTCGGACACGGGGCCGGGAAGAGACATGATTTCCTGCGGCATTTGTCGCACAGTTCGTGATTCTTTCCCTCCATCCCGTACATGTTCGCTGTCGGGGCTCCCAAATCCGAGATGTTCCCGGAAAAGCCCGGCATCTTCGCCAGTCTCTTCACTTCCGTCAGAATGGAAGCCTGCGAACGGGACTGGATGAACTTTCCCTGGTGCGCCGCTATGGTGCAGAAGTTACATCCTCCGAAGCACCCCCGGTGCGTGATGATGGAGTCCTTGATCATGTCGTAGGCCGGAATCCTTTTCCCTTTGTAGCGCGGATGCGGCAGTTTGGTGAATGGAAGGTCCCAGAACGAATCCATCTCCTCGGTCGTGGACGGGGAAAATGGCGGATTTATCTGCACGTAACCATCTCCGACAGGCTCTATTATCGTGGCCGGATGCATCATGTTGGCGTGGGTCTCGATAAGATGGAAATTCTCGGCGAACGCCATCTTGTCCTTCCTGCATTCCTCGAACGAGTGAAGCACCAGCGGATCCTTGACCTTCCACTTTCCGCTCATCCGGAAAGCGATCTGCGGAATCCTGCGGATCTCATGAATATTCCTCCGCGCGTCAATGGCCCTTGTCAGCTCAATCATCGGCTTCTCCCCCATTCCGTAGCAGAGGAAATCAGCCTTGCACCATTCCAGAATGGAAGGGACCAGCCCATCCTTCCAATAGTCGTAGTGGGTCAGCCTGCGAAGCGAAGCCTCCACTCCTCCGATGATGACCGGAACATCGGGATAAAGCTCCTTCAATATGTTCGCATAGACACAGACCGCATAGTCCGGCCTCTGTCCGGCCTTGCCGTCAGGGGTGTAGGCATCGTCATGACGAAGACGCTTGCCGGCGGTGTAGTGGTTCACCATCGAATCCATCGCCCCGGCATTCACTCCGAAATAGAGTCTCGGAGCCCCCAGTTTCCTGAAGTCCCTGAGGTCATCCCTCCAGTTCGGCTGAGGCACGACAGCCACCCTGTAGCCGAAATGCTGAAGCCAGCGGGCTATGCACGCCGTACCGAAAGAAGGGTGATCCACAAAGGCGTCACCCGTAAAAAGGATGATGTCAATGTAGTCCCACCCCAAGGCCTCAACCTCTTTTTTAGAGGTCGGAAACATGTAATCCGTTCCGGACATCAGGACATCCCTACATCCTTTCAGGCAACTCGATTCCGAGGATGCCCATCGCCTTGCGCAGCACGGCGGAAAGAGTATCGATCAGCACGAGGCGCATCCTGAGTATGTCGGGGTTCTCCTCCTTGAGGATCGGAGTGTCGTGGTAGTACTGGTTGAACTCCTTGGCGAGGTCGTAGGCATAGTTGGCGATGACTGCCGGCGAATATGCCTGCGCCCCCTCGGCGATCTTCGCCGGGAATGCGTTCAGCAGCTTTATGAGTCTGATCTCCTTGGCGCTCAGTTCAACCTTCGGCAAAGGTGAGACGGAATATTCAATGCCCTTCTCTCCGGCCTTGCGCAGGATGGAGCGGATTCTGGCGTGCGTGTACTGGATGAACGGGCCGGTGTTGCCGTTGAAGTCGATGGACTCCTTCGGGTTGAAGAGCATGGTCTTCTTCGGATCCACCTTGATGATGAAGTACTTCAGAGCCCCGAGGCCTATCATGTGATAGAGCCTTGTCTTCTCCTCCACGCTCATGTCGGCCAGCTTGCCTGACTCGTCGGAAGTCGCCCTCGCCTCCTCGTACATCTTCTGGAGAAGGTCATCGGCATCCACAACAGTCCCCTCACGGGATTTCATCTTGCCCTCCGGCAGCTCAACCATTCCATAGGAGAGATGGAATATGCTGTCGGACCATCCGAAACCGAGTTTCTTGAGAATAAGCTTGAGTACCTGGAAATGGTAGTTCTGCTCGTTGCCGACCACATAGACGTGGGAGTCAAGATGGTACTCGGCGAAACGCCTCTCCGCGGTGCCAAGATCCTGGGTGATGTAAACGGAAGTCCCGTCCGAACGGATGAGCAGTTTCCGGTCAAGCCCGTCGGCCGTGAGGTCGCACCAGACGGAACCGTCCGGATCCTTGACGAAGACGCCCATGTCAAGGCCTTTCTGGACCAATTCCTTGCCTAGCAGGTAGGTCTGCGACTCGTAGTAAACCTTGTCGAATGTGATTCCGAGAGCCTTGTAGGACTCGTCGAAGCCCTTGAGCACCCAACCGTTCATCTTCGCCCAGAGATCACGCACCTCCTTGTCGCCGGCCTCCCACTTCTGAAGCATCTCGTGGGCCTCCTTCAGGCAAGGAGCCTCTTTCTTCGCGGTCTCCTCATCCATTCCTCCGGCCACGAGATCATCGACCTCTTTCTTGTAGATGTTGTTGAAAGCCACGTACATGTCTCCGACAAGGTGGTCGCCCTTGATTCCGGTGGACTCTGGAGTGGCACCGTCACCGACTTTCAGCCACGCGAGCATGGACTTGCAGATGTGCACTCCCCTGTCGTTGACAAGGGTTGTCTTGATCACATTGTTGCCGCTGGCCTTGAGAAGCCTTGACACGGAGTCCCCGAGCAGGTTGTTCCTGATGTGGCCAAGATGCAGAGGCTTGTTGGTGTTCGGTGACGAGAACTCGACCATGATGTTCCTGCCGGTGTCCGGAAGGTCGCCGAAACCCTTGTCAGAAACTATCCCGGCGAAGAGCTCATTCCAGTACAGATTGGAGAACAAAAGGTTGAGAAAGCCTTTGACACAGTTATATTCGGAGATTTCGGGCACATTGGCCTTGAGCCATTCTCCGATGGCTCCCGCTGTGTTCTCCGGTGTGGAGTGTGAGAGGCGGAGGAGAGGGAACACCACAAGGGTGAAATCGCCCGTGAATTCCTTCCTTGTGACGGAGACCTGAAGATCCGAAGGTTCGATGTCAGCATTATAGAGCGCATTGATGGCTTCTGAAGCCTTCAATGCGATGAAAAGTTCCGGGGTCATCAGCCGAGGTAGGTTTTTAGAAGTTTGCTCGCGGACGGTTTCTTGAGTTTGCGGATCGCCTTCTCCTTGATCTGGCGTACCCTCTCCCTTGTAAGGTCAAGCCTTTCGCCGATCTCCTCAAGGGTCATCTCCTGGCAGCCGATGCCGAAGAACGACTTGATTATCTCGCGCTCGCGGGTCGTCAGAATCTGGAGAGACCTCTCTATCTCGGTGCTGAGAGACTCGTTCACGAGGCCCCGGTCCGCCATCGGGGAGTCATCGTTCGGAATCACGTCCAGAAGGCTGTTGTCCTCGCCTTCCACGAACGGCGCATCCACTGACACATGTCTTCCGGAGACCCTGAGAGTGTCGGAGATCTTGTCCTGAGGAATGTCGATCATCTCGGAAAGTTCCTCGTTGGACGGGGTTCTTTCGTTCTTCTGCTCGAACTGGGAGAGAGCCTTGTTGATCTTGTTCAGTGAACCGACCTGGTTGAGCGGAAGCCTGACGATCCTGGACTGCTCGGCGAGAGCCTGAAGGATCGATTGGCGGATCCACCAGACGGCGTACGAGATGAACTTGAACCCTCTCGTCTCATCGAACTTCTCGGCGGCCTTGATCAGTCCGAGATTGCCCTCGTTGATCAAGTCCGGGAGGCTCAGCCCCTGATTCTGGTACTGTTTCGCGACAGAAACCACGAACCGCAGATTAGCCCTCGTGAGTTTCTCAAGGGCTTTCTGGTCCCCCTTGCGGATTCTCTGCGAAAGTTCGACCTCCTCTTCCGGAGACACCAATTCCTCGCGGCCGATCTCCTGGAGGTACTTGTCCAGGGACGCACTCTCGCGGTTGGTGATTGACTTTGTAATCTTTAACTGCCTCATATACTGTAATACACAAATTTCCCTGACGGAAGGCACGGAGCCGTTCCCGTCAGGGAAACCTCATCCTGTAACCTTCATCTACTCTTTACTGAATCCGAAGAAGGCTTTTCTACCGTTGGCCGTGACACCCTCGATGTAAACCGCCCTCTTTGCGGACTTGGCGATGTTCAAGACATCCTGAGGCGTGCCGACCGGCTGGTCGTTGACGTAGATGATGACCATTCCTTCCGAAGCGCCGGCCTCAAGCATCTTTCCGCTTCCGACAGACGTGACCTCGACTCCTTTCTTCAGGCCGAACCTCGCGAGGGTCTCCTTGGAAGCCTCCTTAAGGGTCGTTCCGAAGAACGCTATCTCACCGTCTCCCACGACTGTTCCGTTCTCGGTGCTGCTGCCCTGGAACGTGACGTCCACTTCCTTCTCCCTGCCGTCACGGATGACCTTGACCTTGGCTTTGTCGCCCGGGTGGAAGGAATTGACCTTGACCTGCACGGCGGAGCCGCTCTTGACAGGAGTCCCGTCAATGGCCACAATCACATCGCCCTCCTTCAATCCGGCCTTGTCAGCCGAGCTGCCTTTGACAACCTCTCTGATATATACGCCTTCCGGGGAAGAAAGTTTCATTTTTTTCAACATATCGTCCACAGAGTCATATTTCAGCACCGTGGCCAGACCTTCATTGAGGTCGTACATCGAGATTCCGAGCACAGCCCGCTTCACCGAGCCGAAATCAATCAGGTCCCCCACAATCTTCTTCACGATGTTCGCGGGAACAGCGAATGAATAGCCTGAATAAGACCCTGTCTGCGAGACAATCGCCGTGTTGATGCCGACGAGCTCGCCGGTCTTGTTGACAAGAGCCCCTCCCGAGTTGCCAGGATTGACGGCGGCGTCAGTCTGGATGAACGACTCTATCTGGATGCCGTTGTTCCTTTCCCTTGGATCATGCGCCATGGAACGTCCTTTGGCACTGACGATTCCGGCCGTGATGGTCGATCTGAGCTGGTACCCCAGAGGACTGCCGACGGCAAGCACCCACTCGCCGAGCCTCAACTGGTCGGAATCCCCGAACGGAAGAGTGGGAAGCCCCTCAGCGTCGATCTTTATCAAAGCCACATCCGTGGCGGGATCGGTGCCGATGACCTTCGCCTCGTAAGTCTTGTTGTTGTTCAGAGTGACTTGAACCTTGGTGGCATTGGCCACGACATGGTTGTTGGTCACGATGTAGCCGTCAGGACGGATGATCACGCCCGATCCGCTTCCCTGCTGCTCTCTTGTCTGCGGACCTTCGTCACCGAAAAAGAAACGGAAGAACGGATCCGCCATCTGGTACTGCTGGGTCACCGTCACCTCCACATAGACGACCGCATCGACGGCGGCCTCGGCGGCGTAGGTCAGATCCGGATAGTCGGACTGTGCCAGATTGACAGTCCTCGTGACCGTACCGTTCTCTGTCCTTGTCACTTTGTCCCCTTCATCCACGGTGGCCGCCTTGACGACTCCGTATGCCGCCAGCACGCTGAACAACACCGACAGCACCACTGTTAACAAACCTTTTTTCATTTCTGACATATTAATTAAATTTATAAATTCCCCTTATCAATACGGCTTCGGACGGCATTTCCGAAACCCTTGGCAAAAAATCAAATATGATGCCATAATATTAAGGGAATATTCGTATATTTGCCTTTCACAGCGGCCACCCACCGGAGGCCGGCATAACAATGAATTTAAACACACGAATATGAAATTCAACGTATCAAGCACCGAGCTCCTTAAAGGATTGATGGACATCTCCAAGGCCATCCCGGTGAAGTCCGCCCTACCGATTCTGGAGAATTTCCTTTTCGACCTTAAGGGCAACATCCTTGATGTCACGGCCTCGGACTCCGAACTTACCCTCAGGACCGAGATTGAGGTCGACACCACTGAGGAGGAAGGCAAGGCCGCCGTGCCCGCAAGACATATCATAGACCTTCTCAAGGAACTTCCGGACCAGCCTGTGACGATCAAGACAGCCAACGACAGTTCCATCGAGTGCAGATGGGCAAGCGGAAACTCCGTGCTCCCGTTCTTCCCGGCGGAGGACTATCCTGAGATCAAGGGGACAAGCGATGACGCGGAGAAGATCGATTTCCCGGCCGAAAGCCTTATCGAGGGCATCAACAGCACGATCTACGCGACAGCCGACGATGAGATCAGGCCGGCGATGAACGGAATATTCTTTGACTTCGGCCCGGAATCGACAACCCTCGTGGCATCCGACTCGCACAAGCTCATCTGCTACACGGCCAAAGATGTGACGACTCCTGAGAAATGCTCGTTCATCCTCCACAAGAAGCCGGCGGCCGTGCTCAAGTCCATTCTCGGGAAAGACGACGGGACAGTAGGGATCTCTTTCGACTCAAGCACCGTTCTCTTCACATTCGGCAAGACCACGATGGTGTGCAGACTGATTGTCGGCAAGTATCCCAAGTACCGCGACGTGATTCCGCAGAACAACTCCAGCGTGCTTAGAATCGACAGGGCGCTGCTCCTGAACACAGTAAGGCGTGTTGCAGTCTGCGCCAACAAGGCGTCGAACCACATCAAACTTGATCTCAGGCCCGGGCAGATGGAGATCACCGCCCAGGATCTCGGCTTCGCGATCGCGGCGTACGAGAAGATCAGCTGCGACTACAACGGCGACGAGCTGTCAATCGGATTCAAATCGACCTTCCTCACGGAGATTCTTGCCAACATGGGATGCGAGACAGTCGTGATGAAATTCGCCGACGCCCGCAGGTCCGCACTCATCATCCCGTCCGAGGATGACGCCGAAAACGGCAAGATCTGCGGAATCCTGATGCCTATCATGGTTTAACCTGCGAGGAATAAAGCTATGGAACTTTCTCTTGAAAGGCCTCTGCTTTTCTTTGACATCGAGAGCACGGGGCTTAATATCGTCAATGACTGCATTGTCGAACTCAGTTTCGTCAAGGTGTTCCCTGACGCCCATCACGAGGTGAAGACATGGAGGGTCTGTCCGTGGGACTACGCTCTCCACAGGCAGCATCCGATGAATCCCGAAGCCAGTCAGGTGAACGGAATCAAGGACGAGGATGTCGCGAATGAAAAGAAATTCATAGAGATAGCCGCCGAGGTCGTGGAGTGGCTCAGGGACAGCGATCTGGCCGGCTACAACTCCACGAAGTTCGATCTGCCGATGCTCTCCGAGGAGATTGAGAGAGTGCGGGCGTACAGCATGTACAGACTTGCGGATCCAAGGAACACTCCCGAGAACAAGGCAAAGGCACAGGCGATGCTTGAGGCCACGGACATCGACCTGCACTCCAAGCAGATGATTGACGTGCAGACGATCTACCACTACATGGAGCCGCGCAATCTGAAGGCCGCCTACAGGTTCTACTGCGGCGGGGAGGATTTCGAGAACGCCCATTCCGCCGAAGCTGACACGATGGCCACCTACGAGGTGCTTAAAGGCCAGCTGGACATGTACCGGACCCCTACAAAGTACCACGAGCAGGTCCTGAAGAATGACGTCGGGTTTCTGTCCGGAGTCGCCGGACGTCCCCGGACTGTGGACTATGCCGGCCGGCTGATCCTCGGCAAGAATGACGAGCCGACCGTCAGTTTCGGAAAACACAAAGGCAGAACCGCGCGAGAGGTCTATGAGACGGAGCCGGCCTATTTCGCATGGATTGAGAACGGGGAGTTCACAATGGACACCAAGCGCCAGTTCGCCCGCCTCAAGGAACAGTTCGAGAAGGAAAGGAGGGAAGCGGCCGCAGCCAAGGAGGCCGAGCTTAGCAAGCCTCTTGAGGGCGAGGCGTTTGACAGCGCCATAGCCGGTCTGAAGGACAAATTCGGCGGGAAACTTTTCTGACCGGTGCCCCCGTAATGCGGAAGATTGGTTCATGAATATAATCGTAAAGACAGCATCCGGTCACATCACAGTACGTCCGGACACGACGTGGGAGAATGACAACGAGGATTTCTACCCTCAGGAGTTCGTGGACGAACTGACATATTCACCGGTTCTTTTCGCCCGTGTCCTGAAGCCGGGCCGCAGCGTCGGCGGAAAGTTCGCCTCAAGGTACTACGACAGCGTCGGCTACGGTGTGCTTCTCTACCCTGAGAACCTTCTGGACGGCACGCCGGAAGGCTATGCCCAAGCCATCTGTCTGGATCACACATCCTTCCTTCCATCGCAGACATTTCCTCCGCTGAAATTGGAGGAAGACGGTCAGTTCCGACTGCTGCGGAACGGGCAAGAACTTTTCAGCTTCGACCAACCATCCTTGAATATGATTGAGGGCACTCTCGTGGAAGCCACCAGACTGCTTTACATCCGCACCGGCGACCTCATCGCCATAGAACTGGCCGCCCGAAAGCCGCTGGCAACCCGCCCCGATGCCAACACCCGCGTCACCGGCACTTTCGGTCACGACAAAGTCCTTGATTTTCGGATTATTTTCTAAACTACAAAAGTAAAATTTTACTTTTGTCTTTTTTCGGCTGCTTTCTTATGCAGAATGCTACTTGTCCATCATGCGGCGGAAACCCTTGGCGATGCGCTCAAGGCCTTGCTTAAGACGGGTGCGAGGGCAGGCGATGTTGATCCGCACGAAGCCGTCCAGACCGTACATCACACCGGAATTGATCCAGACTTTCTCATTCAGCAGCAGACTGTTCTCGATGCCGTCAGCAGACATGTTCAAGGCGCCGACATCGACCCAGACGAGGTAGGTTCCCTCCAACTTGCTGACAGGGAACTCCGGAAGGTTCTCCTCAAAGAACGAGACCAATGCGCGATAGTTCCCGTAAAGGTACTCATTCAGTTCCCCAAGCCACGGCTCACCCTCATTGTAGGCCGCCTGGAGCGCAAGGACTCCGAACGGATTCACATCGCACAGCTCGTTGATGTTGATGACCCGCTCGATGATCCTCTTCCAGTCAGGATTGTTCGTGATGATGTTGGAGATTCCCAGGCCAGCGATGTTGAACGACTTGCTCGGAGAGTTCATCGTAACGGTGTTGTCCTGAGCCGCCTGCGAAAGTGAGGCCATCGGTGTGAAACGATAGCCTGGCATTTCCAGTTCGCAGTGAATCTCGTCGCTGATGACGATCACGCCGTTCCGTCGGCAGATGTCGGCCACCCTTTCCAGATCCTCGCGTGGCCAGACACGCCCGCAAGGATTGTGAGGATTGCAGAACAGGAGCACCTTCGCCATAGGGTCGGCCGCCCGCCTCTCCAGATCCTCGAAGTCAATGTACCAGGTCGCCTGGTCGCCTTCCGTGTCATAGATCAGTCTGTTGACCGACAATTCGCACAGATTGTTCCTCGCCGTGGAGAAAAAACAGTTGTAAGCCGGACTCTGGATGATCATCTTCGGCAGTTCTCCGTGGGGTCCGCGCCCACGGTCCGGTTTCTCGACAACCTCTCCTCCGACAATCTCGTACTGTGTCAAAGCCTTGACGACCACCGACATCGCCGGGACGACTCCCGGGATGTAAAGGTACCAGTCCTTCCGGGTGTGCCACCCTCGGCGGCGCTCCCACCAGTTGATGGATGCCTCGTAGTACGAATCAGGCACATGGGTGTAGCCGAAAATCCCCTGATCCACACGCTTTTTAAGTGCGTTCACGATCTCCGGAGCCACCTTGAAATCCATGTCCGCCACCCAAAGCGGAATCACATCCTCAGAGACTGGTCCGACCGGACTTTCAGCGTCCCATTTGACGCAATTCGAGCCGCGCCTAAGCGTCATCTCGTCAAAATTATATTTCCCCATACAAAATCAATTAATCCAACTTTCGCAAGTAACAAAGTGCCTGTGGCAAAACGCCTTATCTTACGTTCATAGAGCATCGCCCATGAAAAATCAGTTCATGTTGCCCTCTCCCTGAATCCATCCCCTGAAAGGGATGGACTTGCTCCGTCACATAAATGACGGGAAATATGGTGTTTCGCACAAGTGAAACTTAAATCAATTTATTCTTCGAAGATAGCAAAAAACAATTAATTTTGCGACGGTATGAAATTCTACGGACATATTCTTCTGACGGCGGCACTTGCGGCAGGCATGTGCGGCTGCATGCGGAAATACGGCGGAACGGTGGTCCGGAACGAGTGCGAGCCTTTGTTCATGAAAATAGAGGGGCTACCCGAAGGAGGATATTCCTTGATCTCGGTCTCCCCGTTTGACGGGAACCGCGACACGCTCAGAATCCGCAAGCCGCTGGAAAGGCTTATTGTGATGAGCACCTCCCACATCGGATTCCTAAGTGCGGCCGGAGGCGATGGAGCCATAGTCGGAGTCTCGGGAGGTGAATATGTCTGCACCCCGTCCGTGGCGGCAAGGATAGCGGAAGGCACAATAGCGGACATCGGTTATGACGCGAGTCCTGACTATGAGAGGATCATGGCACTGAAGCCGGATCTGCTTCTGACATATTCAGTGTCTCCCGCCAAGTCCCGGTTCCTGTCAAAGCTTGAATCGCTTGGAATCAGGACTTTCATCGTCAACGAGCATCTGGAGCGGCATCCTCTCGCAAGAGCCGCCTACATCCGTCTGTTCGGAGCCTTGACAGGGAATATGCCCGCAGCGGACTCGGTGCTTGATGCCGTTTCGAAGAACTACATAGACCTGCGGGATTCTGTCGCGACGGCGGCGCGCGGCACAAGAAAGATTCTTGTCAACATTCCATACAAAGACCAATGGTTCATCCCCGGACAGGAAAGTTATCTCACGACTCTGTTCAAGGATGCCGGCGGCGAGATTCTCGGAGCCGGAGCCGGCAGCTCGGTCTCCGGGCAGATCTCCGTGGAAACGGCATATTCTCTGTCAAAGGAAGCGGACCTATGGATGAATGTCGGCTGGTGCCGTACGCTTGAGCAACTGCTTTCCGTCAATCCCATGTTCGGTGACTTTCTCGGGAATATTCAGGGGAACGCCCATGTCAGAGGTTACTCCTGTGCCGAAGGCCCCGTCCGGGCCGGCAGCTCCGCATCGGCTCTTGTGGTCTGGAATGACAACAACCGCCTCAACGCCAAAGGCGGCAACGACTTCTGGGAAAGCGGAGTTGTCCGTCCCGACCTGATCCTCCGCGATCTTGCCGGCATATTCAGTTGCGAGGATGAACCGGCTCCGGTGTATTACAAAGCGATAGAATAGAATTGACCGCTTCGGGCTTCGACAGGCTCAGCGGTCAAAGTGTGAGAGGCGGGAATCAGCGTCCGAGGATGAACATCTGCGAGGCGTGAGTACGGGGAAGGGTCTGAAGGTTGGTCAGTTCCTTGGCGGTGGCGGCACCGTCCGCGCGGATGGACCTGAGGGCACAGGCGGCGGACTCGAAGGCAAGGGACGGGGTGTTGTTGTTCTCGCTCAGGTGACAGAGAAACAGATCTTTCAGCCCGGGATGCCAGAAACGGCGGATGGCCGAGGCGCATTCATCGTTGCTCAAGTGGCCGTTGCCATGACATATCCGCATCTTAAGGTCGTGTGTGTAGGGACCGGCAACGAGCATCTCAGGATCGTAATTGGACTCGAAGACCACAGCATCGGCAAGGCGGGCATATTCAACAGCCTCATCGGTCACCCTGCCGGCATCCGTCATCAGGAAAAAGCGGACTCCGTTCCACTCAATGAAATAGCCGACCGTCTGGGTGGCGTCGTGCGGCACGACAAAATGGCTGACAAGCGGGAGTTCCGCCTCGGGGGCATCCATGCGCAGAGACATTCTTAAAGGCTCACCATCGGGCAGAACATGCCTGAAATCAGCGATATGATCCCACGTGAACGTGTGACGCGCCAATGCCTCATGAAGCGTGCATGTGGCATAGACCGGCTTTTTCAGATGCTTGCAGTAGGACCCCAGATGACGGATATGGTCCAGATGGTCGTGAGTCACCAGGACAGCCTGGAATGAGTCAACACCAAGGCCATGCTCCATCAAGGTCTTCTTCAGGCGACGCACGCTCACACCGGCATCTATGAGAAGGCCGGACCGTCCGTCCGAGAGGAAATAGCAGTTGCCGCAGCTCCCGCTGGAAAGACTCAGGAACTTCAGCATCAGTTCTTCTCCTCCTCGCAATATTTGGAGATCACGCTGTAGGCGTCCCCTACGCCAAGCTCTCCGGCGCGCGAAAGGTCTATGCAACCTTTCTCCTTGTCTTTCAGATAGATCAGAACAAGACCTCTGTTGTAGTAGGCATCACCCATGTAAGGATATAGGTCAATAGCTTTCGTGTAGCTGTCAACTGACTCCACAAACTTGGATGACAGGCAGTAGAGATTGCCGAGGTTGAAATGGACATAAGGGACTCCCGGGAGGATCCTGTCGGCGGCCAGCATGTCATCGATGGCCTCGGAGTAGTCGTACGTCCGGCTGACCTGATCCCGCACGCGGGCTCTCGTAGTTCCCTTGTCATCCATCGTGAGGGTCTGGACATTGTTCTCGATCGATGAGATGAAGTCGATCATCTCGGCGCGGAGCACTCCCCTGTTCAGATGGTAGAAAGCCTTGTAGTATTCTGAATATTTTCCCGTGCTTTCCGCGTTGACGGCGGCGTCAAACTGACTCAGGGCCGTGGTGTACTGTTTGGACTGAACCGAATAGAGTCCACGGATGAAAGCCCTGTCCGCCTCCGTGAGCGAATTCGGATTCCCGGCGGCCAGATAGGAGTCGCCGTGGATCGAGGCTTCGATGCCGTGGGCGAAGACCGGTTTGGCCAGGGAATCGGAATTGGACACGGTCAATGTGACCGGAGAGTCGGAGATGAACTTATCTATGAGAGGGTTCTCGTAACGATGCCTCAGGGCGATGTTCCGGTTGTCACGCCGGGCCGTCAGGCTGAATTTGTAGAGGGATTTCAGCCGTATGTTGATGTCACGGTTCTGAAGGAGTTCGTTGTCAAAATCCTTCTTGGCGAAATCGGCGTCCAAGGCGATCAGGGCGCTGTACTTCTTGGTCGTGTCTGCGAAGGACCCCTCATCCGAGGAGCTCTTCGCGCGGTAGTCCCGCACTTTCTTCTGGGCTGTGTCATAATCCTGCTTCGAGGACTTCGTCCGTCCGAGCATATTCTTGACATACGACCGGTTCAGGTAGGCCTTGGCGAAATCAGGATAGAGCTCTATCGCCTTGTCGTAGTCGTCCAAAGCATCCAGCCACCGTCCCATCTGAACGAAATAGGAAGCTCTGTTGTAATAGGCCAGCACATTCTCCGGATTGATGTTGATGACATGATCCATGTCGGCGAGAGCATCCTCCATGTTTCCGACCTGTGCGTTTATGAGGCTTCGGTTGTAAAGGGTAAGAGCATTGCCCGGCTCGTCCCTCAACACACGGTTCAGGTCCTTCATCGCGGCATTGTAGTCGTTCCGGTCGTAGAACATCAAAGCCCTGTTGAAGTAGGCGAAAGTGTTGGTCGTGTCAAGGCTGATCGCCTTGTCCATGTCCGAGATGGCGTCCTTGTAGTCCTTCCTCAAGGCATAGACCCGTCCGCGGCGGATGTAGCCTTCGGGATCGAAACGGTCCAGCCTGATGGCCCGGTTGTAATCCTCCAAAGCCTTTGTGGTGTCTTTCAGAAAAAGATAGGACGCTCCCCGGTTAAGGTAGGCTGAAGGGTCTTTCGGATCCTTCCTGATGTAATGGTCAAAATCGTCCACAGCCTTGTCGAACTGCTGGGCCAGAAAGTAGGTGACGCCACGGCTGAAATAGAGTCCGTCAAGGCCTGGCCGCAGTTCCATCGCCCTCTCCAGATCCGCCAGAGCCTCGTCATATTTCCCGAAACGGCTGAGGGTTATGGCCCTGAAATGGTAGCCGTTGGTGAAGACAGGATTGAGGCGCACAGAGGTGTTGAAATCAGCCTGCGCACCCCGCAGGTCACCGAGGTTGTACTTGGCGATCCCCCTGTAGAAAAAGGTCCAGCAGTCCGTCGTGTCCAAACGGGCAAGCACGTTGAAATGGCTGATGGCCTCCGAATATTTACCTTCCGACAAGGCAGCGCGACCTCTGAAATTGAACACGTCCTTGTCGTACTGCGCGTTGGAGACCAATGCGAAGCACAACAGGATAAACAGAGTCAGCACAGACCTTTTCATACAATATACCTTATTATTACCAAATAATCCTTAAATCCGAAGCGATTTATTTTTTTCATGTTTCTAAAATTCCTAATTTTGTCGTTTGCAAAGATAAACATTTATCGTGCCTTGAAGACGATTTTAGGTAAATTTTTCATAGTCATCCTCCTCTCGGTGACCGCCGTGGAGGTCCATGCGCAGCAAGCGTCAGTAAAAATGGTGCCATCGGGAACAAATGCGGAGAAGGTGATCTCGTCCGAAAGCCTCAGAATGCAGGTAGAGTTCCTCACAGACACCATCTTCAACGGACGCGCTACCGGCTCGCGAGGAGCGGTTGAGGTAGCTCTCTGGCTCTCAAGACGTTACGAGAACGCTGGATTGCTGCCTTTTGACGGCACCTGGAGCCGCTCCTTCAAGGTGGACAGCCTTGTGGGGCGGAACATTCTCGGATTCCTGCCCGGAAAAAGGGACAAGACGAAAGAGATGTACACCATCGTCTGCGCCCACTACGACAGCCACGGAGTCATTGACGGGAATCTTTACCCGGGAGCCGACAACAACGCCTCAGGAGTGGCGGCGATGCTGAGCATTGCGGAGATGTTCCAGAAGATGAAGCAGTTGGGGCGTTCCTACGGAAAGAATGTGATCTTCGTGGCCACGGACGCGAAGGAAAGGAACTCCGCAGGAGCCGAGGCCTTGATGGTGGACATCAGAGAGGGAAAACTGAAGGACCCGGTGGACGGGCAGACCATCACGATGGACAAGATCCACTCCACGGTCGTGCTGGACATCCTTGGCGGCACGATGGCTCCTCTGCACAAGGACAGGGAGGATTTCCTTATCATGCTCAGCGGCGGACAGTACACGTTCGACCTCATGAGGGCCAACGAGGGCAAGGGTCTGGGGCTTGACATCTCCACGAGCTACTACGGAAGCAAGAGTTTCACGGAAATGTTCCACAGCAGGTTCGGAGACCAGAAGATCTTCACGGAGAACGGACTGACGTGCGTCGTCTTCACCTCCGGCATCACGATGCTGACAAACAAGACCGGCGACACGGCCGACACGCTGGACTACGATGTTCTGCGTAAAAGAATATTCCTGATCTTCCACTGGTTGGAAAAAATACTCTGACAATGAAAGAATTCTGGTCAATGATGAGGCGCTATGTGGCGCCGTTCAAGAAATATCTCGCCGGCTCCATAGTTCTGAACATCCTGTCGGCGGTGTTCAACATCTTCTCGTTCGCGATCATCGTGCCTATTCTGCGCATCCTGTTCAAGATCAACGAGACGGTCTATTCATTCACCCCGTGGAGCGAGGTCCGGAGCATGCCGTTCAAAGATCTAGGGGACGCTTTCATGGCGAATGTCTATTGGATGCTGGAGCAGCAGATCTCCGCCGTGGGTGCTTCCACTGTACTGTTGTTCCTGTGCATATTCCTGATCGTGATGACGGCCTTGAAGACGGCCTGCTACTTCGGCTCGGCCGCGGTCATGGTGCCGATCCGCACCGGTGTCGTGAAAAACATCAGGATGGACATCTACAACAAGATCCTGGCGCTTCCCCTGGGCTTTTTCTCGGAGGAGAAGAAAGGGGACATCATAGCAAGGATGAGCGGTGACGTGCAGGAGGTCGAGAATTCCATCACAGGCTCGATCGAGATGCTGATAAAGAACCCTATCCTGATCATCTTCTATTTCGCCGCCCTGCTTGTCATCAGTTGGCAGATGACGGCTTTCACGCTCCTTTTCGCTCCGCTGATGATGTGGGTGATGGGGATTGTGGGAAAGAACCTGAAAAGGAAATCACTTGAGGTGCAGCAGCTTTGGAGCGACGTGATGGCCCAGGTGGAGGAAACGCTCGGCGGGCTGCGCATCATCAAGGCCTTCATCGCCGAAAAGAAGATGTCCGGAAGGTTCGACAACGTCACCGAGTCGATGAGGAGGAAGAGCAACCTGGTGACCATCCGCCAGTCCCTCGCCCACCCTATGAGCGAGTTTCTGGGAACCGTGCTCATCATGATAGTGCTGTGGTTCGGCGGAACGCTGATCCTCGGAGGGAAGGCGACCATCGACGCTCCAATATTCATCTATTATATGGTGATCCTCTACAGCATCATCAATCCGATCAAGGATTTCGCCAAGGCCGGATACGCGATTCCGAAGGGAATGGCCTCGATGGAGAGGATCAACAAGATTCTGGACGCGGAGAACAACATCATCGAGGCGGCCCGGCCGGAGAGACTTGCGGGCTTCAATGACAGGCTGTCCTTCAATCATGTGAGCTTCCGCTACCCGGATGGTCACAGGATGATTCTGGACGATGTGAGTCTGGAGATTCCGAAAGGCAGGACCGTCGCGATCGTGGGTGCGTCGGGAGCCGGAAAATCCACCCTTGTGGACCTTATCCCGAGGTTCTACGATCCGACAGGCGGCTCGATCACAATCGACGGGACAGACATCAAGGAAGTCAGGATCGCTGACCTGAGAAGCCTCATCGGCAACGTAAATCAGGAGTCGATCCTGTTCAATGACACGATCTTCAACAACATAGCCTTCGGGGTGGAAAACGCCGCGATGGAAAGTGTGGTCGAGGCGGCGAAGATCGCCAACGCCCACGATTTCATCATGGAGAAAGAGGGCGGCTACGACTTCAACATCGGAGACCGCGGAATCAAGCTGTCAGGAGGGCAAAGGCAGAGGATCAGCATAGCGAGGGCGATCCTGAAAAACCCTCCTATCCTCATACTGGACGAGGCCACGGCATCCCTTGACACGGAGTCGGAGAAAATCGTACAGGAGGCTCTCGACAGGCTGATGTCCACGAGGACTACGATCGCCATCGCCCACAGGCTCTCGACCATCAGGAACGCTGACGAGATCATCGTCATGGACGAGGGACGCATCGTGGAGCGCGGACGGCATGAAGATCTGCTGGCGCTGAACGGCTACTACAGGAAACTCAATGACATGCAGGCGCTTTAGCGGCCGCCGGGCAAGGACATATTCAAAAAAATCAGAATAATGAAAAACGTTGTCAGACAAATCAGGGTCCCGCTGTTGGAAGGGCTGGAGGTCTTGAATCTTCAGGAGTTGGATCTTGCGATGGAGAAAGGTGCTTCAAAATTCGCCGTCTGTGAGCAGAACTGGCCCAAGGACGCTCCCTATGCGCCGGACTGCAACGGATCGATCGCGCGGACAAGAACGCACCTCGCGGTCATGTTCCATGTCAGGGGACTTGATCTAAGGGCAACCGCATTGGAGGACAACGGGAACAGCTGGGAAGACAGCTGCTGCGAGTTCTTCGTGACGGATCCGTACGACGGGACGTACTACAACTTCGAACTGACCTGCATCGGCTCCCTCCTCGCCTCGAAAAGGACAAGCCGGATCAACAAGACGCTTATCCGGCCCTCTCTTCTGGCAAGCGTCATAAGACACTGCTCGCTGGAGCGGAAGGTCTTAGACACAAGCGACAGGATTTTCAGCTGGACGGTGGCAATGCTGATTCCTTTCGAACTCATCGGGATAGACAGGGACAACCTGCCTGTCAGCCTGAGAGGTAACTTCTACAAATGCGGAGATCTGACCGCACATCCGCACTTCCTCAGCTGGAATCCGATCAGGACTCCGAAGCCTGACTTCCACAGGCCTGAGTTCTTCGGGGAGATTATCCTAAAATAAGCGATGATGAGAAAGAGGTGTATTCTTGCGTTGTTTCCGCTGATCATCTACCTCGGAGCAGTGGCCTACCTCTGCTTCGGACATTTCAGTGATCTGCCGGAGATCGGGCGGGACACGTTGTTCGGAATCCCGATGGACAAGATCGTGCATTTCCTGATGTTCTTCCCGTTTCCCATACTTTGCCATGCGGCATTCCGTCCACAGGAAAGAAATGTTTTGAGAACAGTCCTTGGCGTGACCTTCATCTTCATCATAGGATGCGTACTGGCGGCGGGGACAGAGATAGGACAGTCTTTCACCGGCTACAGAAGCGGAGATCCTATGGATTTCCTGGCTGATCTCACCGCTCTCGCAGGAGCATCGATTATCACGGTGCTGGCTGAGTTGTCAACATTCAAGAAAAAAACGATAACATGATCCAACGACTGTTAACCATATTCGCCGTTGCCGGCGCATTTGCCGTCAACCTTGACGCCCAGTCCGTCAAAGACTTCAAGGATGCGGTGGACTCGCTTCAGACCTTGCTTCCGGAAAGGACAGGGGTGTCGGCACAGGTCAAGGCCAACAAGGTCGTCAGAAGAGGCTATGGACTGGATTTCCACTTCACGCCGGCGATGGGGGATTTCCCCTGGAGAGAGGAAGACGTGCGATGGCTGATGGAAACGCTGAAGGATCTGATGCCCCCGTCATGCTCCGACTATCACATCGGGAATCTGTTCGTCGGAAAGAACAAGCTGGAGTCTTACGTCATGCCGGCAGTCGGCAATGACGGGAAGCCGACAGAGAACAGATTCAGGACAAAGGATCTGCGCAATGTACATCCCTTCATCACAAATGTCGGTTCACAGGACTTTGTGAAGGGGCTTACCGGCAGGAACATAGCACTGTGGCAGAGCCACGGAAGGTACTTCGAGGAAAAGACAGACCGTTGGGAATGGCAGCGGGCCCCGATGTTCCAGACTGTGGAGGACATGTACACCCAAAGCTATGTCCTTCCATTCTTGATTCCGATGCTTGAGAACGCCGGTGCCTACGTCATGACCCCGCGCGAGAGGGATCCGCAGACCAACGAGGTTGTGGCCGACAACGACCCGGCATTTGAGGAAGGCAGAGGAGAAGGTGTGAGGATTGAGGGAAGATACTCGGAGACAGGGACCTGGTCGGATGCCGGAACAGGATTCGCCGATGCCAGGGCGACATATTCATTGCTTGAGAATCCGTTCAGGATGGGCACCGCGCGCCAGACCGGATGTGCGGTACACCGGAGGGACAAGGCGGCCGAGGCCCGGTGGACACCTGACATTCCGGAGCGGGGGGAATATTCAGTCTACATTTCCTACAAGACCCTTCCGAACAGCACACCCTGCGCCCACTACACCGTCAGGCATCTCGGCGGAGAAAGCGAGTTCATCGTCAACCAGAAGATGGGAGGAGGAACGTGGATCTACCTCGGGACATTCGAGTTCGACAAGGGAGCCGAAGGCTGTGTGACACTTGACAACAGCGTGCCGAAAGGCTTCAATGTCGCGAACGACGCGGTCATCACGGCCGACGCGGTGCGCTTCGGCGGAGGGATGGGCAAGATCGCGAGAGGCCTTAAGAATCAGCCGGTCAATGAATATGCGACCTCCGGCATGCCGTCATTCACGGAAGGGGCGCTCTACTGGATGCAGTGGGCGGGAGCGGACTCCACCATCCTCAACAAGTACGACAATGACTACACCTCCGACTACGGCGACCGCGGGGCATGGGTCGGCTGGATGACAGGAGGCTCAAGGACAAATCCTGACGCCGAGGGGCTGAATATTCCGATAGACCTTTCGTTCGCATTCCACACGGACGCCGGCACCACTCCTGACGACTCGATCATCGGGACTCTGTCGATCTACACCTTGATGTGCGACGGCAGCGACAAGTTCGCGAACGGCGAGAACAGGCTTCAGCAGAGGATGTACGCGGACTTCGTTCAGACCGGAATCGTGAACGACATCCGAAAGGGATTCAACCCGGACTGGAGCCGCAGAGGGCTTTGGGACCGTTCCTACAGCGAGTCCCGGACGGCGACGGTCCCGGCCATGCTGCTGGAGCTTCTGTCGCATCAGAATTTCGCGGACATGAAGTTCGGCCTTGATCCAGCTTTCAGGTTCACGGTCAGCAGGGCGGTTTACAAAGGCATGCTCAAATACCTCAGCGCCCGCTACGGATGCGACTACGTCGTGCAGCCCCTGCCGGTCAACTCTTTCGCCACCTCGCTCGGGAAAGACGGAGAGGTCCGTCTGAGCTGGAGGGCCACTTCGGATTCTCTGGAGGCCACGGCCTCGCCGACAGGCTACATCCTTCAGACCCGTGTGGATGACGGAGCTTTCGATTCCGGAAAGGTTCTGGACAACGTGAAGTTCTCCGGAGACGAGATCTCGGTCGAGGTCTCCATCGTTCCCGGACACATCTACAGCTACCGCGTCATAGCCTTCAACGAAGGCGGAAAGAGTTTCCCTTCCGAGACCATGAGCGTCGGCGCTCCTGAGGCCGGCAACGGCAAGAGCGTCCTGGTTGTCAACAACTTCACAAGGGTGTCCGCCCCGGCATGGTTTGACACCCCGGAATATGCCGGATTCAACGCCGACCTTGACGCCGGAGTTCCCTACGGCCGGGAGATCAATTTCATAGGCCCGCAGTACCAGTTCCGCCGGGAGCTGCCGTGGATGGATGATGACAATCCTGGATTCGGGGCGGCATGGACTGACGAGGCCGGAAAAGTCTTCGCCGGAAACACGTTCGACTACTGCGGAATCCACGGCAAGGCCTTGATGGCGGCAGGTTACGCTTTCCATTCCGCCGGCGTCGCCGCTTTCAGTGATGACGGTTCCTTGGCGGAAAAGGACATGGCTGTTGACCTGATCTGCGGAAAACAGATCACCACTGTCGTGGGGACTGGACGGGTTCCGGACAGGTTCCAGGTCTTCCCTGCCGGACTCCAGAAAGCCATCTCCGCCTACACTGAACGCGGTGGGAACGTGCTGGTCTCAGGAGCGAACATCGGCACGGATGTCTGGGACGGAATCTACCCTGTGCGCAAGGACAGCGTTTACACTGTCTCCACGAAGAAGTTCGTTGAGAAGACCCTCGGCTACAGATGGATGACCAACTACGCCAGCCGCAGCGCCACGGTCTGTCCGAAAGGCAATCCGCTCCTGAATCCGGACACGGGAAGGATCACTTTCCACAAAGACCGCAATCCGGTGATCTATAACGTGGAGACGCCTGACGGCATCGTCCCGTCCTGCACCGGGGCACAGACCTTCCTGCGCTACTCCGACACGGACATCTCCGCCGGAACATGTTTCGAAGGGAAAGGCTACAGGACAGTCTGCATCGGCTTCCCGATCGAGGTGATCACCGAAGAAAGCCAGATCGGAACACTGATCAAGGACATTATGAAATTTCTTGACAAATAGCCTGTTATGACCAATAGAGAAGCCGAACTCATCGAACTCCTGCACAAGGAAGTCAAGCCGGCGTTGGGCTGCACCGAGCCGATCGCCGTCGCGCTGGCCGCAGCCAAGGCCATGGAAACCCTGAAAACAAAAGTCCCGGTACTTTCCGAATATGACCTTGACGTGGAAGTCAGCGGGAACATACTCAAGAACGGCATGGGAGTCGGAATCCCCGGGACAGGAATGGTCGGGCTTTACATCGCCACCGCCCTCGGGGCGGTCTGCGGAAGGAGCGAGTACGGGCTTGAGGTTCTCAAAGACCTGACCGGCAAGGATGTGGAGAAGGCGAAGGAGCTTGTGGACGCATGCAAGGTACGCATCAAGGTCGCAGACAACCCTAAAATCCTCTACGTCAAGGTCACGGCCAGCGCCTCCGGCCACAAGGCCTGGACCGTCATCGAGGACGACCACGACAGGATTGTGGAGACAGGGCTCGACTCATCGGTCTCTGACTTCCGGGAAGGGAGTGACGGAAAGACCCACACGATAAAGAGCACATTGGACTACAATCTGACCGTCAAGGAAATATATTCATTCGCCCGAAGCGCCTCCTTCGAGGACATCCGGTTCATTCTGGCCGACAGGGACCTGAACCTTGCGCTTGCCCGCGAAGGCCTGAAGGGGGACTATGGACTTGGTGTCGGCAAGACCATCAGGGAAAATCAGCAGGAAGTCTTCGGGGACGATTTCATCAGTTTCGCGATGGGGATGACCGCGGCGGCCTCCGACGCAAGGATGGCCGGATGCAAACTTCCTGCGATGAGCAACTCCGGAAGCGGAAACCAGGGAATCACAGTGAGCATGCCTGTGATAGCGTACGCACTGAAATACGATGTCGATGACGAGAGACTCGCACGGGCGCTTATCCTCAGCAATCTGGTAGCGATCCACATCAAAGGCTATCTCGGGAAACTGTCGGCTCTTTGCGGCTGCGTGATCGCCTCCACAGGTTCCGCCTGCGGAATCGTGTTCCTCCGCGGAGGAAGTTATGAGCAGGTCTGTGCCGCGATCAAGAACATGATCGGAAACATCACCGGAATGGTCTGTGACGGAGCGAAAGTAGGATGCGCCATGAAAGTGGCCTCAGGAGTGGCCTGCGCGGTCCAGTCGTGCGTCCTGGCCCTCAGAGGCACCTGCATCAGGGAAACCGACGGAATCATTGACAGGGACATCGAGAGGACAATCCGGAATCTCGGCAGGATCGGCTCGCTTGGAATGCAGTCAACCGATCACCTCATCCAGCAGATCATGCTCTGCAAAGAGTAGTTTAAGAATAAATCAAGCAGCGGGGCTACGTATTACATAATCCCGCCGCCCCGAAACCTTGCATTGAAATTCCCGGAAAACTTCAGTTCACCACAATCTCGTCGATGAAGATGAAGGCGTGGTTGCGGTTTTTGGTCACGTCATCCCGCACGGCTTTGTAGCGGATGTAGCGGGCTGATGCGTTGAGGGCCGTACCCAAAGTGTTCAGAAGCGCGCATGAATCGGTGTCAGGAATCTCAAGGAGGCAGACCACCGGGTCGGAATATGTGACTCCGTCCTCGGAGAACGAGACTTCCGTCCTCACAGGGAAACCGACCTCGGCGGAGGTGTGGGACAGGAATGTCGCCCCGACATAGTGGATGTCCTTGACGGAACCTAGATCGATCGTGACATCCACATCACACAGGAATCCCTGCCAGCGTTTGTCCTTGTAGAACCAGCCGCCAAGTTTCCCGTCCACAAGGGCGTTGTCACCTCCCGCGGGATAGCCGCTTGAATATTTCCGTCCATTGTAGGTGAGATCCGCTCCGGCCGCAAGATGGTCGAGCGGCTCCAGCGACTCAGGCCGCGGGCCGATCTCATTATTCAGATCAAAAGCGTTGTAGCCTTTGGAACGCAGGTTCCCGGCCAGTCTCACGGCATTCTTCCGGAAACGGGAGTAGTCCTTGCCGTCAGCCGGACTCCAGCCGATCTCCGCGATCGCGAAAGCGCGCGGATAAAGCAGGTACTCCATGTACTCCCCTGTCGGGACGAACTCGGACCAGAGATTGGCCTGAAGACCGAGGATGTGGCCGGCATATTCATCAGCGATGCCGTCAGTCGGGTTGAATGAATAGACCTGTTCAAGGGGACGGTAGCCGCTGAAGGACTTCGGCTGAGAGAACGGAGCGTCCTGACTGGAATCGAAGTAACAGTACTCGCCGGGAGACATGATCACATCGTGTCCCATGCCCGCCGCCGTGATCCCTCCCTGAGTGCCTCTCCAGGACATCACCGCCGCTCCTTCCGCAAGACCGCCGTCAAGAATCTCGTCCCAGCCTATGGCGCGTCTCCCCTTGGACTCAAGGAACCTCGTCACCCTGTTCACAAGGTAACTTTGAAGTTCATCGACATCCTCAAGATGTTCCGTCTCCATCCTGTGCCGGCAATCCGGACACTCCTTCCAGCCGCGCCTGGAAGCCTCGTCGCCACCGATGTGGACATATTCATAAGGGAACATCTCCAACACCTCGCCGAGAATCGTCTCGAACATCCCGAATGTCTTCTCCTTGCCAGGGCAAAGATCCCCGGAGATCCGGTGTTCCCTGCCGTCAGCGCTCAGGCAGGCAAGTTCCGGATAGGCCGCAAGCACCTCGCCGGAATGGCCGGGAAGCTCGATTTCCGGAATGATGTCGATGTGCCTCGCGGCTGCATATTCCACAATCTCCCTGACATCAGCCTTGGTCAGATATCCTCCGGAAGCCAGAGGAGAGTCCTCTTCTGAATATTGGCATCCCAATTCCTTCCATTCCTCGAAATTCCTGCCTACCCTCCAGGCAGCCTTGCGGGTCAACTCCGGGTAGGCGTCGATCTGGATTCTCCACCCCGCGTCATCGGTAAGATGCAGGTGCAGTATACTCATCTTGAGCATTGCCATCGCATTCAACTGCTTCAAGATGAAATCCTTGTCACGAAAATTACGGGAAATGTCAAGCATCAGACCTCTGTGACGGAACCGGGGATAGTCCAGAATGCCGCAGACTGTCAGCGTGGAATCCTGGTCCAGCATCATTTTCAGGCTGGTCCCGGCACGGAACACACCTGTCCCGGAAAGAGCGTAGATGTCAATCCCTCTCCTGCTCACCACCAGTTTATAAGCTTCGTCACGGGCGAAGTCCGCCAAGTTCAAAGCATTGATTTCCTTAAGGAAACGCTTGTCGCCAAGATGCACGCGAATGTCGCTGCCGTCACTTTTCGGAGAATATTCCTCATCCAGAATCTCGTACTTGACCGGGGCGGGAATGATGTCACCTGGACCGGAGGCGGCCCATGCCGAAGGAGCAAGAGCCATCAGCGCCATAAGAGCAAGAGAGATCTCCCTCATAATCAAAACGTTGTTAAAAGCGTTATTACTTGTCGATCAGGACACTTTTCATTCTCTTGAATATGTCCGTGTTGTCCATCACGCCGCTGAACTTCCATGAGGACGCTCCGTAGGAGTAAAGGATGACAGGCGAGGCCGTGTGGCCAGTTGTGGAATATTTGATTCCAAGCCCGCTCTCGCCCTTCGTAAAGTCCTTGCTGCCGGGAACGAGGGTGACACCTCCGGTCTCGTGATCAGCGGTGACTATCACAAGAGTACCCTTGTGGGTGTCGGCGTAGTCGAAAGCGGCGTTGACCACCTTGTCAAACTCCTCCATCCACCAAAGCAGTTCCTCAGAATTGTTGGCATGGGCCGCATAGTCAATGAGAGAACCCTCAATCATTGTGAAAAAACCCTTCTTGTTTTTTTCAAGGAGGCTGAAAGTGTGTCCGGCAAGCTCTGTCAGAAGATCCGAATCCATCTCTGTCGCGCTGATCCTCGGTTCTTCATCAAGAAGTCCGAGAACAGGAGTGTTTTGCGTCGCATAGAACTCCTCCGGCGTCTCCACATAGGTGAATCCGGCGGCCCTGGCCTTGTCGATCATGTTCTCATCTGTGTACTTCTTCTCGGTGAAATGCTTACGTCCTCCCCCCAGAATCACATCCGGTCTGAAGGCGATCAGGTCCCCGGCGATGTTCTTCTTCTCCCCTCGGTTGGCTACGTGGGCGTAGAACCCTCCCGGCGTGGCGTCCAGTACATAGGATGTGGCGATGATGCCTGTGGAAAGTCCCTTGTCCTTGGCCAGGGCGGCGATGCTTGAAGGCTTTGTGCTGTCCGGGAGCATGCCGAGCATTCCGTTATTGGTCTTGTTGCCGGTGGCGATAGCCGTCGAGGCTGCGGCAGAGTCGGTTGTCCTGCTGTTGGCCGAATACGTCTTCACAACTCCGGTGTACTGAGCCCTGTCAAAACAAGTAGGGGCATAGTCCTGACTGATCATCCATGAGGCGGCCGCGGCAAGTCCCATTCCGTCCCCTATGATCAAAATGACATTCTTAACCGTTTCATCTTTAGGGGCTCTTCCATTCGCCCCCACCGGAGCGGCCATCAGGACCGCCAACAAAACAAATGCGATTGCCTTTCTCATAATGCTGATCATGTGTTATTCTTTCCCGCAAAGTTAAATTAAATTCGGCAATATTCGTAAATTTGCCGCCGTTATGGCAAATGGCAGACTCTATCTGATTCCTTCCCCTCTCGGGGAATATGATCCCTCGGAAGTCATTCCGCAACCCGTCCTCGACAGACTCAAGGACATCCGGAAATATGTCGTGGAGGAGGCGCGGACCGTGCGCAGGTACCTTTCTGCGGCCGGTTTGAGAGGACACATCGGAGAACTTGAACTTCGTGAGCTCAATGAACATTCCTCCGCCAAGGACGTGGAGGCGCTTCTGGACATGTTCTCCGATCCGGACGGTACGCCGACCGATGTGGGGCTGATCTCAGAGGCCGGACTTCCGGCCGTGGCGGATCCCGGAGCGCAGCTGGTGGAACTCTGCCATCTTCACGGAATCCAAGTGGTTCCGCTTGTCGGACCGTCCTCGCTGATGCTGGCGCTGATGGGTTCCGGACTCAACGGGCAGAGCTTCGCTTTCCGCGGCTACCTGCCGGCGAAGACAGATGAGCGAAGGAAGGCTATCCTGGAGATCGAGAGGAGTTCCGCGCGGCTGGGCCGGACGGAGATGTTCATAGAGACTCCGTACAGGAATGATTCGATGCTTGCCGACCTGCTGGCCACGCTCCAGCCCCGGACAATGCTGTGCGTCGCCGCGGACATCACCCTGCCTGACGAGACGATCCTGACCAAAACAGTCAAGGAGTGGAAGCGTTCGCCTTTCGCCATCGGGAAACGCCCTTGCGTTTTCCTGCTGCTGGCCGGAAGGTGACCATACTGTACAGATGGATTTAATAAGACATGAGCTACGACGGAATAATAGAACTTGAAGGGATGGAATTCCACGCCTTTCACGGGTGTCTGGAGAAAGAGCGGAAGGAAGGCAACACATTCATGGTGGACTTCCATGCAGAGACTGAAATGAAAAAGGCGGTGAAGACCGATGATCTCGACAAGACCATTGACTATGGAAGGGTCTATGACATAGTGGCGGAGCAGATGGCCATCCCGTCAAACCTGCTGGAGAATGTGGCTGGACGGATTCTGGAGGCGATCCGCAAGGAGTTCAAAGAGATACTGTTCTGCAAGGTGAGGGTTTCAAAGAAGACCCCGCCTGTGAACGGGATCTGCGCATGGTCCAGAGTGACGGTCATGTACGGTGAGCCGATATGGAAATTTTAGGATGACGATAGCGTTTCTGACACTCGGCTGCAAGTTGAACTACGCCGAGACTTCGACTTACGAGAGGGGGTTCACCGCGAACGGCCTCACGGTCGTGCCGTGGGAGGAGAAGGCGGATCTTTACCTCATCAACACCTGCTCGGTCACAGAGAGGGCCGAGAAGAAGTGCCGGAATGTGATCCGGAAGATGCACAGGACCTCTCCCGAGGCCAGAATCATCGTGACAGGCTGCTACGCCGAGCTTCGCCGGGATGACCTTCAAGCCATTGATGGCGTCTCGCTTGTGTTCGGAGCCAAGGAGAAGTCGCATGTGGTTCCTGAGACCATGAGACTTATTCGTGATGCCTGCGGCGATCCACCCGTTCACGAGGCCACGGGCGGCCACGGTTCCGGAGGAGTCTTGTCCGCCGAACACTCCATTACAGAAAGAAAGCCGATGAGCGCGGCGGAGTACAAAGAGATCTCGAAGGAGACGATGGCGGCGTTCTCGTCGGAGGAGAGGACAAGGTCGTTCCTCAAGGTGCAGGATGGGTGCGACAACTTCTGCGCCTACTGCACGGTGCCTTACGCAAGGGGAAATTCAAGGAACATCCCGATCTCGGAGGTGCTGGAACAGGCCCGGAAGATAGCGGAGTCCGGAATCAGGGAGATTGTCATCACGGGTGTCAACACCGGAGACTTCGGCAGGACGACAGGCGAAAGTTTCCTCGACCTGCTGAAACGGCTGAACGACGTGAAGGGAATAGAACGCTATCGCATCTCGTCCATCGAACCGAATCTCATCACAGAGGACATCATCGGATGGATCGCCTCCGGAACAAAGTTCCAGCCGCACTTCCATATCCCTTTACAGTCGGGATCTGACACAATCCTGAAACGGGTAGGCCGCCGTTACACGACGGAGTTCTTCGCCGACAGGATCGACAGCATCCGCTCCGTGATGGATCCGCGGCCGGAGGACACCGACAAGCCGTTCACTTTCTTCGGCATAGATGTCATCGCAGGACTTCCCGGAGAGACGGACGAACTGTTCGAGGAGACATATTCATTCCTACGTGACCGCATCAGGCCGGCATTCATCCATGTGTTCCCGTATTCCCGCCGTCCGGGGACAGTCGCCGCCGGATGGAAGGATCAGGTCAGGGACTCCGTGAAGACGGAGAGGGTGGCAAGACTGGAGGAGCTGTGCGCGGAGCTGCATTCGGCCTTTGTGGAGAGGAACCGTGGCAGACGCTCGCAGGTGCTGTGGGAATCGGATGTCAAGGACTGGATGATGGGCGGCTACACCGGCAACTACATCCGCGTCGAAAGGCCTTACGACCCGGCGTTTGTGAACATCATAGAGGACATCACGATCTGACGGCGACCTGAAAACACTGAAAACAAAGAGATCTCTAACGACTCACGCAAAAAAGAACATCATGGACAAGGCAAGGCTGACATTTCTGGGTACCGGAACCTCGCAGGGAATTCCGATCATCGGTTGCAGGTGCGACGTGTGCGGATCACCGGACGCGAAGGACAAGCGGTTCCGTTCCTCGGCGTTCGTCGAATACGGAGGGCTGAACATCCTTGTGGACGCGGGGCCGGATTTCAGGATGCAGATGCTTGCGCACGGTCTCTGCCACCTCGACGCCATCCTCTTGACACACAACCACAAGGACCACACCGGAGGTCTGGACGATGTGCGGTCGCTGAACTACATCGACCGCCGCGCCGCCGAGATCTACTGCGAACGTAACGTCCTCGATGAACTCATCAAGGAATATCCCTACGTCTTCTCCTTCCCGAAATATCCCGGAGCGCCGGAGTGGCATCTCCATGTGATAGACGAGAATCCGTTCCTGGTTTACCCGAACGCGAAGGACATGGAACTCGTGTGGATCCACGATGTCGGCTACCATTACAGGACGCCTGACGGAAAGCTGATCCCGACCGGCCGGAAACTGGAGGACATCATCGACAAGGCCGACCCGGCCTCGATGTCCGCCACGACCGGGGGTGTGGAGATCGTCCCGATCCGGGGGCTTCACGACAGACTGCCCGTTCTCGGTTTCCGCTTCGGTGACATCGCCTACATCACGGACATGAGTCTCCTGCCCGAAAGCGAGTATGCGAAACTCGGCGGCCTCAGGCACGTGACCCTCAACACTGTGGGCTACAAGAAACACCATTCGCATTTCAGCCTTGACGAGGCTCTTGAGATTGCCGGACGGATCGGCGCCGAGCACACATGGCTGACCCATCTCTCCCACACCTTTCCCCGTCACGACCGGTTCTGCAAAGACCTTGAGACTCTTTGCCGCGAACGCCACATCCGCTCGGAAGTCCGCCCTGCCTACGACGGGCTGATCATCGAGTAATCATCTGTACATCGGAACCTCTCCGTCGTCGATGAGCCGGCGC
This sequence comes from bacterium, assembly GCA_963639865.1. Lineage (GTDB taxonomy): Bacteria > Bacteroidota > Bacteroidia > Bacteroidales > UBA932 > Cryptobacteroides. The sequence goes on along the minus strand of CAVHWO010000012.1, from coordinate 35,258 downwards.
AGAATGTCAAGATAGTCGGGCGAACAGTCCGCGGAGGGATTACCGAATTCCGCGACAACATCTTCAAGGGAATATGCGCCATTCCTGCCATTGACGTATTCGATCAGCCTCTGCCTAGTCATCTGCCGGAGAGTCCGCTCCGGTGCGCCCGAGAGACGGGAGCGGCAGACATCGCAGGTGCCGCAGTCAGAGGTCTCCCTCTGGCCGAAATAACGCAGAAGATAGCGGGAACGGCACTCGGATGTCTCGCTGACATATTCAAGCATCGCGGCGGCGCGGTCATGGAAGGCACCCTTGAGCATCTCATAACGGGAAGGCATCAGATTGATGTCGCCGGGGCGCAGACGGTCATGGTGAAGCACGACGACATCGGAATGATCCGTCGGCACATAATTGATGACATGCGCGAGCGACAGGCCATAGAGTGACTGCCTCAGCTGCGGGACGGTCTGACCGGTGCGGCGGGCGACATATTCCTCGTCAATCCGCTGAAGGAAAGAGAAGATCCCCGTATAGCTCCGCATCAGGGCGTCAAGGACATCCGCCTGGTTTTTATCAGCCAGTTCGATGTCATAAAGAGACTTCCGGTCCACATTGATCCTGACCTTCGTCGGAATGTCAATCTCCTCCGAATATGTCAGATGCTCCGTCCGCTCAAGGTATTTTAGGGCATAGAACACGGGTGCCCTCTGAAGACCGAACCGCTTACAGAAATCCTCGATCCTGAACTTCAGCTGCCGGCCGATTCCAGAGTCGTATGGGATCTCAAAGAAAGCGTGCAGTTTCTGGTAAACGTCCTCGACATATTCAAGCGAAGGGAACGAGACATCCTCAATCTGCCCGGACCTCCGCACATCGACTCCGTTCCAAAGCTGCACGGCAAAAGAGCGCTTCCCGTCGCGTCCGGCGCGTCCCGCCTCCTGGAAGTACGCCTCCGGACTCTCCGGAAGGTCATAATGCACCACAAACCGCACATCCGGTTTGTCTATCCCCATTCCGAACGCGTTCGTGCAGACCATCACCCTGACCGCTCCGCTTTTCCACGCGGCCTGACGCTCCGCCCTCTGCTGACCTCCAAGACCGGCATGGTAGAACGAGGCCGACACCCCCCGCGCCTGAAGAAACGCCGAAAGCTCCTCGCACTTTCTTCGGTTACGGGCATAGACGATCCCAGTCCCCGGCACTCCGTTGCAGATGCTCAGTATCCGGGAATACTTGTCCTCCGTCCGCCGCACTATGTAGCTGAGGTTCGGACGCTCGAAACCGCTCTTGAGCAACAGCTTCTCCTTGAATCGGAGCCGCTCCATGATGTCTTGGGCGACTGTCGGGGTGGCGGTCGCCGTGACGGCTATGACCGGAGCGTCAATCCTGTCGCGTAGTTCTCCTATCTTCAGATAATCGGGTCTGAAATCGTAGCCCCATTGGGAGATGCAGTGCGCCTCGTCGACCACGACAAATCCGACGTCCAGCACATCGATGTAAGACTGGAACAATTGCGTTCCGAGCCTTTCCGGGGACAGGTACAGGAATTTGAAATCTCCGTAGGCCACGTTGTTCAAAGCCAGATCGACCTCATGGCGGCTCATTCCGGCGTGGATCGCCAGGGCGCGGACTCCCCTGTCGTTCAGGTTCTGCACCTGATCCTTCATCAAGGCGATCAGCGGAGTCACGACCAGCGTGATTCCGTCCTTCATCAGTCCCGGCACCTGAAAGCAGATCGACTTACCTCCGCCGGTAGGCATTATGGCCAGCACATCCTTCCCCTCCAAGGCGGCCGTGATGATCTCCTCCTGCATCGGACGGAAACCATCATAACCCCAATATTCCTTCAACACTTCCGACGGTGACATATTCATCAGATATTCGTTAAACCGTTTTATCACAACCTTTTGCGTCTTCAGCTGGCAAAATATTTGCAGCAAAGCACGCCGGCAACGCAAATGTACGAAATTAATCGCTGCCTCATTTGAGTAATGGATAAAAATTCCTTAAATTTGCGACGCTTTTGACAGAGAATAAGTTTAACTTTATAAAAACACATTTTCACTATGCCTAAGATGGATTTAAGCAAGTACGGAATCAAGAATGTGAAGGAAGTCCTTTACAATCCGACTTACGAGGTTCTCTACAACGAGGAGACAAAGCCTGAGCTTGAAGGCTACGAGAAAGGTCAGGTGACCGAGCTCGGCGCCATCAACGTCATGACCGGCATCTACACCGGACGTTCTCCTAAGGATAAGTACATCGTCATGGACAAGAACTCCAAGGAGACTGTCTGGTGGAATACTCCTGAGTACCCTAACGACAATCATCCTATGACAGAGAAGACTTGGAAAGTCGTGAGGAAGACCGCTCAGCAGGAACTCTCCGGAAAGAGACTTTTCGTCGTGGACGGTTTCTGCGGAACTCACAAGGACACCCGCATGAAGGTCCGCTTCATCATGGAGGTCGCATGGCAGGCCCATTTCGTGACCAACATGTTCATCCGTCCGAAGAATCAGGAAGAGTTCGACCTTGAGCCTGATTTCGTGGTTTACTGCGCTTCAAAGGCTAAAGTCGCCAACTTCGAGGAGCTCGGACTTCGCAGCGACACCTGCGTGGCGTTCAACGTCTCCAGCAAGGAGCAGGTCATCCTCAACACCTGGTACGGCGGTGAGATGAAGAAGGGCATGTTCTCGATGATGAACTACTACCTTCCCCTCAAGGGCATTGCGGCCATGCACTGCTCGGCCAACACCGACATGAACGGCGAGAACACAGCCATCTTCTTCGGTCTCTCCGGAACCGGCAAGACCACCCTTTCAACCGACCCTAAGCGCAAGCTCATCGGTGACGACGAGCACGGCTGGGACAACAAGGGCGTGTTCAACTTCGAGGGCGGCTGCTACGCCAAGGTCATCAAGCTCGACAAGGAGTCCGAGCCGGACATCTACAACGCCATCCGCCGCGACGCACTTCTTGAGAACGTCACCGTGGACAAGAACGGCAAGATCGACTTCAACGACAAGAGCGTGACCGAGAACACCCGCGTCTCCTACCCTATCTATCACATCAACAACATCGTCCGTCCTGAGTCCCAGGGTCCTGCCGCGAAGCAGGTGATCTTCCTCTCGGCAGATGCGTTCGGTGTGCTTCCTCCTGTTTCCATCCTGAATCCTGAGCAGACCAAGTACTACTTCCTCTCAGGCTTCACCGCGAAACTAGCCGGAACAGAGCGCGGCATCACCGAGCCGACTCCAACCTTCTCCGCCTGCTTCGGACAGGCTTTCCTTGAGCTTCACCCTACAAAGTACGCTGAGGAACTCGTGAAGAAGATGAAGAAGAGCGGCGCGAAGGCTTATCTCGTGAACACCGGCTGGAACGGAACAGGAAAGAGAATCTCCATCCGTGACACCCGCGGAATCATCGACGCCATCCTCAACCACAGCATCGACTCCGCCAAGACAAAGACCATCCCTTACTTCAACTTCGTGGTTCCTACGAAGCTTGAGGGCGTTGACACCAACATCCTCGACCCTCGCGACACCTACGCCAACGCTTCCCAGTGGGAGGAGAAGGCCAAGGATCTCGCCGCAAGGTTCATCAAGAACTTCAAGAAGTACGAGTCCAACAAGGCCGGCAAGGCCCTCGTGAAGGCCGGTCCTCAGCTCTAATCGACAATTTGTCTTAACTGAATATGGCTGGTCAGGTTTCTGGCCAGCCTATTTTTTGCAAGTGTCAACCATTCTGAATGAAGATCAGATACCGGGGTTACAGGAGACAAAGGAAGTTCCCCTTTCCGAATTTTTCACGTTACAAAAATTGCGGAAAGGGGAACTTCCTTTGTCCATCGCGGTCCCTGGGTTTGTGGTTGCTGACTATGGGGATGCAGAGGTTCCGGTAGCTGATGAGATGAAACGTTACCGATTGGTTCGGTCATTCTGATTCCGTCACAAACCGCAGAAGTCCGGCGCAGCCTTCGGTTATATCCCGGTAAGTCTTCTCGAAATCCCCTGTGTACCACGGATCGGAAACGTCCGAGTTCCGTCCGGCATATTCCATCATCATGTGTACCTTGGACATATTCATCGGGCCAAGGATTCGGGAAAGAAGCCGTCTGTTTGAGGAATCCATGATGACAATAACGTCATATTCAGAGGCTTCCGCATCAGTTACCCTGTGGGCACTATGCTTCCCGAACGGTATCCCGTGTCCGCCCAACGTCCGTTTCGCCGGAGGGTAGAGGTCATTCCCCTCCTCCTCGCAGGACACGGCCGCCGAGTCAATCCTGATGCCTTCAAGCCCGGCTTCACGGACCATCTCCTTGAAAATGAACTCAGCCATCGGGCTTCTGCAGATGTTGCCGTGGCAGATGAAAAGCACACTTGTCATATAGCCTCACATAAGTTTCCACAAAGATATATAAATACTTTTTTATTTGGATTTCAACCGAAAAGCGAATATATTCGTGTAATATAAGAATCCATCAAGGAAACGGCTTGAAACAAGATGCCCCAACCACGCCTTTTCATAATATCCGGATGCAACGGTTCAGGAAAGACCACCGCATCGTATGCGGTCCTGCCGGGAATGCTGGAATGCAGCGAGTTCGTGAACTCCGACGAGTTCGCGAAAAGCCTCGCTCCGTTCCATCCGGAAAGCGTCTATGTAGCGGCCAGCCGCTACATGCTGATGAAGATGCGGTTCCTGCTTCAGCGGAAGGCCGATTTCTGCATCGAGACCACGCTCGCGACACGTTTCCTGCTGAAAGTTATCAAGGAGGCCAGGGAAGCCGGTTACTATGTGACGATCCTGTACTTCTGGCTGAACTCTCCTGACCTCGCCGTGGCCCGGGTGGCGGCCAGAGTGGCGGCCGGAGGACACAACATCAAGGAGGAGACGATCCGCAGACGGTACAATGTGGGACTTCATTACCTGTTCCGGGACTTCATGCCGGTCTGTGACAGATGGATGCTGATCGACAACTCCAACGCTCCGTTCTCCATTGTGGCGGAGGCCTCGGAGGACGGAAGGATCATCCTGGAGCCGGAGAAGTTCAGCAGGATCCAGGCGATAAACGCCGAGTACGAGAGACATTTGGAAGAGGAAAAAAAGAGATTGAAGAATGTACAAGGATAAGAACTTTTATCTGAATCTGTTTCAAGTCAGCGAGGCTCAGCTGGGGAAGTTGGTGTCTGGCGGTCTTGAAGGAGGCGGAAGCTACTGCGACCTGTTTTTCGAGAACACGTCCTACAACGACCTGCTGCTCAGGGACGGCATCGTCTCATCAGGCGGCTTCCACATCGACTATGGTGTCGGGATCCGGGTTCTGAAAGGAGAGAAGACCGGCTACGCCTACTCGGAAAGCACGGATCCGCATTCCATCGCAGAGGCGGCGAAGGCTGCGGCAAAAATAGCGGAAGGCGGAGCGGGCAATTCCGGAGGGATCAATTGCAGGGTCTGTCCCGCGCCAATGGACAGGTACTCCTATGAACAAGACTGGAGGTCGTGTGAGGCCGGACAGATTGTTCCCTGGATGGAAAGGCTCAAGGAAAAAATCACCGCAAGAGACCCGAGGGTGATCAAGGTCATAGTGTCGTTTTCCGGACAGGTCAGCGACATCATGATGTTCAACTCTTTCGGAGAGTTGACTTTCGAGACCAGGCCGATGGGCGTCCTGTCGGCTTCGGCCGTGTTCAGCCAGAACGGCAGGATCGAGAACAAGAGCTCGTCCCGGGCCTACAGGGCCGGTGCGGAAATGCTGAGCGTGACACTTCTGGACGAGATGGCCGACAACATAGTGTCCGGAATCGATGACAGGTTCGCGGCAAAACGTCCAAAAGGCGGACAAATGCCGGTGGTGATGGGGGCCGGTGCCTCGGGAATCTTGCTGCACGAGGCTATGGGACATGCGTTCGAGGCCGATTTCAACAGGAAAGGACAGTCCGTGTTCTCCGAGAGGATGGGGCAGAGAATCTGTGACGAAAGCATCTCGATCGTGGATGACGGAACGATTCCGCTTAACAGAGGCTCGATCAATTTCGATGACGAGGGAGTTCCGGGACAGAAGACGTACATGGTCAGGGACGGGGTTCTGACCTCCTACCTGCACGACCGCGTCAGCGCCGGGTTCTACGGAGTCTCCCCCACCGGCAACGGACGGCGTGAGTCGTTCCGCTACGCCCCTATCCCGAGGATGAGTGGCACCTACATGGAAAGCGGCAAGGCTGACAGGGAAAGCATCATCGCTTCCGTAAGGAAAGGAATCTACGTGGACCAGTTCAGCAACGGCGAGGTTCAGATAGGAGAAGGCGATTTCACGTTCTTCGTCAAGAGCGGGTTCCTGATCGAGAACGGTCGGCTGACCCAGCCGGTAAAGGACATAAACATCATCGGTAACGGGCCTCAGGCCCTGGCGGACATCGTGGCCGTCGGAAATGACCTGAAAATTGACGAGGGGGCCTGGACGTGCGGCAAGGGGCAGAGCTGTCCGGTCTCTTGCGGAATCCCGACGGTGCTGATAAACAAACTGACAGTCGGAGGAGAATAGAATGGAGGAGATTAACGGAATGTTGACGGAGCAGGAGATCCGTTCGGCGGACATCTGTCTCGACAAAGCTCTCGCCCTTGGTGCTGACAAGGTACGCATCACACTGAACAAGAGTTTGATGGAGTTGTTCGGAACACTAAACGGAGAGTTGGACAAAGTGAACCATTGTCTTGACAGATCGGTCAGCGTCTGCCTTTTCGCTGACGGAAAATTCGGAAGCTTCTCCACCAACAGGCTGGTGGAAAGCGAACTGGATGATTTCCTGAAAAATGCGATAGCCACCGTAAGAATGCTTGCGGATGACCCTTGCAGGGATCTGCCGGATCCGTCCAGAACCGCCAAAAATGCCGTAACGGGTAAGGAACTCGGACTGTACGATTCCGGATATCCGGATCTTACATCGGACGAAAGACTCCGGATGGCACTCGGTGCTGCCATATTCAGGAAACACTCCGGTGACGGACTCATCTCGGAAGAGGGGGAATATTCAGACACCCTCTTCGACACGCTGGTGATAGATTCCAACGGACTGTGCTGCCGCCACACCGAGACTTCCTTTGAATATGGAGTCGAGGTGACAGTGCAGGATGCGGACGGGAACAGGTTCTGCGGCTACTGGTGGGATGCCACGCCCATGCTCAAGGATCTGAACATCAGGGACTGCGGCGAGACCGCCTTCAGAAGGGCGGTGTCGCAGATCGGCCCTTTGAGGATCGAAAGCGGGAAGCACAACATGGTCATAGACAGTGAAGTGGCCTCAAGGCTCGTGACACCTGTGCTGAACGCTCTTGGAGGATATTCATTGCAGCAGAAGAATTCGTTCATGCTGGACTCGCTGGGAAAGAAGGTATTCCCGGAATGGCTCAACATCATGGACAGGCCGGTGAGTGTCGGGGAGACCGGATCGAGGCTGTTTGACTCGGAAGGAGTCGCGACCGCCGAGACTCCGATCATCGGAAGCGGGGTGGTCAAGGAGTATTTTGTGAACACCTACATGTCAAGGAAGATGGGGATAAAGCCTACGGTCGAGGATGCCACGAGGCCTGTGCTTCTGCCTTGCATCGCGCCTATTCTCGCAGAGAAGGTCACTTCGGCAGGCTCAGTGACCGGGGAGATAGGCAGGGAGGAACTGATGCGCCTCGTCGGCGACGGCATCCTTGTCACCGGATTCAACGGCGGCAACAGCAACTCCGCCACCGGAGACTTCTCCTTCGGCGTGGAGGGGTTCCTTTTCAGGGACGGCAAGATCGTCCATCCTGTCCGCGAGACGCTGATCACAGGCAATCTGCTCACTCTCTGGAACAGTCTTCTGGCCGCAGGAAACGACGCGAGGTTCTGTAAGTCAAAACTTATTCCTACCTTAGCGTTCGGAAATGTGGACTTCAGTGCGTGAGAGGAGTCTCAACAGATTGAGAAACAAACATATCAACCATAATTAATCATCATGAAAGTACAGAAAGACAATGTGGTCGAGTTGACCTACGAACTGATCGTTGACGGAAAACTCGCCGACAAGGCCACCGAAGAACGTCCTCTTGGCTACATTCACGGAACACATATGCTTCTCCCGAAATTCGAGAGCGAGGTTGAGGGCAAGGAGCCGGGCGACGGGTTCGCCTTCACCCTGACACCGGAGGAAGGCTACGGCACATTCGACGAGAGCCGCCTTATAGACCTGCCGAAGGCCGCCTTCGAGATCGAAGGTCAGGTACGCGAGGATCTCCTCGTTGTGGGTCAGGTGATTCCGATGCTCAGCAACACAGGCCAGGTCGTTCAGGGAACCGTCCATGAGGTCAAGGCCGAGACAGTAACGATGGACTTCAACCATCCTATGGCCGGCAAGACCCTCAACTTCACAGGGAAGGTCGTAAGCGTCCGGAAGGCCACCGAAAAAGAGCTCAAGGAAGGTCTCCACGGAGAGTTCCTCCCTCAGGAGGAACACGGATGCCACTGCCACAAGGGCGAGGGCGGTTGCCGCGGAGAGGGCCATAAGGACGGAGAGTGCTGCCACGGAGAAGGCCACAAAGACGGCGGCGAATGCTGTCACGGCAACTGCGACTGCCACAAGGAAGAATAATCCCATGCGCACGGCAGTCGTCATACTGAACTGGAACACAAAGGAATACCTTGAGCGCTTCCTGCCCGGTCTGCTGGCTTCGGCCACGGACGGAGCGGAAGTCATCGTCGCGGACAGCGCGTCCACCGACGGCTCGATGGAGATGCTGGCCGAAAGATTCCCTTCGGTAAGACAGATCCGTCTGGACAGGAACTACGGATTCACCGGCGGCTACAACAGGGCTTTCAAGGCCGTCTGCGGATTGCCTGAGGCCGTGGATCTTGAATATTTTGTCCTGATCAACTCCGACATCGAGGTGTCCGGGAACTGGCTTGAGCCACTGACCGGCTGGATGGACAGCCACCAGGACTGCGCCGCCTGCGCTCCGAAGCTCCGCTCCTGGTACGACAGGGACAGTTTTGAATATGCCGGAGCGGCAGGCGGTCTTCTGGACCGTTTCGGCTACCCGTTCTGCCGCGGCCGGGTTCTCGGGAGAGTGGAAAAGGACGAGGGTCAGTACGACACCCCCGCCAAGGTGTTCTGGGCCACTGGAGCCTGCCTGATGATCCGCAAGGAGGAGTATTCAAGAATGGGAGGGCTGGACGACAGGTTCTTCGCCCACATGGAGGAGATCGACCTCTGCTGGAGACTCCAGCTGGAGGGGAAGAGCATATTCGTTGTGCCGCAGTCGGTCGTGTGGCATCTCGGGGGCGGCACGCTGCCGAACGGTTCCCCGTGGAAGCTGAAGCTTAATTACCGGAACAACCTCCTGATGCTCCGGAACAACCTTGCGAAGACATATTCATTGCAGGAAGTAAGGGAGTTGACGCCGGAAAAGGCTGCCGTCAAGGCTTGCAGACGCGCCCGGGGCACCATATTCCTGAGAAAATGTCTGGACGGGTGTTCTGCGCTGGTCTATCTGCTGACCGGAAGGAAAGACTGCTTCAAGGCGGTTCTGGTGGCGCACAGGGAGTTCCGGGGGTTCGGGCCCGGACCGGATGTCAAGGAAGTCCAGGAATATGCCGGCACACACTGCGGGATCGACATTCCGACGATTTTCCCTGAGTGGATCGTCCCGCTGGCGGCGCTCAAGGGAAAAGGAATTTTTGAATATTTAAGAAAGTCCGTATGAAAATCGTCATTCAGGGAGCAGGTGAGGTAGGTTCGCATCTTGCGAAGATGCTGAGCATGGAAGCCAATGACATCACAGTCATAGACGACAATCCGCAGAGACTTGCGAGTCTCGGCGCCATCGCCGATGTGATCACCATCGAAGGCGCTCCGTCCTCGCTGAGGACAATGCGTGAGGCTGGCGTGCAGGATGCCGACCTGTTCATCTCCGTCGTGCCTTTCGTGCCTCAGGACGTGAATCTTGTGAGCGCTCTTCTGGCAAAGAACCTCGGAGCGGCGAAGGTGACGGCCAGGATTGATGACAATGATTTCCTTTCGGCAGAGAACAAACTGCTGTTCAAGCAGATGGGCATCGAGTTGATGTTCTACCCCGAAAGGCTTGCGGCTGACGAGATCTTCGATCTGCTGAAGCACTCGGCCTCCACCGAGACGATGGATTTCGCACGCGGAAAACTTCAGGTCGAGGTGTTCAAACTGGAGGAGGACTCACCGCTCATCGACATGAAGGTCGCCGAGTTCGCCGCCATAGCGACCAGCGACGAACTTCAGTTCCGCGTGATCGCAATCTCCCGGGCCGGGAAAACGCTCATGCCGAAGTACGACACCAAGTTCACGTTCAATGACCTTGTGTTCATCATCGCGACCAGGGAAGGCATGGCATTCCTGATGAAGTTTCTCGGCAAGAACAACATAGAGATTGACAAGGTGATGATCCTGGGAGGCTCGGACATCGCCGCTCTGGCCGCCGCGAGACTCAGCCCGAAAATCAGTTCGGTGAAAATCCTTGAACGGGACAGGGAGCGCGGGATGGCTCTTTCGGAAAGGCTTCCGGACAATGTGATCGTGGTCACAGGCGACGGGAGGAACTCCGACTTTCTGCTTGAGGAAGGGATCAGGGACTACGACGCCTTTCTGGCTCTGACAGGAAACGACGAGGCCAATGTCCTGGCCTGCGTCGTGGCGAAGAAGTTCGGAGTGGAGCGCACCATAGCCGAGGTCGAGAACATCGAATACATCCACCTCGCCGAGGAGATGGGCGTGGACTCGGTCATCAACAAGAAGCTGATCACCGCCGGACGCCTCTTCAAGTTCACCCTCAGCGGCAAGGCCCGCCTGGTGAAGTACATGAGCGGCACAGATGCCGAGGTTCTTGAATATACGGTCGCTCCCGGCAGCGCCATAACCCAAGGCGCCCTCAAGGACATCTCATTCCCGAAAGACGCCGTGATCGGCGGGCTCATCCGCGGCAGCGAATCCTACATCGCCATCGGCTCCACCCGCATAGAATCATACGACCGCGTCGTGGTCTTCGCCCTCCCCCACACCGTCAAGGACATCGACAGGCTGTTCAGGTAGGTGACTCTTCTCCCTCCGGCGCCTTGTGAAAACACCGGAATCCAGATCACAATCAGGATCACTTGCAAACCTGTATAACCCCCAACAATGAAATTCATGAAAAGAATCGTGTTACTGACATGCGCGCTGATCTCTTTAGGCATGGCCGCGCAGACTCCTCAAATCAAAAAATGCACTTCATTTTACGGCAACGTCAAGGATTATATCCTCTATCCTCCGGCGATACCTCCGTATGAGCACTCTGATCTGATCGAGGAAGTCCTGCCCGACAGATACCGCTATCACTCCGCGGAAGGAGACATGTGGCCGTTGACATGGGGGAAGGATGATTTCATCTACCTCGGTGCAGGAGACAACAAAGGATGTACCGTGAACGTTTGGCGTGCCACAACATACCCAAAGTTCAATTTGAGCCATATGACACAGACCTCCGAGTGGTCCATGGACATGATCTGCGCCTCCCCGGCCCCGGATGACTCCCTGCTTGCAGCCGACGGGAGGCTGCAAGGCGTCAAACCTGCGGGACTGCTTGACATTGACGGAACCCTCTACATGAGTTTTGAGGCCCAGAACTATGGAGACTATCCCCTGTTCCGCCGTCAGCACAATCTGTTCGGATGGATAGCCGTCTCAAAGGACGGAGGCAGGAGTTTTGACAACAACGTTGTCCCGTTCAACTTCTTTGAGGGAAGGCTTGCATCCTGTCATTTCCTTCAGTTCGGAAAAGGCTACGAAGGAGCCAGGGATGAATACGTCTATGCCTATTTCCCTTTCGACGAGGACAATGGGGAGAGTTATTGGGAGAACAATGACGCTCTGCTGCTGGGCAGGGTGCCTAAAAACAGGATCCTGGAAAGGGATGAATGGGAATTTTTCTCGTCAACCGATCCACTGAAACCGGAATGGAGCAAGGACGAGACCGAAGCGAAACCGATTTTCCGTTACTACAAGATGACAGGAGCGAACCATGTCGCCTACAATGCCGGTCTTGGACGGTACATAATGGGGAACTACAGCTTCGTGGATCCTGAACTGCACCCAAGGCCGATTCATCAGGTGACATACCCTGAAGCATCGCGCTCACAGTTGACCCTCTACGAGGCGCCGGAGCCGTGGGGGCCTTGGAAAATCTTCTACAGGGATGACAACTGGGGCACCTACGGGGACTATCAGCCGAACTTCCCGACCAAATGGATGTCAGATGACGGCAGGATCATGATGATGGTCTCTTCCGGTTCATGGGATGATTACAATCTGGTATGTCAAAAGATCGCGCTTCGTCTTAAGGGAGATTCCGGATTTCCTGCAGCGGCCTCCGGATTTCTTTTCAAGGTCGAATGACAAGACGCCGATTCAGACGGAGAGCTCAAGCCAGCGGGTTTCCTTGGCATCCAGAATGGAGGAGACTTCGGAGAAGCGGGTGGTGATTCTCCGGAGCTCGGCGGGATCTGTGATGCCACCGTTCATTCTTGACTCAAGGTCTGACTTCTCGGCGGTGAGGGACTCGATGTCTTTCTCAAGCTGCTCAAACTCACGTTGTTCCTTATAGCTCAACTTGCGAGGAGCATCGGGTCGGGACATCTTGGACGGGACTCCGGCAGTTCCGTCAAGCGAAGACGAGCCGGGAGTCGAGGCGGCCTTGGACGCGCGGTCCTCCTCACGGGACTTGCTGCGTTTCTCCGCCTCGCGGTCCTTGATGAACTCACGGTACTGGCTGTAGCTGCCGATGAAGTCCTTGACCTCACCCTCGCCGCAGAACACGAAAAGGTGATCGACCAGACGGTCAAGAAAGTGACGGTCGTGGGAAACCAGAATCAGCGTGCCCTTGAACTCTTTCAGATACTCTTCAAGGATATTTATGGTCACGATGTCCAGATCATTGGTCGGCTCATCCATTATCAGCAGGTTCGGCTGGCTCATAAGGATGGTCAGAAGGTAGAGACGGCGTTTCTCCCCGCCGGAAAGCTTGCCGACGCGGTTGTTCAGCATGTCGTGCGGGAAAAGGAACTGACTTAGGAGACGGGTGTCGTTCACAGTCTCCAGAACGGTTTGGTCCTCATCGAAACGCATTCCGCTCTGGCGGTAGTAGCCGATCTTCAGGGACTCCCCCCTCTCGATCACGCCGGTGGTTCGACAATGCTCACCAACCGTTGATGTGCCGAGACCCATGTTCCCTATCAGAAGATTGATGAAAGTGGTCTTGCCGACCCCGTTCCTGCCCACGATCCCGACTTTCTCGTAACGCTGGAAATTGTAGGTGAAATGACTAAGGTAGCAGTCGTCGCCATAGTAGAGACAGAGATCCTTGCAGTTGATGATCTTGGTCCCGAGTCTTGAGGCCTGTCCCATCCCCGCAAGGCTGACATTGTCGGTTCTGTAAACCTGCTCCGCCCTGTCTTTCAATTCGTAGAAGGCGTTCTTGCGGTACTTGGCCTTGCCGGTTCTGGCGCACGGGCTGGCATGCATCCATTCCAGTTCCCGGCGCAGGAGATTCTTTATCCTGTCGGTCTCGGCGTTGTAGTTCTCAATGCGTTCCTGCCTCTTTTCCAGATAGTTCTGATAGTTTCCTTTATAAACATAGACGGCTCCGTGATCCATCTCCATCACCGTGTTCGCCACGGAGTCCAGAAAATAACGGTCGTGTGTCACCATCAGAAGAGTGCAGCGGGCGTGGGACAGATAGTTCTCCAGAAACTCGATGCCGTCGATGTCCAGATGGTTCGTAGGCTCGTCCATCACAAAAAAGTCAGCCTCGCTGGCAAGCATCACCACGATGGCGGCGCGCTTGATCTCTCCGCCGGAAAGCACTCTCATCTTACGGTCATGGTCTGACATTCCGAAAGAGGTCAGAAGACGGCGGACACGCTGCTCATACTCGGCAAGATGTTCAGGGTCAAGGGCCCTCGTCCACGGTTCGCTGTCCCGCAGGATCTGCTCCCACACGGTGGATTCGGGATCATATTCATACTCCTGCTCAAGAAATGCGATGCGGATGTCCTTGAGGAACAATATTTTGCCACCCGAATCGGAACTGTCCTTGCCGGCGAGGATGCGCAGGAGGCTGGTCTTGCCGGTGCCGTTCGGGGCGATGAGGGCTATCTTGTCGCCTTCGTTGATGTTGAAGCCGATGTGCTCGAACAGGACTTTCGGACCGTAGGATTTGGAAATGTTCTCTATCTGGAGATAACTTGGCATAATCTGGAATATTCAGAGGACAAAAATAACCGTTTTTGACCGGATCAGCTTCTTTTCCGACGCTTGTCAGAACCCGAAATACTCCTTGGCATTGCGGTAGGAGATGTCACGGACCATCCCGGCGACAGTGTCAATCTCGGAAGCAGGGATTTTTCCGTTCTCGACATCGGTGCCGATGACGTCGCAGAGGATACGGCGGAAATATTCATGACGCGGGTAACTGATGAAGCTTCTGGAGTCCGTCAGCATGCCGACAAAGCGGCTCAGCAGGCCAAGCGATGAAAGAGCGTCCATCTGGCGGCGCATTCCGTTCTCCTGATCGAGAAACCACCAACCAGAGCCGAACTGCATCTTGCCAGGCACGGAACCGTCATTGAAATTGTAGGCCATCGTCATCATCACCTCGTTGTCCTTGGGGTTCAGACAGTAGAGGATTGTCTTTGTCAAGTCGCCCGTCATGTCCAGCCTGTCGAAGAACCTGTTGCCGGCCACCGCAATCGGCTTGTCGTCCATCGAATCACAACCGGCGTCAGGGCCCACACCAGTGAATATCCTCGTACGGTTGTTGCGCAGCGGCCCGATGTGGAACTGCTGGGCCCAGCCGGACTCGGCATCCATCACAGCCAGATCGTACAGCACCGCACTCTTGAACTTCATGGCGTCACACTTGTCAACCGGCATCCCGGAAAGAGCGGCGCTGAATATTCTCTCAATCTCTCTCGCATCATAATCCTCCGCATAGAAAGTGTCAAGGCCGTGATCCGAAAGGCGGCAGCCCATCGAAGAGAAGAAATCATGCCTTTTGCGAAGTGCCTCGATCAATGTTGAATATGACCGTATCTCCACATCCGCCGCCTCCGAGAGTCTGCCAAGATATTCATTGAATGACTTGGTGTCCTCGATTCCCATAACCTTGTCTGGCCTCCAGGTCGGCAGGACCTTGGTCCCGAAAGGATGTTCGGCGATCTGTCTGTGCCAGCGAAGGTCATCCGCCGGGTCATCCGTAGTGCAGACCACCTCCACATTGAATCTGCGGATGAGCTCCTGTCCACGGAACTCCGGAGTGGCCAGCTTCGCATTGCATTCCTCGAATATCTCCCGGGCGGTCTCAGGCTTCAGGATTCTGTCTATTCCGAAAACCCTGCCGAGTTCCAGATGAGACCAATGGTAGAGAGGATTCCTCATCAGACAAGGCATCGTCTCCGCCCATTTCTCAAACTTCTCCCAGGCGGATTTGTCTCCGGTAATATATTCCTCAGGCACTCCGTTCGCCCTCATCGCGCGCCATTTGTAATGATCGCCGCTGTGACCGTCCACAAGCCAAAGCTGCGTGATGTCGCGGAACCGGACGTTCTCGGCGATCTCGCGCGGCGAAAGGTGGCAGTGATAGTCGATTATCGGCAGTTTCTCGGCCTGACCGTGGAACAGTTGCCGCGCGGTCCCATTGGACAGCATGAAATCTTCATTGGCGAATGTGCTCATCATGTAATCAATTATCAGACAAAGTTAGCAACAGGAACGGGAAATAACAAGATCGGCAGTCTGACATTATGTCAGCGATTCTGTTATTGGCAGATAATTTGATATCTTTGCAGTCGCTTCCGCGGCCGTTATGACCTGAAGAGGCGAGCTATGTTGAAAAAGGAGAATTACGATATGAGCAAAAAGAGCAAGGACATTAAAAAAGACAAGATAGATCAGGAAGATCTCAAACGCCCCGAGACTGCCGCAAATGAGGAAGAGACCGTTGTAAGACCGGAGGGCGCGGATAAGGCGGAAGACGGGAAAGACGAAGCTGACGAGGCCAAGGCGATCGAGGAGAGACTGAACACTCTTCTTAAAGAGAACGAGGAGTTGAAGGCAAGCGTGGCCAAGGAGAAGGATGACTACGTCCGCCTGATGGCCGATTTTGAGAATTTCCGCAGACATTCCGCGGACGCAAGGCTTGAACTCGTCTCCTCGGCGGCCGCCGACACGATCAAAGGACTTCTTCCCGTGCTTGACGACTGCGAGAGGGCGATGAAGATGTTGGAGAACTCCGCGGACGAGGTCGCGAAGGAAGGCACCGGTCTGATCTTCAACAAACTGATGTCCTACCTCAAAACCAGGGGGCTTGAGGCGATCAAGGCCAAGGGCGAGAAATTCGACACCGACTTCCACGAGGCTGTGGCCCAGTTACCGGTCCAGGAGGAAGACCGGAAAGGGCTGGTCTATGACGTGGTGCAGACCGGCTACACCCTTTCCGGCAAGGTCATCCGCTACGCCAAAGTGGTTGTAGGAATATAGGAGGTTCGTGAATATGGCAGAGAAGAGAGATTACTATGAGGTGCTGGGGGTCGCAAAGACCGCCACGGCCGACGAGATAAAGAAAGCCTACAGGACAGCCGCGATGAAATGGCATCCGGACCGTTGGGTGGATGGAACGGAAGCGGAGAAAAAGACCGCGGAGGAGAAGTTCAAGGAAGCCTCGGAGGCATATTCAGTTCTCAGCGACCCTGATAAAAAGGCAAAATACGACCAGTTCGGATTCGCCGGTGTGGACGGTCAGCCGGGACCTGACTTCAGCGGCGGGTTCGGCAACCTGAACGACATCCTTAACGACCTGTTCGGCGGTGGATTCGGCGGATTCAGCGGCGGAGGCTTCTCCGGATTCGGAGGATTCGGCGGAGGACAGGGCAGAACGCAGCAGAGGGTCGTGAAAGGACGTGACATCCGCACAAGAATCCGCCTTACCCTTGAGGAGATCGCCACCGGTGTCGAGAAAGAGATCACCATCGAGCGCAACAGGCCTTGTCCTGACTGCGGAGGACGCGGGACAAAGAATGCGTCAGACGTGAAGACCTGCCCTTCCTGCAACGGCTCCGGCCAGACCCAGAGGGTGGTCAATTCGTTGTTCGGAAGGACTGTGACATACTCGACCTGTCCTCAATGCGGCGGTGAAGGAAAGGTCATCAGCAATCCTTGCCGCACCTGTGGCGGAACCGGAGTGGTCCGCAGGCGCGAAAGCGTCAAGGTGAGGATTCCGGCCGGAGTGGAGGACGGGATGCAGCTGACCATCAGAGGCGAAGGACACGCCGCGCCGCATGGCGGAGTGAACGGCGACCTGCTCGTCATCATAGAGGAGATCGGCCACTCCAACCTCAAGCGCGACGGCAAGAACATCTTCTACTCGACAGTCATCTCCGTGACGGACGCGATCCTCGGAACAGAGATAACCGTCCCTTGCCTGGATGGCTCCTACAAGGTGAAGGTTGACCCGGGCACACAGTCCGGGACAGTGATGAAACTTCGCGGGAAAGGACTGCCTGCCGTGAGCGGCTACGGAAGCGGTACAGGCGACCTCTACGTCAAGATTCTGGTCTGGATCCCCAAAAGGCTCTCCTCCGATGAGAGGAACGCTCTGGAGAACATGAGAGCAAGCAGATCCTTCACCCCCGATCCTACCCGTGAGGACAAGGTGTTGTTCGACAAGATGAAGAACATTTTCTGATGGGAATTTTCCACAAATAACCTCGAAAAGTTTTTTGTTTTAAGAAAAACTTCGTACATTTGCAGTCCGAAAAACAGGAGCAACCGCTTACGGGTCGTTATCAGATGTGCGTAATGTTGCGTTAAAAATTTTTGAGAAATGGATTTGATTAAAGTTGTAGAAGAGGCTTTCGCTAACGAGAAGGTCGCTACTTATCCAAGATTCAAGGCCGGTGACACGATCACCGTCTCCTACAGGATCAAGGAGGGTGACAAGGATAGACTCCAGAAGTTCAGAGGCGTGGTTATCCAGCTCAGAGGCGCTACCCCTCAGACAAGGACTTTCACAGTCCGCAAGATTTCCGGAGGCATCGGTGTCGAGAGGATTTTCCCATTCCAGTCACCATTCATCGACAGCATTGAACTGAACAAGGTCGGCAAGGTTCGCAGGGCAAGAATCTTCTACCTGCGCAAACTCTCCGGCAAGAAGGCAAGAATCAAGGAAAAGAGACTTGCTTTCGTCAAGGAAGAACAAGCATAGCCCCCTTGTGGAAATATGGTCGGAGCGGAGTCTCCGACAGACTGGTCCCCTAGCTCAACTGAATAGAGCATTTGACTACGGATCAAAAGGTTACAGGTTTGAATCCTGTGGGGATCACAAAGATGCGGGGCTAACAGATCATCAGCCTCGCATTTTTTGCGGAATTAGCTCAGTTGGTAGAGCGTTGGCTTCCCAAGCCGAAGGTCACGAGTTCGAGCCTCGCATTCCGCTCCAATCGAGTAGGAGGAAAACGAAAGTTTTCTTCCTATTTTCGTTTTCCGACCTCTCACACCACCGTACACACGGTTCCGCATCAAGTCCCAAAGACGTTTGGTCCGAATACATCTCCCCTTCGCTCGACATCTACTGGAACCGCTGACTCTCCGACAAGCACGACCTGTCACTGAATTTCGTCGCCACCGCCTACGACACCAAAAGCCGCAAAGGATTTTATGAATACGACGGAGCGACCCCGCTGATTTCCTCCGTCAGCCTGACCGACGGGCGGAAATATTCCGGAATCATCGAGGCGGTGGATGACTGGAACATCTCAAAGAAACACAAACTCAGTGTCGGACTCAGGTCAATGAGCAGTTATTCCGACCAAATCAGCAAAAACGAGGATATTCCTGTTCAGTCTGAGATCAACACGTGCCAGAACAGACTCTGGGGTGAATATTCAGGGAATCTTGGAGGTTTCAGCTATTCGCTCGGAACGGCCGTCGAGCACTACAGTTATGGCACCAACGAGTCCGCAAGGAAAGATTATTTCTACCTCCGTCCGCTTGTCCGGTTGAACTACACTTTCAACGACCATTCCTCGATGTACCTTAATTATTCAAGCGCGGTGGAGACTCCGAAAATAGGCTGGCTGGGCACAGCCTCCTATCTAAGGGATGACAAATGGCTTTCTACAAGCAACAGCAGGCTTGAAAGCTACACGACCAGAAACGCGATGCTTGGTTATACATTCAATAACACGTGGCTATACATCAGTCCGTATGTTTACGTTTACCACAATGGCAATCAGATAATTCCGCTGTTCAGTCACGAGAACGGACTTCTTGTGGAAAGAAAAGAACATTCCGGGAGCATGCTGGCTGTGATGGCCGCTCTCGGAAGCAGGATCACGCCATTCAGGGACATTCCTCTATCGCTAACCTTCTATGCCATGTACAATGACCAGAGGTTGACCGGCGGAGAGGCTGACAGATCTGTCAAAAGCCTTGGCGGCATGGCAATGCTGAGATATTCGGGTAAGAAATGGACCGCTGAAGCCATGTACAACCAGCCATTCAGATCCATCAGCGACCTCGGCATTGACAAAGGAGAGAACTACGGCTACTTTGAGTTCGCCCGCAGGATCGGGAAAAATCTCCGCGTCGGAGCCGGAATGCGCTATCCTTTCTACGACTGGAAGGTCAGCGAGGAAACCGCACCTGGTTCTCCTCTGACAATGAAAAACACAAGCAGGATGACCAGTCAGAAAAACACTGTCATCCTCACTTGTGTCTATAATTTCTCCTACGGGAAGAAAGTCCGTGCCGTCAATCAGAAAATCAAGAACACTGACAACGACAGCGGACTTTAAGTGGTTCCTAAAAAATAACTAAACCACCGATGGTCTTGAGCCTGTCGAACCACCGGCACACCGTTATTTCGACAAGCTCAGTGACACCGGGAAAGCTACGCCTCCGGAAACTCGTTGTTGGCCGGATCGAGATCGGAGCCGGAATCCACGGTGAAATCATCCTCTCTGGAGGACGAAGCCTTGACCTCGTAAATTTCGGGAATGCTTTCGGCGGAGGTAAGCTGGTTGAACTCCTCCTCGGTGATTATCCTGCAGCTACCGGTCAACTTGGCGTCCAGCTCGATCTGAAGCCTTCCGGTATGAAGGTCGCCCTCCACGACGCAAGTGTCCTTGAGGGAAAGGGTGTCCTTCACAAAAAAGTTACCCTTTATCATCGTACCCCAGAAGTCAGCGTTGTTGCAGATGACATCGCCCTTGATGATGGCTTTCTCCCCCACCACAACCTTGGCCTGGGAGAAGATCCGTCCCTCGAACGTACCATCTATCCTTATGTCGTTAGGAGATGTGATGTCACCCTTGATCACCGTTCCTGCGGAGATTCTGCTGACATCATTGATTTCCGAGGAACTGCTTAAAATGTTAGTTGCACTCATATTATAATTATAATTAATAATTTTTTTTTTATTTTTTCTCATATTAAGTCAGGATGCTTAATTACACCAGCCCCGCACCGTGGCAGTTCTTGTACTTCTTGCCGGAACCGCAAGGACACGGATCGTTACGACCGACCCTCTTGTCCACGCGAACCGGGGCTCTCGCCTTCTGCTCGCCATTGGTGGTGAGATCTTCGCGCCGGGCCCTCAGATTGCTCATGTCCTGGCCTCTCGGAGCCTGCGCCGGACGGGCTTCGCTGTCCTCGCGCAGAGGGACGAAAGCCCGCAGGAGGAACGATAGGACATCCTTGTTGAGTTCCTCAAGCATGGTGGCGAAGAGATTGTAGCTCTCCAGTTTGTACACCACAAGAGGATCCTTCTGCTCGTAGGCGGCGTTCTGCACGCTCTGACGAAGGTCATCCATGTCGCGCAGATGCTGCTTCCAGTGCTCGTCGATCTGGTAAAGGATGATCGAACGGCTGAGGGACTTGGCGATCTCCCGCCCCTGAGAGTTGTACGCCTTCTCAAGATCCACGCTGAGGGTCAGCATCTTGCGCCCGTCAGAGATCGGGATGGCTATGTTCTTGTACATGTTCCCCTGCTTCTCGAAGATCATCTTGATGAACGGATAGACCTTCTCGGCGAGGGTGTTCATCCTGCGCTCGTAAACCTCCTGCATCTGCCGGCATAGAGCGTCCGTGAGCTGGTCACCCTTGGCGCTGGAGTAGAAATTCTCATCGAATCCGAGGTCGATGGACAACTGGGCCATCACATATTCCTCAAAATCCTGATAAGACATGCCTTCCGCGCGTCCGGCGATGATTGAGGCGGAGTCGATCATCATGTTCCTGACATCGATCTCGATCCTCTCTCCGGAAAGGGCGTTGCGCCTTCTGGCATAGACGGCCTCGCGCTGGTAGTTCATCACATCGTCATATTCAAGGAGTCTCTTACGGATTCCGAAGTTGTTCTCCTCGACTTTCCTTTGGGCGTTCTCGATTGATTTGGAGAGCATTCCGCTCACCAGAGCCTCGTCATCGGCCATCCCGAGTTTGTCAACCACACCGGCGATTCTTTCCGAACCGAAAAGACGCATCAGCTTGTCCTCAAGGGAAACGTAGAAAGCCGAGGAGCCAGGATCTCCCTGACGTCCGGCGCGTCCACGAAGCTGACGGTCCACACGGCGGCTGTCATGCCTTTCCGTGCCGATGATAGCGAGACCTCCGGCGGCCTTCACCTCCGGGGAAAGCTTGATGTCGGTTCCACGGCCGGCCATGTTCGTGGCAATTGTCACCGTGCTGGACAGACCTGCCTGCGCCACGATCTCCGCCTCTCTGGCGTGTTCCTTGGCATTGAGGACATTATGCTTGATGCCTCTCATGCGGAGCATTCTGCTGAGAAGTTCGGAAGTCTCCACATCCGTGGTTCCCACCAGAACCGGACGGCCTTTGGCGATGAGTTCCTCAACCTTATCGATGACGGCGGTGTACTTCGCCTTCTTCGTCTTGTAGATGAGGTCATCCTGGTCGTCCCTGATGACAGGACGGTTGGTCGGGATGACAACGACATCCAGCTTGTAGATGGACCAGAACTCACCAGCCTCCGTCTCGGCGGTACCTGTCATACCGGCGAGTTTGTGGTACATCCTGAAATAGTTCTGAAGCGTGACAGTGGCGAAAGTCTGTGTGGCGGCCTCGACCTTGACGTTCTCCTTGGCCTCCACGGCCTGATGCAGTCCGTCGCTCCAGCGCCGGCCCTCCATGATACGTCCGGTCTGCTCGTCCACGATCTTGACCTTGTTGTCTATCACGATGTAGTCCACATCCTTCTGGAACATGGCATAGGCCTTGAGGAGCTGGATCACCGTGTGGACCCTCTCGCTCTTTAGGGAGAAATCCTCCATGAGAGCGTCCTTCCTCTCCTGCTTCTCTTCGGCGGAGAGTTCCGGATTCTTCTGGATCTCGGCGATCTGACCGCCCATGTCAGGAAGCACGAAGAAATCCGGATTGGAGACGGCATTGGCAAGCAGGTCGTGCCCCTTGTCGGTCATGTCAACAGAGTGCTGCTGCTCGCTGATAACGAAATAGAGTTCGTCGGTGACGACGTGCATCTCGCGCTCGTTGTCCTGCATGTAGTAGTTCTCAGCCTTCTGCATCAACTGCTTCATGCCCTGCTCGCTGAGGAACTTGATGAGAGGCTGGTACTTTGGAAGACCCTTGTAGGCGCGGAGCAGAAGCATTCCGCCCTCGTCCTCCTTGCCCGCCGCAATCGCCTTCTTGGCATCGTTCAGAATCTGCGTCACAAGAGCGCGCTGCTTCTGGTAAAGGCTCTCGACATAAGGTCTGAACTCCATGTACTGCTCATCGTCCTGAGCCTTGGCCACAGGACCGGAGATGATCAGCGGAGTACGCGCGTCATCGATGAGCACGGAGTCAACCTCATCGACAATGGCATAGTGATGTTTCCTCTGGACGAGGTCGGTCATGTTCACCGCCATGTTGTCACGAAGGTAGTCGAAGCCGAACTCGTTGTTCGTTCCGAACGTGATGTCACAGTTGTAGGCCCTCTTGCGCGCGTCGCTGTTAGGCTCATGCTTGTCGATGCAGTCCACAGAAAGACCGTGGAACATGTAGAGCGGTCCCATCCACTCGGAGTCTCGCTTGGAGAGGTAGTCATTGACTGTCACGACATGCACCCCCTTTCCGGCCAGAGCATTGAGGAACACAGGGAGGGTCGCCACAAGGGTCTTTCCCTCACCGGTCGCCATCTCCGCTATCTTTCCCTGATGCAACACAATGCCGCCGATCAGCTGGACATCGTAGTGGACCATGTCCCAGGTCACCTCGTTGCCGCCGGCGGTCCAGTGATTCCGGTAAACAGCCTTGTCGCCCTCGATCTGGACGAAATCGTGGTTTATGCTGAGCGAGCGGTCAAAATCATTGGCGGTCACCTCTATGGTGCCGTTCTCCTTGAACCTGCGGGCTGTGGATTTCATTATCGCGAAAGCCTCCGGAAGAATCTCCTCCAGCACCTTCTCAATCTCCGCGTCCTCGTCCTTCACAAGCTTGTCAGACTCGGTCGCAAGGCTCTCCTTTTCATGAACCGGAATGTCCTCGCCCAGCTTGGCCTTGATCTCAGCTATCCTCTTCTCAAACGGAGCCTCGCAGTCCCGCAGCCTTGACTTCAACTCTTCCGTCTTGGCCCTGAGCTCATCATTGGAGAGACGGTCTATAGGACCGTAAGCCTCCAGAACCTTGTTGAGAACCGGTCTGAGCTGCTTGAGATCCCTGTCGGCCTTCGAGCCAAACACTTTTTTCAGAATAGTAGCTATAGCCATAAAAAATCACTTGTCTCTGACAATCCTACAAATTTAATAACAATCAAAGACATTTACAACTTTTTTTCATTTCTGATTCATTTCTGATTCCGAGCATGTCAATCCACCAGATAATTGAGCAGAAGTTTCCGGATGTTATCGGAGATGCGCTTATGGGCATCAGTGGCGTTCTCAAGCATCTCCGCAAGATTCTTGTACTTCACCAGTTCACGGGTGTTCTCCTCGTTGCCGAATATGTAGCCCATGTACTCCTCGTAGGCATCATCGGCGGCATGCTCCAGTTCTGTCACGCGCTCACATGCCATCGAGATGGCCGGAAGGTTCCTCTTCAGGTTCACCAGAAGCGGAATCACGTCGTGGATGACCTCAGACTGAGACTTTGCCATCTGAGCCAGATCCTTCAGCTGGTCATCAAGTTTGGCCGGACGGTAGATAAGCACAGCCTTGGAAGTGTCCTTTATGACATCCAGACAGTCATCCATCGCCATTGCCACAGCCTGCAGGTCCAACTTGTTGACCTGCACGAAAAGACGACCGGAAAGCATCTCGTGGAACTCTGTCAGGAGAGCGTCTCCCTGCACCTCGCAGGACTTTATCTCCTTCTCCATCCTCGCCCTGTACTCCACGTCCTCGGTTCCGAACATCTCCACCAGAAGTGACGATGTCTTGCAGAGGAAGTCTGTCTGCCGCGCGAGAATCGGAACAAAATCGTGGCGTGTGCCACGGAAAAACATCCTCATTCCTCTAATCAAGCCCATAAATATTTTTATATACCCGATAAACTTTTTTTGTAGCGCGTCAAATTTACAATCTATTTCGCGATTTCGCCACAATTCGATAAAAAACAAAAACATTTTCACCGACTTTCTTTTCGGACCTGCCTTCGTATACTTTATAAAACTACCTTTGTTCCAAGGTTTTGTCCGGCAGACGATTGTCCGACAGAACTCCTTTACGCTTCAACCCCGCCAAGGATCAGCCGGCCCGACGGATCTCAAAACAACATTCAGCGGCGTTCTGCCGCGGTATCCACTCAAATTTCGAACTTGCTTTACTCTTATCCGGAACCGGGCCGGCCGGCGGGAAGACGCGTGACTCACAAAGATTGCCGAGGGAACAGAAAAACACCTTCCATGCAAGATTTTTCCGTTACCGGATTATATATTCCGATATATATTGTTAACTTTGTTTAATGTAAACAATAACCGGCCGGCACAGCCGGCACGACCTTTAATGATGAGACACGTACTGATTGACCACTCCACACTTGGACGGTTATGCGGCTTCACAGAGATCAGCGAAAACTACGGCAGGATTCTGGCTCATACGGAAGTGCCTGACATTCATTTCACATACCTCGTTCCAAAGCGATTCTTCGGCTATTTCGGGGATAATGTCAGCTATGTTTCCTGCGAACACCCTGTCAAGGATCTGAACAGGCTCGGTTACAACATCGACATCTGGCATTCCACCCAACAACTGTTCAAATTCAGAAAACGCTTCCGGCACACAAGGCATCTGATGACAATCCACGACCTGAATTATCTCCAGGAAAAACATGGGATCCACAGAATCAAGCACATAATCCGCGGAATACTACGGATGATACATAGCGACTACATTACGGTAATCTCCGAATTTGTGGCGGATGGAGTCAAGCGGCATTGCCCCATTGGCAAAAGGCCCGTATTTGTCATTCACAACGGCGTACGGGATGTGGAAAACGGCCCTCGCGAACGTCCTTCCTTCGTGGATGCCGGTACTGGATTCTTTCTTGCCGTGGGTCAGGTAGTGAAGAGAAAGAACTACGAATCCCTGCTTCCGATGATGAGGCTCTTCCCTGATCACAAAATAATAATCTGTGGAGACCTCCGGAACAAAAACTTCGTCAAAGTGCTCAGGAAGAGAATCGAAGAGTCCGGGGCAAAAGAGAGCGTCATTCTTGCCGGCGGTGTAAGCGAGGCGGAGAAGAACTGGTTGTACGCTCACTGTGAGGCGCTAATGATGCCAAGCAAACTGGAAGGCTTTGGGCTGCCGGTCATTGAGGCCATGCGCTTCGGCAAACCGGTTTTCTGCTCGAACCTGACCTCGCTCCCTGAAATCGGAGGCGACCATGCCTTCTACTGGGACAATTTCGAGCCGGCATACATGGCAGACACCGTACGGAAAGGGCTGAAGGCATTCCTTGAGCCAGGCAGGAAAGAAAGGGAGATCTGCTACGCCGGACAGTTCGACTACATGGCATACACAAAGAAATACATAGAACTCTACAGAAAGATATTGAACAACCAAATCTGACAGGGCATGGATGAGTTAAAAAAAATAGACGCCGTACTGACTTGGGTCAACGGCAATGACCCGAAACTGAAGGCGGAGCGCAGCAGGTACATAACCACCAGAAAAGAGGACAGACTTGAGGACATCGCAGGGCCGGAAAGGTTCATACAAAGTTATGAGATCCGGTTCGCGGTTGCATCTATCCTCAAGTTTGCCACCTATGTCAAGAGGATATTCATCGTCACCAACAAACAGGATCCCGATCTTGGAAACTTCATTGAAAAGAATTTCCCTGACAATCCTGTTCCGGTGATCATCGTGGACCAGAACACTCTCTTCGAGGGATATGAACAGTACCTTCCGGTCTTCAACAGCATCGCCGTGGAGACGATGATGTGGCGTATACCGGACCTGAGCGAGGAGTTCATCTACATGAACGATGACTTCTTCTTTACCAGCCCTTCAAGAAAAGAGGATCTGTTCAGAGACGGAAAGGTGGTGTGCTATTCAAGCAGATTCCCGTCAGCTGTGATGAAAGTGCTAAGGGCCATACGCCTCAGGAAAAACAACCATAAGCGATTCACCTACAAGGACTCTCTACTGAATGGAGCCGAGATGATCGGGTGGAGGCATTTCTTCTACCTGCCGCACGAGCCTCATCCCATTCTCAAGAGCGTGCTTGAGGAATATCTTACCGGACACCCGGAGAGCATCCGGAGGAATGTCAGGCACAGATTCCGGGACAACGAGCAGTTCAATGTACAAGGCTTCTTCTATGTCCTTGCGGAAAGCAAAGGGCTGCTGATCCACAAGTCACACAAGGGTGTAAACCTGATGATCCGCAAACCAAAGGACATTGAGTACCTCAAAAAGAAGTTGGATTGGGCCGACAGGCAGTATGGGCTGAAATACGGCTGCATGAACGCACTTCAGGAAGCTGATCCCAAGGAAAAGAAGCTTTTCGAAGACTGGATCACAAAAAGGATCGGAATAACCCTCTGACGCTATTTTTCAAATGATGACTTCTCCGGGAGAATGACATTGAACGACCCCTCAAGAGAGGACATCACTTGGTCATAGTTCCGGATGTGGACGTTGTCGTTCAGGCAGACCAATCTGTATTTCCCCTGCCTGACAGCCTCTATAGCCTTTCCTGGCTTCATTATGAGCGGGAACATCTTCGTGTCATCGTAAGTATTGTACGGCACGAAATCGCCCTCACAGATCTGCCATGTGCGGAACAGTTCCTGAGTGTAGTCTTCCGGGCTGCGGAACCTGTTGGCTGACACACGGGTCAGTTCCTCGCCGGCATATTCCCAGACTTTCCTGAAAGTTGATTTCAAGTACGGCTGAGCATTGTGCGGAATCCTCAACGTGATGAACTTCCCATAAGGTCGCAGCAGTCTCGTGAGCCAGTTTTTGCCACCATAGACCGGATTGAACCACTTGTCGTGATGCTCCCGAAGGACTGTCCTCTTATCGAATCTCTCATTGATGATCCTGACATTGTTCTCCAGACATTTGGACCACAGGCTGGCTCCGGTGTTCATCCGGAACACGGCTATGTCAGTCGGAAGACCATTCTGGAAAAACCTTTCCGGAGGAGTCGGGGCCGTCATGTAGAAGTCATCGTTGAAATAGACGAAATGCTCCGCAAGATCCGGAATGTTATGCAGGTACAACTCGATCAACGAAGAGTTGAACACCGGCAGGAAATTCTCCGGAATATAATCCCGATGGCTGACCAGATGCAGTTTCGGGTTGCTCTCATCCAGCCACTCCGGCTTTTGCCCGCATGTGACAAAATGCACCTTACGCACCCACGGAGCGAACTTGTCAATACCTCTGAACCAATATTTCAGCAAGCCGTAATCCCTGAAACGAGCCTCCGAGAACTGGTTTTTTGAATTGTCTATCTTACCTGAATATTTTGCGAAAGCCGCTTTCCACAAGGGATCGTTCATGTCCACCCAGGTTACAACGAAATCAATGTCCATAATCGACAGTCAATGAATATTGGCAAAGTTAGTATTTTTAACTCATTATTCCATTTTGAACGCGGCAAAGTTATTGGCCTCGCAGGTACTTCGCGGTCCAGGAATCACCGTTTCCTGCCAGATCCTCAGGGGTGCCGGCAAAGACTACACGGCCTCCGGCGTCTCCGGCGTCAGGACCGAGGTCGATGACCCAGTCCGCGGCCCTGATGACATCCAGGTTATGCTCCACCACGATCACGGTGTGTCCGCTGCGGATCAGGTAGTCAAAGGCTTTCAGAAGTTTCTCCACGTCGTGGAAATGCAGCCCGGTCGTCGGCTCGTCGAACAGGAACATGATCTTCTTCCTGCCATTGTCCGCCTCGTCCGCGTTCTTGGACAGGAACCAGGCCAGCTTTA
This sequence comes from bacterium, assembly GCA_963639865.1. Lineage (GTDB taxonomy): Bacteria > Bacteroidota > Bacteroidia > Bacteroidales > UBA932 > Cryptobacteroides. The sequence continues at coordinate 6,791 of CAVHWO010000012.1, read as the reverse complement.
TCCTCTGGCTCTCGCCGCCGGACAGGGTTGACGAGCTCTGCCCCAGCTTGATGTAGGACAACCCCACATCGACAAGCGGCCGGAGCTTGCGGGCGATCTGTCTTGAGAGTTCCTCAGGCTGCGAGCCGAAGAACGAGATCGCCTCCTCGACGCTCATGTTAAGGATGTCATCGACATTCCTGCCCTTGAAACGCACCTCAAGGATGTCAGGCTTGAAACGCTTGCCTCCGCACGCCTCGCAGACCATCGTCACATCGGCCATGAACTGCATCGGAATGCGCACAAAACCGTCCCCCTGACATTCAGGACACCGTCCGCCGTCCTGATTGAAGGAGAAGAAGGACGGGGTGTAGCCGTTGATCCTGGCGTACTGCTGTCCGGCCAGGAGCTTGCGGATGTCGTCATAGACCTTGAGATAGGTCACGGCGTTGGAGCGAGAACTCTTACCTATCGGATTCTGGTCAACATATTCAACAGCCTTGATGCGGTCGGTATTGCCGGAGATTTTTCTGAATATTCCCGGAAGGTCGCCGGTCTGGTTGATCATCCGGTAGAGCGCCGGGTAGAGGATGTCCCCCACAAGGGAGGACTTGCCGCTGCCGCTGACTCCTGAGACCACGGTCAGGACACCCAGCGGGAACTGCACGTCAATGTTCTTAAGATTGTGTTCCCGGGCTCCTTCCACGGTGACTGAATATGTCCATGGATGTTTTTCCCTGACATGGCGCGGCTCCCTTCCGGTCAGATACCGGAGGGTCAGGGAGTCACGCGTCACCTTCTCCGGAATCCGGTCATCAATCCTTCCCTGAAAGACCACTCGTCCTCCATCGATGCCGGCGAACGGCCCCATGTCAATCAGCACATCGGCCGCGCGGATGATCTCCTCGTCGTGTTCGACCACAACGAGGGTGTTCCCGATGTCCCGGAGTTTCCGCAGGACTCCGATAAGTCTCTCCGTGTCACGCGGATGAAGTCCGATGCTCGGTTCGTCCAGGATGTACATCGAACCGACCAGCGAGCTGCCCAGAGCCGTCACCAGATTGATTCTCTGGCTTTCCCCTCCAGAAAGGGTGTTGCTGGCGCGGCTCATGGTCAGATAGGCAAGCCCGACATCCTTTATGCAGTTGAGACGGGAGACTATCTCATCGACGGCCTTGCGTGCGATGGAGGTCTCATATTCAGTAAGTTTCAGACCGCCGAAAAATTCCAGAAGCTCATCCACATTCATGTCGAGCAGTTCCGCGATGGTCCTGCCACCGACTTTCACGTACAGAGCCTCCGGACGGAGCCTTGTGCCGTGGCAGGCGTGGCATGTGGTCCTGCCGGAGAACCGGCTGAGCATGTACTTGTACTGGATCTTGTAGCGGTTGGACTCCACCCACTTGAAGAACTCGTTGATGCCTACGATCGAATTGTCGTCTCCCTCGACGCTGTGTCCGTTCCAGATGATGTCCTTGACTTTCCGGGGAAGATTGCAGTACGGCTCGAAGACCGGAATCCCATAGCGGGAGGCGACCTTGATCAGATGGTCCTTGAACCAGCCCATCGACTCGCCTTTCCAGCATGCTATGGCACCGTCGTAGATGCTCTTGGTCTTGTCCGGGATCACGAGATCCTCACTGACACCGATGATCTTTCCGAGACCTCCGCAGACGGGGCATGCGCCAAGAGGGCTGTTGAATGAGAAAAGATACTCATCGGGCTGGCGGAATGTCATGCCGTCCAGTTCGAAGCGGTTTGAATATTCCTCCACGGAATCGTCCTTGCGCAGGATGAGTCTGCCCTCCCCCACCCGGAAAGCCGTGTCAATCGAGGAGCGGAGCCTTGTCTGAAGGTCCTCCCATTCATTCCGCGGCCAAGGCTCCCCGTCATCCCCGTAAGGCAGACACCCCTTGAACACAGGAAGTTTCAGACGGTCGATCAGCAGGTTAAGATCTTTCGGGTACCCGCCCTTGTCCGCCATCCTCATGATGTCCTCGATGCGTATGACACCTCCATCGCCGAAGAAGCGTGAATAGCCCTCCTCCTTGAGCCGGAGCATCAGCTCGACCTTGTCCTCCCTGGCTGACCAGTTCAGGTCGGCAAGGATATATGCCGTTCTGGAATCGCCGCTCAATATGCTGGCCATCACATCATTGACGCTGTGGCACTTGACCTCTTCGCCGCTGACCGGGGAATATGTCCTGCCGATCCTCGCGAAGATGATCCGCAGGTAGTCGTAGATCTCCGTGGTCGTGGCGACCGTCGAGCGCGGATTCTTGACATTGACCTTCTGGCCTATCGCGATAGCCGGAGGAATACCTTCGATGGACTCCACGTCCGGCTTGCTCATCCTGCCGAGAAACTGACGGGCATAGGACGAAAGGCTCTCGGCGAAGCGTCTCTGCCCCTCGGCGAAAAGCGTGTCGAAAGCCAGCGATGATTTCCCGGATCCGGATATTCCGGTCACCACCACAAGCTTGTTCCTCGGGATCTCGACCGTGATATCCTTAAGGTTGTTGACCTTGGCTCCTTTTATTACAATCTTTCCGTCCTCTGCCATAGTTCAGCGATTAGTGAACCGCAAAATTACGAATATTTCCCGGATTCCCTCTCATTGGAATGCAAGGTGACGGACTTCGCCGGGTTCCGTGTCGAATTCCATTACGGTCTGACCGTAGCGCAGAGAACAGCGGGAACCGGCGCGGGAATGGATCACAGCGGATTTCAGTCTGCCGGAGGACCATTCGATATCGACTTCGAAACCGCCGCGGGCCAGAAGGCCGGTGACTCTGCCGTCCGGCCAGGCCGAAGGGAGGGCCGGCAAGAGATGGATGAAGCCCATGTGGCTCTGCAACAGCATCTCCGTGATGCCGGCGGTGCCGCCGAAATTGCCGTCTATCTGGAATGGAGGATGGCTGTCCCAAAGATTGTCAAGAGTGCCGTCCGAGAGAAGGTTCCTAAGCAGGGTGTAGGCTCTGTCTCCGTCATGCAGCCTTGCCCACTGGTTCAGTTTCCAGCCCATGCTCCAGCCGGTGGCTCCGTCTCCCCTGTGGTCCAGGGTCACGCGCACAGCCTCGGCGAGTTCCGGTGTGGTAAACGGAGACAGGGTGTGGCCGGGATGGAGTCCGAACAGATGGTTCACGTGCCGGTGACGGTCTTCCGGATCATCAATGTCATGAGACCATTCCATAAGCTGACCGAAACGGCCTACCCTGTACGGCGGCAGATTCCGCTCCACAGCCAGCCACCCGTCGCGCTCCTCCTCATCCAGACCAAGGATCTCCGCGGCAGCCGCCGCGTCAAGCAGAATCTCACGCGCCACAGCATGGGAGAATGTGGTTCCCTCATCGACCGGGCCATGCTCCGGAGAGGTGGACGGCGCCGCGGTGTAGGAACCGTCCGGCCTATGCCACAGATAATCGACCGTGAAGCGGGCGCTGGAGCGGAGAATCCCGTAGGCCGTGTCACGCAGGAAAGCGGTGTCACGGGTATAGTCATAATAATCCCAAAAATGGGTGGCGAGCCACGGACCCGCCATCGGACAGAGATTCCAGATCATGTCCTCGGAGCTCAGAGGGGAGGCGAATCCGAACGGATTTCCGGAAATCGAGGCTGTCCACCCGCGGGCACCATAGTACGAACGCGCCACCCTCTCCCCCGGCTTCACAAGCGAGCGGACATATTCAAAGAACGGCTCCGCACATTCCGTCAGATTGGCGGAGCAGACCGGCCAGTAGTTCATCTGGATGTTGATGTTGTTGTGGTAGTCCACATGCCACGGACCGTCGATGCCGTCATGCCATATTCCCTGCAGGTTGGCCGGAAGGTTGCCTGAGCGGGAGGAGGCGATCAGCAGGTAGCGTCCGAACTGGTAGTACAATTCCTCCAAACCGGGGTCCGAAGCACCTGAACGATAGCGCCTCAACCGCTCCGGAGTGGAAAGTCCGGCAGAAGCGGGATCTCCGCCCAGCGACAACTCCACCCGCCCGAACAATGAGGAATAGTCGGAAATATGCTCACGCAGCAAAGTATCATAGCCTTTTGCGAACGCCTCGTCCATCCATTTTCCGGTCGTTTCTGACGGACCCACCCCGACGTAGGCCTTCGGATCGTCAAAATCCGGAGCATAGTTCATCTTGTAGTCCGTGTCGGCGGACAAATAAAACACCACCTCATCCGCGTCTGAGGCCTCCAGAACCCCTCCCTTATTGGAACACGAGCCTCCTATGACCGACATTCTGACGCGGACGGCATATTCCATCCGGTTGCCGCCCAATTTTCCTGAATATTCCAAGCCGTCTCCGCCATAAGGTCTCACACTTCCGTCCGCAGTAGGATTAGGGGAATATTCCAGCCTGAGATTCTGCATCCCTGGACGGTCGGCCCGGAACCTCATCACCAGCACGTTCGCCGGAGAGGAGATGAAATATTCCCGTATGTGGCGCACTCCGCCGCTGCTGAAACTCACTCTCGCCACGGCGTCATCCAAGGACAGAACCCGATGATAGTCTGTCACGGAGGAGGAATCGACTCCCGTCCAGACCTTCAGTTCTCCGGCGGTCGTGTAACTGCCGAAGATGGACTCGTTCCCATCCTCGCCGTAGTAGGAGACGAATCCGTTGAAATTCTTCCGGGTCAGTTCAGCAGCCTTGTCCGGCCGCCCTTCCGCAAAGGCCCGGCGGATTTCCGGAAGAAGCCCCGCCGACTCCTTGTTGACGTTCCAATAATGTTCCGCCCCGCCCGAAGTCCCCGGTCCGCCACGCCAAAGGCTTTTCTCGTTGAGGGTTATCCGCTCCGCCTGAATGGAGCCGAACACATTGGCCCCGATGCTGCCGTTCCCGATGGGAAGGGTCTGTGATTCCCATTCCGGATCCTTGTCCCCGTTCCAGGCCGGAGACTGTCTGAGTGAGGTCGGTGTGTCAAAGCGGATCTCGTACCGGCATCTCTGCTGAGCGCCGCAAAGCGCAGAAACAAGAATCAATAAAACTGTCGGGAATATTCTCCTGTCCATAATTTGTGTCATCAAGAAGTTGTTTTGAAATAATTTTTCTCTTTTCTTACACGGCCTTTCCGACCATTTTTATCTTTCTCATCGGTCACATAGCTAAAGCTATGCTTCCTCTTCCAAAGCTGAAACCGCCACGAAAATTCCGCATGATAAAATTTTGGAAATCCTTTCAAAACAGTTTCTAATATTCCGCAAGATAAGAATCTGTTTCCGGAATCGGAATGGTTTCCGGGATATTTGTGCCCGGTGAAAGACAGGAATTCCAAACCTTGACGGTTGAATATGTTGCGGAATGTTGATAAATTTGCCATCCGTTAATATTCTTAAGGAGAAATGATGAATATGGAAGACACAATCTGCGCCCCCGCCACCGTCCCCGGAACCGGAGCCATAGCCGTGGTCAGGATGAGCGGAAAAGAGTCCTTCGCCATAGCCGACAAAGTGATTGTCTGCAAAGGAGGTGCTGTCTCATTCACCGACGGTTACAGACTTCGATACGGAGTGCTGCTCGATGTTGACGGTTCGGAATTGGACAACGTCCTCGTCAGTGTTTTCAAGGCTCCGCATTCCTACACGGGTGAGGACTCGGTGGAGATTTCCTGCCATTCGTCAAGGTACATCGCGGAAAGGCTTCTGCAACGGTTGGTTGATTCGGGAGCCCGTGCCGCCGGTCCCGGTGAGTTCACCCAAAGGGCCTTTGTGAACGGCAAGATGGATCTGGCTCAGGCGGAAGCCGTCGCCGATGTGATCTCCGCACAGAGCGAGGCTGCCCACAAAGTCGCTTTCAGCCAGTTGAAAGGCGGATTCTCCAAGGAGTTGAAAGGCCTGAGGGATGAACTGCTGAAGATGACATCCCTACTGGAACTGGAGTTGGATTTCAGCGAGGAGGAGATCGAGTTCGCCAACCGTGCGGAACTTTCGGCTCTGCTTGATGATGTGATCCGGCATATTCATTCGCTCACAGACTCGTTCCGCTATGGCAACGCACTGCGCAACGGGGTTCCGGTCGCCATCGTCGGTGCGGTGAACGCCGGCAAGAGCACCCTGCTGAACGCCCTTCTTCGCGACGACCGCGCCATTGTCTCCGACATCGCCGGCACCACCCGCGACACCGTCGAGGAGACAATGACGATAGACGGTGTGCTTTTCCGGTTCATCGACACCGCCGGCTTGAGGGAGACATCCGACGAGGTCGAGAAAATCGGCATCTCAAGATCCTACAAGAAGATGTGCGAGGCCTCGGTTGTCCTTGCACTGCTCGACGTGACCGCTTCCGAAGAAGAGAACGAGACTTCGATTTCCGACATAGTCTCCAATCTGGATTTACATTCCCAGAAACTGATTGTACTCCTGAATAAGGTTGACATTTTGGGCGACAAAATAAATGTTGACTTGATCAACAGTTCCATCTCAGCCCCTGATGCTAAAGATTATAAAGTTGTAAAGCTGTACATTTCCGCAAAGACCGGATTCGGTCTTGATGATTTGAGGCGACTGCTGTCCGATTCCCAAAAATCCTCCGCAATGGGTTCTGACCAGACAATCGTGACCAATCTCCGCCACTACCAAGCCCTGACTGGAGCCTGTGCCGCACTTGAGAGTGTCAGATCCTCCCTGTCCGCCGGCCAGACCCCCGACCTCCTCGCCGAAGACCTCCGCACCGCCCTCCACCACCTCGGCTCCATCACCGGCGAAATCACCACGGACGAAGTGCTGGGGGAGATTTTCGGAAGGTTCTGCATCGGGAAATAGCCGAATATCGAAATCCATAGAAATAAAGCAGAAAAGCACTAAATATCAG
>CAVHWO010000011.1:0-4448 GCA_963639865.1 bacterium | reverse complement strand
CATAAAGAACCTCATATCTAGCAAATGCTCGGGGTACAGGGAAACGGAAGACGACAGATGCCTGACGGCTCAGAGCTTACTGACATAAAAGTAGAGGGTGACTAATCAGTCCTTCGACTTTTTAGTCACCCTCGGGTGGAGAAGTGAACGCTTAGGATGATTCCTGACTATGTGGCTAAGCGTTAGGCGGCGGGAGATTCCCGACCGATGCAGGATATAGCCGTGGAATATAATGACACGGTGATATATCCTGACAAAGTGCGGCTTAACTGCTATTACTATCGTACTATAGTTTCATCAAGGATATCGAGATGATTTTCGTCACGGTGCTTGACTTTAAGGTTAAGTTCGCAGGCGAGGAAGTGTAATAAACAGAATGTTTAAAAGTTAAGATATATAACAATGGAAGAGAGAAAGACAATTTATCTCTGCCTCGCGCATATGAGCGGGGAGGGATGGGAACAGAAGTATGTCAAGGAAGCCTTTGATACCAACTGGGTTGTTCCTATGGGACCTAATGTCAACGCCTTTGAGAAGGATTTGGAGAACTTTGTGAACAGCAAGACAGACGGGAGCGAGGCTCTGGACCGCAAGGTTGTGTGCCTGTCGGCTGGAACTGCGGCGGTGCATCTGGCGCTGATCGGGGCCGGGGTGAAGGCTGGGGACGAGGTGCTGGTGCAAAGTTATACGTTCTGCGCATCGTCGCATCCGATTACCTATCTCGGAGCGAAGCCGGTGTTCGTGGGTTCGGAAGGGGAGACTTGGAATATGGATCCGGAGCTGCTGGAGAAGGCGATTATTGATAGGAAAGAGAAGACAGGGCGTTATCCTAAAGCCATTATTCCTGTGGCGTTGTATGGTATGCCGTATCAGATAGATAAGATATTGGCGATTGCAGACAAATATGGTATCACTGTGATTGAGGATGCTGCCGAAGGGATGGGTTCCCGTTTCAATGGGCAGGTGCTTGGCACATTCGGAAAGTACGGCGTGCTGTCGTTCAACGGCAACAAGATGATTACTACTTCCGGCGGCGGAGCACTCGTCTGCCGTAATGCGGAGGATGCGAGCGAGATTATGTGGTATGCGACGCAGGCTCGCGATGCTTATCCTTATTATCAGCACACTGCGATTGGGTATAATTACAGGATGTCGAATGTCTGTGCAGGGATTGGCCGTGGTCAGATGACTGTATTGGATGCGCATATCGCGCATCATAAGCACGTTCAGGCTCTGTATGAGAAGCTGCTCTCGGATGTGCCGGGAGTGAAGATGCATTCGCAGCCTGCGGATCCGCGCTATGATGCTAATTTCTGGCTGTGTGCCGCAACGCTGGATCCTTCGGTTAGGATTGTGGGGCAGGAGAATGCGTATAAGGAAGTCGTTAAGACTGCCGTAGGCGGTGCTGCCGGTGTGATTCATCAGGTTTCTTCTCCTGTGACGGACTGCCAGCCGAATGAGAATGTTGAGGCACTGCGGGTGTTTATGCTCGGCAAGAAGATCGAGGCTCGGCCTACCTGGAAACCTATGCACAAGCAGCCGGTGTATGCCGGGGCGGCTGTGTACACGAACGGGGTTGAGGAGGAACTTTTCAAGACTGGCTTCTGCCTCCCTGCGGGACCGATGGTCTCCGATGAGGATGTTAGGTATATCGTGGACAGCATCAAGGAGGCGATAGTAAAGTAACGTGACAAATATGATGAAGAACTCCTTTCTCGGCATTTGGGAATTCATATCTTTCCTCTTCGTTCCTCAGCAGGGGAAGCATATTACGGAACAGGCACAGAGTTATTCGGAGTCGGAAAAGTAACATTATACAATGACTATTGATAATAAATTCTTAAGCCAGCTTTTTAATGAGGCTTTGCTGAATCCGAGATTGCGCGTCAACTATGACTTGCGCAACTCCGAGAACGACGGCTCACAAAGGATGCTGAATGTGATGTTGCCGGGGAGCAAGTTCTTGATACATCGCCACCCGAACTCATCGGAAAGCGTTGTTATTATTAGCGGTTCAATTGTCGAAGTGTTCTATGATGATGCTGGCAATGAGATTGAAAGGACTCCACTGTGTCCTCTACACGGCTACTTCGGTTGCCAGATTCCCAGAGGCACGTGGCACTCAATAGAAGTCTATGAACCTTCTGTTATCATCGAAGCCAAAGAAGGGAAATACGGCGATGACGGAAGCGAGATCTTGAACATTGAGCAAGGCAACAAGAAAGAGTTCAGCAGGTGATTTGAGGAAGAATATTGAATATCTTCATCGGGAAAGTAAGGTTGTGCTATGCTTAAGAGAAAAATAGAAGCATATTTAGCCAACTGGAAACAGTCTGAGGACAGAAAGTCTCTTGTTATAAAAGGTATCCGCCAGTGTGGAGACATACATTGTCCGGAAGTTTGCTGTTCGTTGTGTAACCCTTCAGGCCGTAGAGAGCGGCACCGCTTTCGCGCAGGACAAGGGCACGACCGTCGCCGGTGTCCCCGTGGTTGAACTGAACAATGGAGCCCTGATGCCACGCTTCGGTCTCGGAACATATCTCCAGCCCTCAGATGATGTGTGCATGCAGTCCTGTCTTGCGGCATTGAAAGCCGGTTACCGCCACATAGACACGGCCCACGCCTACAATGACGAGCGCGGTGTGGGACAGGCTGTCAAGGAGAGCGGCATCCCACGTGAGGAAATCTGGATCACGAGCAAGGTTTGGCCGACGGAATACGGCGAGGGCAAGACTCTTGAGGCCATCGACAAGATGCTGGAAAGAATGCAGCTTGACTACATCGACCTTCTTTATGTACACCAGCCGGTCGGAGATTTTGTCGGAGCGTGGAGAGATATGGAGAAAGCTGTTGAGATGGGCAAGGTCCGCGCACTGGGTATCAGCAATTTCGACACGGACGACGTGGCCTTCGAGCGCATTATGAAAGAGGCGCGCATCAAACCGGCCGTCCTTCAGATGGAATGTCATCCGTATGCGCAGAGGCTGGAGATGAGAGAGACAGCCAAGCGGAACAACATCCGGGTGGAATGCTGGTTCCCGCTCGGAGGAGCGATGTCAGACGGGATGCTTCTTAAAGACCCTGTGATCGGCTCTATCGCCGAGGCGCACGGAAAAAGTGCCGCCCAGATAATTCTGCGTTGGCATGTTCAGGAAGGATTCTCCGTCATTCCTGGTTCGAAGAACCCAAAACATATTCAGGAAAACATCGATATATTCGACTTTGAGTTGACTGACGATGAGATGGCACAGATCCGGGCTCTGAACAAAGAGGAAAGGGTGTTCAATCTGTCCAGAGAGGATGCCGAAAAGTTCTTTATGAGCGTGCAGCTGCCGGACTGATGCTATGGAATACCGTACACTTGGACTCAGCGGGTTGAGGGTCTCGGCAGTCGGACTCGGATGTATGGGAATGAGCCACGCTTATGGAGCGCCGCCTGAGAGGAAAGAGATGACGGAACTCCTCTCATACGCCGTCGATATGGGTTACACCTTCTTCGACACCGCCGAGGTCTATGGCACTGCGGACAGACCGCACGACAACGAGGAACTTCTCGGGCAGGCGTTCCCTGCGTTCCGCAGCAGGATAGTCATCGCGACCAAATTCGGACTCACCTTCGATGCTCCGGAAGCGGTCGGTCCGCACAAGCTCATACCGGATTCACGGCCGGAGACAATCCGAAGAGCGGTAGAGGGGTCTCTAAGACGCCTGAAGACAGACCATATCGACCTCTATTATCAGCATCGCATTGACCCGTCTGTAGAACCGGAAACGGTCGCTGAAGTGATGGCAGATCTCATCAGGGAGGGAAAAATCCTGCATTGGGGGATATCCGAGGCTACGGAGGAATATCTGCGCAGGGCGCACAAGGTCTGCCCTGTCGCGGCGGTACAGAACAGATACTCGATGATGGCGAGAAAGCACGAGAGCATTTTCCCTGTATGCGAGGAGTTGGGAGTGGGTTTCGTGGCATTCTCGCCATTGGCCAACGGTCTTCTGACAGAGTGCTACAACGCTCTCTCACAGTTCGACAGCAAAACCGACTATCGCGCGTCAATGCCTCAGTTCCGCAGCGAGAGCTTCGAGAAGAACAAGTCTCTCTTCGCGCTTCTTGACCATCTTGCCGAGGAACACCACGCCACACCTTCTCAGGTCGCCCTTGCTTGGATGATGAACAAGCGTCCGTGGATTGTCCCGATTCCCGGCACCAGACACCTCTCGCGGCTGAAGGAAAACGCCGGTGCCGCAGATATTCATCTGGCGGGGGACGAATTGCACAGGATAGATGCGGAACTTGACTCGATGGAAATGAGCGGGGTGTTCGGAGGATCACCGGTACTGCAGAAACCATAAATTCCACATTAGCGGTATTATTTGCCGGAATGCAGGTAAGGGCAAACAAAAATGGCGACTTTATCTTTGCGATAAAATTAATTGAATATGAAAAG
>CAVHWO010000010.1:0-3234 GCA_963639865.1 bacterium | reverse complement strand
GCTCTGAGGATATGTGTCCGTAACAAATCCATGTCTAAATAAATTTGGATGTCCATCCACCATAAGACAATCATTTTTCAAAACTATATTATTCATAGTACATATATTATATATAACATAAGAATAATCTTTTCCTTTTATGTTACGAGTGGCAATGATTCTATCATCGTCAATCCAGTGATAGTGTGATATTCTCACATCATCTTCTAACATTATTAAATTCGATCCATCTGAATTACAAACATAAAATCTCATATTCCAAGGTAATGAAGCGCCCTGTGTCCATATATGGAAAAACATAAACCTGTTTCCCGAAGGAGAAAAACATACATGGTTTATATAATGATATTTCGAATCATCCGGTAAGTTTTCCGACAACTCCTTCAAAGAAAACAATAACTGTTCATGTCCTGTGCTTAGGTCTATACGAATAATTCCATCTTTTGTTGGTCGCGTGTCGTTTTTCGTATAATCACCAATCCTACTATAACCATAACCTGGGCGAAGTCTCTGAAGACGTTCAAAATTCACCTTAATCCCATATTGAAATTTATCATCAATATCATACGTAGCCGAACATACACTTTTAGAAATACCGCTAGACAAATCGACTTGTTTAAGAACATATTCGCCATCTTCAAGATCATTATAAAGGCAAGTATCAGATAAAAGAGGATGCCATCTTAAGCGAGATCCTTGTTGCCAGCTCCATGCCCTCGACTTAGCAATTGTGTGAAATTCTGACGTAACCGGATCAATCCATACTATTTCCGCATCATCTTCGTTAGGATTAGCTTTGTATGGAGTAACATGAGCTAAAAGTTTATCTCCATTAGAATTAAACTGCTTAAGGTCATAATACCCGAAAAATACATTTTCTTTTCTTTTGGAAAATATTTTGCACGACCACTGTCCCTCATTGAAAATGATCTTTCCTGCACGTCCAGAAACGAAATCTGAAATCCTTAGAGCTTTTCTTCTTTCTAAAGCCAAGAAACGCATCCCGTTATTTCCAATCACATTTTTCATCATTTTGTTAATATTCATAATTTATTGCTTGTCCCCCCCCCCCCAGACCGTCCGAATACTGCGTTTTTTCGCAGTTTTTCAACAGTACTCACATCGTTTTTCATCAAAAACCTCTTTTCGCTGGCCTCTGACATTGAGAGCTGAATAAAATGTACAGAACAAAAAGAACTGAAGCTTAAGCTTGCGCCATCACTTCCATCATTTTATTGAAGCCGAGAAGATTTTTGGCTCGTTCTAGGTTATAGGCCAGACACCAGAGCGCAAACTCTCCAGCCACCATACGCTTACCCTTCAGCAAGAAGTAAGTGGCTCCCATGGCCCTCTTGATTGTTACGAATGGATGCTCCGACAAACACATCCGATGAGACATCTTCTCTCGGTCAGGTCTCAAAAAGAATTTCACTATCTTGACCTTTTCGAAGACTATCTTAGATTTTGACCGATTTGTTTCAATCGTTTTCCCATCTGCAAGTAGCCAATCTCTGCAAGGTTTCTTCAGCTGGTCCTTTGTGAAATCGATTTCCTTCCACTCGTTTTTTCCTTTGTGGCATTTGTTACGATACTTGCATTGTCGGCAGGCGTTCTTATTGGCATAGCGAATGTTTCCATTCTTCTTAATGCATTTTTGTCGCAGGATTTCTCCGGCAGGACAATACACAAGATTCCTTTCCGGATCACGCACAAAGAAACCTTCCTTCGCCAGATTCTGCATTTCCTCTTGGCTGCCATAAGGATTCTCAGCCATTTCTTGAGGCTCAGCTACTTTTCTTCGTACTGTCTCAACACGCATATTTTCGATAACATCTTTGTACGCTGTCGGAACTTGCCCGGATCTCAGTGTCTTACTCAATTCTTCCGGGTCTGTGCTGTTTGGATCTGCATCCGTCTCCTCATAAGGAAGTTCCAGATCATAGCCATCCTTTCCGTCATCCGTGATGACATGTGGAATGATTCCATTCTCAAGGCACTTCGCCATGTCTTTGACATCTTCGTATCCTTTATCAGCAACAACTTCGATAACCGGTCTGTCATCGTCTTCCCTAATTGTACTCATCGTACTTTCTAGGAGTCCATGATCCGTAACCTGATTGGTCATCTGAAAGTCGCGAATCAGATGCGTTTCGGAATCGACTGCGGTCTGCGGATTGTATGCTACAGCAAAGTCATTTTTATTTTTCATAAGCCTTGCATCTGCATCCGAAAGAGAAAGCTGTGACGCTCCCGTTTCCTCCATCATTTGCTGATACGTTTCATACCGTGCCAGTCTTTCTTTTGCCTCATGAAGCTTTGCTTCCAAACCCGCTCTGGTCAACTGTCCGATTTCTTCTTCATTCTCCCTTTCATCTATCTCCTTCAACAGGCGAAGATACTCATCTGTATGACCGTTCAGCCACTTGATGCGATCATCCAGCTTGTTCTTTGTGAAGTTATTGTTTTTCGAATTGTTCGCCTGAATCTTACTTCCATCGACTGACGCAAAGCCCCACTTCACTATCCCGGAAATCCGACGATTGAACTCATGAAATATTTCCTTCAAGCTGTCGATGTTATCTTTCCGAAAATCCGAGATTGTACGGAAGTCCGGCTCAACGCCACCAATCATCCATTTAACCTCAAGATTTACTTTGCAGCTTTCTGCAAGCTTTCTCGATGAGCGTCCTTCGACTGATACCATCTTTACACCGCACTTCTGGGCATCGAGTGTACTTACGAATGCATCGATAAGTCTCGCAACACTCTCTGGAGCCACAAATTCGTCCCATGCGCAGCACATCATCTGGTTTCGATCAAAGCCTGGTATATACGGCATGGCAGTTCCCTCCGAAGAAATTTCGTTACTCCCATTATACCGTACTCCTCTAACTTCATGTGTGATTTCTGTATGCTTTATTCAGCTTTCAATGTGCAATGTTTCTATATTGAACGCTCCGTTTGAGCGACTCAATCAATTTCGATTTTTCAGAGGCTATCCTCTAATTTTCGGACAGTCTGCTCCACAAATACACATTATTCAATAGTTACAAACCGTCTCGATAGCGTTTTCCAGAAAAAAGTCATACCAATTACAAGGACAATAGTGTACATAGATAAGACGTTTTCATAAAATCTGTTTGAAAAAATCACCATAATCAAAGAGTTAAACATATACCCCGCAAAAAAAAACCTTGAACCAAATGGCAATTTGTCTGTGTATAAATCCATATC
>CAVHWO010000009.1:0-7732 GCA_963639865.1 bacterium | reverse complement strand
CTCTTCTTTCGTTCTCGGTACTTGTTGTACTTCCTTCAGCCTTTTCAATGATCTTGCATTCCCTGTTCAGACCGTCTGTAGTTCGTTCCGAACGGGAATGCAAAGGTAGGCATTATTTTTAAACTGACAAATTTTTTCGCAAGAATTTTCAACTTTTTTTATTCATCTGGATTCTTGCTTGAAGCTCCCAAGTACGTATCCTGTCCTTATACAGGTTGTTAGCGTTCACTTTGTCGATGTCGAGCGAAGCGTCGGAATTGTCATCCCAACGACGGCAATTGTAAACCACGTCATAGATTCGGCCGATCTGGTACTCCCTGGAGACGCGGAGACCTACAGCGTAGTCCTCGCCGTACTTGGTCGTAGGGAAGTTGATGGTGCGGAGCATCGGGACGTAGAATCCGCGCGGAGCGCCAAGCCCGTTGATGCGGAGGGCATTGTTGCGGCCATTCTCAGGAGTCCACTCGCGATGGTCGATGATTCCCGGAGGCAGGGTCTCCATCTGGAAGTTGGTCATCCTGTAAGTGCCGACAACCATGGCGCAGTTCTGGGCATAGAAGGCTTCCACGAACTTCTGCACAGTGTTCTCATCGTAATAGACATCGTCAGAGTCCAGTTGGATGGCGAATTTTCCGCACTTCGGATGGTGCAGGGCCGCATTCCAGTTACCGCCTATCGCATGATACGTCTTGTCCTGCGCGATATAAACAAGCTTAGGGTCATCGATGAACTTCTTTATGACCTCCACAGTCCCGTCGGTGGAGTTGTCATCCACAACGATCACATTATATTTAAATGAGGCCTTCTGACTCAATGCGGACTTCAACGCGTCACCGATCGTGCGCACCCTGTTCTTGCAAGGGATGACAACCGAGGCTTCATATTCAAAAGAATCGTCGGAGAACTCGATGTGTCTGAAATCAGGTTCAAGATAACCGCCCACATCCTTAAGATGCTGTGTGCAGACCTTTTCCATCTCGATCTGGACGGCACGGTTCTTCGGATCCACATAATCGAAGAGTTTCTCGCCGGACTTGCGGGTATCCGTCTCGATCTCGTAGTAGAGATACTCATTGATGTGGACAAGGCTGCCCTTTTGGGAAACTTTGAGCCGAAGGTCGTAGAGACCGGCATATTCATAATCCACATCCATTCTTGCGACGGCTTCCTTTAAGGCGGAGGTACGGTAGATCATCACCGAACCGAAATCGAAATCGTCACGCAGGGCTCCCTGCTGGCAGTCGATCACCGGGGCGAAAGCACGGTTGCCGTCCACCTCGTTGAAATGGTCGGCGTAAACCATCGCCGCTGACGAGTCCTCGGCTATCGAGAGAAACCGCTCCAGAGCGAACTGGCCGAAACTCAACTCGGTAGTCTTCGTGTAGATCATTGTGAAAGGAGCGGTGGCGGCCGCGGCGATCTTTCTGATGCCGGCGGTGCTCTTGAAAGTGGCGGCGTCAAGGAACTCGACCTTGGCGACCTCATCCTGCGCGCGAAGGTTGGCGGCGGTCACTGCCACCTGCCCATCACTCACGAAAGGGACAAAACAATCTATTCTGTTCATATACTAAAAACAATATTATTCCAAACGTGCAAATTTAGGTAAAATATTCGGTAAAATTTGATACATTTGTCAAATGGTCGCACGGCGGCCTACATAATAAGAAGCTGTTTAAAATTCCATGAATATGACCTTAAGAAAAACATTGGTGCTGGCAGCGGCCATTCTGGTGACGGCCACAGCAGCCACCGCGCAGGAAACGCCGAAATGGCTCAGAAAAAGCGCAATCTCCCCCGATGGAACCAAAGTGGCGTTCTGCTACAAGGGAGACATCTTCACTGTAGGTGCCAACGGCGGAAGAGCGCTTCAGATCACGACAAACCAGGCCTACGACTCGGATCCCATTTGGACTCCGGACAGTAAGAAAATCGTGTTCTCTTCCTACAGGGCCGGTTCAAAGGACATATTCATCACCTCCGCCGAAGGAGGGGTTCCGAAGAGACTGACGGACTACCCCGGCAACGAGACTCCGTTATGCGTGCTTGATGGCGGCAGGGTTCTGTTTCAGGCCAGCATCCAGCAGGATGCGGTTTACGGGGGATTTCCCGGCAGTCCGCAGATCTGGCAGGTGGACGAGAACGCCGGCAGACCTGAGCTGGTCACATCAATGCCTCTCATGGCGATGAGCGTGAACCCTTCAGGCGAAGTCATCTACGAGGACTACAAAGGCTACGAAGATCCGCTCCGCAAGCATCATCAGTCATCGGTGACCAGAGACATCTGGCTCTACAAGCCCGCCGCGGCGCAAGGTGAAAGATTCCGTGTCACCGGAGACGGTGCGTTCACGAAGCTGACATCCTTCATCGGAGAGGACAGAAACCCTGTCTTCGCGGCCGATGGAAAGACCTATTACTACATATCGGAGGCGGACGGTACCCTCAATGTTTACAAATCCTCGATCTCGGAGCCGGGAAGGGCGACCCAGCTTACGAAATTCAAAGGCAATCCTGTGAGATTCCTCTCGGTGGCGGGGAACGGCACCCTCTGCTTCTCATGGAACGGAGACCTCTACACGATGACGGACGGCAAGGAACCCGAGAGGCTCGACATCACAGTGGCGAAGGACGAGACCGAAAATGATGTTGAATATCTCACTTTCAGCAGCGGAGCCTCGTCGATGGCCGTGTCGCCTGACGGGAAGGAGATCGCCGTCGTGATCCGGGGCGACGTGTTCGTCACGTCGGCTGACTACAAGACCACCAGGAGAATCACCAACACCCCAGAGCAGGAGCGCAATGTCAGCTTCTCAAAGGACGGGCGCGAACTCTACTACTCATCGGAAAGGGACGGACATTGGGGAATATACAAGACCTCTCTGACAGACAAGAGGGAAAAAAGGTTCACCTATGCGACGAAGTTCAAGGAGGAACTCGTGACTTCGGAAGGCGAGACCTGCTTCCAGCCGGTTGTCTCTCCTGACGGGGAATGGGTGGCGTTCCTGCGCGACAGGACCGAGCTGGTCATCAAGTCCACAAAGGACGGGAAAGAGGAATCCCTGCTCAAAGGCGTCAATTACTCTTACACTGACGGAGACCAGAGCTTCGAATGGAGTCCGGACAGCAAGTACCTCCTGAGCAACTACCAGATCAACGGAGGCTGGAACAACTCCGATGTCGCGCTTATCGACATCGAGAGCGGCAAGATCACCAACCTGACCGAAAGCGGCTACTCCGACGGCAACTTCAAGTGGACTCTCAAGGGCAAGGCGATGGCCTGGGAATCGGATAAGGACGGCTACCGCAGCCACGGCAGCTGGGGTGCGGAGAGCGACATCTACATCATGTTCTTCGACGGCAAGGAGATGACCCGGTTCTATCAGGACAAGGAGGACGCGGAGATCGCCAAGGCTCTTGAGGACGGGGACAAGTCCGATAAGAAGATCGAAAAAGAGGAGAAAAAAGAGAAGAAAGACTCCGTGAAGCAGGCTGAGAAGCCGGCGAAACTTGTGCTTGACCTTGAGAACAGGGAGTTCAGGACCGCGCGCCTGACCCGTTTCTCCGGAAGACTCGGAGATTTCCACCTCACCCAGGACGGGACAAAACTGTTCTACACGGTCAGACTTGAGAAGAGTTACGACCTCTGCCAGAAAGATCTGAAGAAAGGCGACGTGAAGGTCATAAAGAAGGGCGTGCACGGTTCCATGACTCCGTCGGCTGACGACAAGGATCTCTACGTCTTCACCGGAGGGTCGATCACCAAGATCAACATAGCCAACGGATCCTCAAGCACTATCTCATTCTCAGGAGATTACGAATTCAAACCGAAAGCCGAGAGGGACTACATCTTCGCTCATGTCTGGAAGCAGGTGAACGAGAAATTCTACGATCCTGCAATACACGGAATAGACTGGGAAGGCTACAGGAAGAACTATGAGCGGTTCATGCCTTACATCGCCAACAATTTTGACTTCCAGGATCTCCTCTCCGAGATGCTCGGAGAGTTGAACGGTTCCCACACCGGTGCCCGCTACAGCCAGCGTTCAAAGTTCACAATGGGATGGCTCGGAGCGATTTACGACCACGACTACGAAGGCGACGGACTCAGGATAGCAGAAATTCTTCCTGGAGGAGCCCTGAATCTGGCGGATTCCGAGATCAAGGCCGGGGACATTATCACATCCATTGACGGTCAGCCGATAAGGGCCGGAGAAAGCTGGTTCGGTCTCCTGAGGAACAAGGCCGGCAAGAAAGTGGCGGTCGTGGTCAGGAAGGGGAAGAAGGATGTCGAGATGTTCGTCGAGCCGGGATATTCAGAGTACGCACTCATGTACCGCAGGTGGGTAAAGCAGAGAGAGGACATGACGGACAGGATTTCCGGGGGCACCGTGGGGTACACCCATGTTCAGGGCATGGACTCGCCAAGCTTCAGGACGGTATATTCAAAACTGCTCGGCAAGTACAGGGCGGCTGACGCGGCGGTGGTTGACACGAGGCACAACGGCGGCGGCTGGCTGCACGACGACCTCGCCACATTCCTGAGCGGCAAGGAATATATCCGGTTCTCCCCAAGAGGCCAGTACATCGGCAGCGAGCCGTACAGCAAATGGAGGAAGCCGTCCTGCGTGCTGATGTGCGAGGACAACTACTCCGATGCCTGCGGCTTCCCTTACACCTACAGGACTCTGGGAATAGGCAAGCTCATCGGCATGCCTGTGCCCGGCACCATGACCGCCGTCTGGTGGGAGACCCAGCTCAACGGCATGGTGTTTGGAATCCCACAGGTCGGCTCTTTCGGTCTCAAGGAAGGGAAATACCTTGAGAACCACCAGATCGAGCCGGACATCAAAGTGGACAACGATCCGGCTTCCGTCCTGAAGGGAGAGGACAGGCAACTTGAGGCGGCGGTCAAGGAGATGATGAGAACAAACTAAAAACGGACATATTCATATGGACAGAAAAGTCGTCATTATTCCGACCTACAACGAGAAGGAGAACATCGAGTCGATCATCAGGAAGGTGTTCTCCCTTGACGGAGAGTACAATGTGCTTATCATAGATGACGGCTCGCCTGACGGGACCGCCGGCATTGTGAAAGGGATTCAGGAAGAGTTCCCGGAGAGACTGTTCATTATAGAGCGTTCCGGGAAACTCGGCCTCGGGACAGCCTATCTCACAGGTTTCAAATGGGCTCTGGAAAAAGGCTACGACTACATCTTCGAGATGGATGCCGATTTCTCCCACAATCCGGAAGACCTGCCGAGACTCCACAAGGCCTGCGCCGAATGCGGCGGAGTGGCCATAGGCTCCCGCTACTGCGACGGGATCAGCGTCGTGAACTGGCCTATCGGAAGAATCCTGATGTCCTATTTCGCATCCATCTATGTCAAGACGGTCCTCGGAATGAAGATCCACGACTGCACGGCCGGATTCAAGTGTTACAGCCGCAAGACTTTGAAGACAATCGACCTTGACGACGTTCAGATGAAAGGCTACGGCTTCCAGATCGAGATGAAGTACACGGCGTGGAAACTTGGATTCAAATTGACGGAGGTCCCGATCATCTTCGTAAACCGCAAACTTGGCACATCCAAGATGAGCGGAGGCATCTTCGGGGAAGCGTTCCGGGGTGTCATCAAGCTGAAATTCAGAAAGTTCCACCGCAAAGGATAACTGATGGCAAGGATTCTTCTCACCAATGCGACAATCGTGACGGGGGCTTCCTCAAAAAAGGGAGCCCTTGCCGTTGACGGGGAGCGGATCGCAGGAATATGTTACCGTGACACATCGGCTTCTGACGATTCAGAAGCTTTGAGGGCGTTCTCAGATTATGAAAGCATCGATTTGAGAGGTAAAGTGCTGATGGCCGGAGGAATAGACGCCCATGTGCATTTCCGGGAACCCGGAATGGAATGGAAAGCCGACATCGAAAGCGAGTCCAGGGCCGCCTTGCTCGGAGGAGTCACTTCCTTCATCGACATGCCTAACACCGCTCCGCCGACCACCTGCTTGGATGCGATCCAGGACAAACTGAACCGTGCCGCCGGACGGTCGTGGGCCAACTACGGATTCCATATCGGAGCCACCAACGGCAATGCGGCGGCGATCCGGGAATATCTTGCCGAAGGCCGCGGCGGGGAGTTCGGCGGCATCAAAGTCTTCATGGGATCATCAACCGGGAATATGCTCGTGGATGACGGGGAGACGCTTTCCGACCTGTTCCGGATCAAGGGGAAACCGATCCTGATCCATAGCGAGGACGAGGGCATCATCAAGTCGAACCTTGCCGCCTTCAAGGAAAGGTTCGGAGAGGATGTCCCTTTCAGCGAACACCCTGCGATCCGCAGCCGCAATGCCTGCGTCCGCTCCACCGCAAAAGCTCTCGCGATGGCCATTGAATATGGCACCAGACTCCACGTCCTCCATGTCTCGACAGCAGAGGAAGTGGAGATGATCCGGGCGGCGAAGATTCATAATCCGAACATAACCGCAGAGACTTCAGCGAATTACCTCTGGTTCTGCGACAAGGATTACGGGACGCTGAAGGGCAAGGTGAAATGCAACCCGGCCATCAAGACGGCCGCCGACCGCGAGGCTCTCCGGAAAGGCCTTGCCGAAGGCATAATCGACACCATCGGATCGGACCATGCACCGCATCTTCCATCCGAGAAAGAGCGGCCTTATCTTGAATGCCCGTCAGGAATCCCGTCGATCCAGCAGTCGCTGTCTGTAGTGTTGACCGTCGCGGACATATTCAATGAGGGCAGGAATGCCGGGAATGAGGCTCCGCTCCTCACCTTGTCCAGAATAGCGTCCGCCTTTTCGGAGAAGCCTGCCGAGATTCTGGGAATCAGTGACCGCGGCAGCCTGAGAGCCGGCAACTACGCTGATCTTGTGGTCATTGACCCCGAGGAGGAATATTCAGTGAATTACATCGGCTATAAATGCGGGTGGTCCCCATACGAAGGAATGACGTTTAAAGGCATGATAGACAAAGTCTTCCTCAACGGCAAGCAAGTCATTGCCGATGGCCGCCTAATCCAAGACTCCCCTTCCGGAGTGCCGATTTTCCGAAGATGAGATTCTTTTGTTTCATGTAATATCCGTACCTTTGCGTTCCCGAAAGTTGACATTTATGTCATTTCCAGGGAACAGTTATGATTATACAACTATGACACATGGACATGAAGTACTCCACATGATGGAGGGTTACAGCTATTCAACAAAGCAGGATCTCATTGATGCAATCATCAAGCGTTTCGGAGCCGCCGAGCAGTTCTACACCTGCTCGGCAGAGGGCATGACCGCAGCAGAACTGGTAGATTTCCTTGAAGCCCGCGGCAAGTTCATGCCGGCAGCGGACAAGGAAGACTTCACCGTTGACATCACGAAGGTCTGCAATCACTCCGAATGAAACGTACTTGCCTACCCTCCACTCGCCGATTATTAGGCGTCAGTGGTTAATTAATTGAATATCAAGGCAAAAAACACCAGACTCCAGTCTTGGTTTGATGACCAGAACGTAAGCGTCCGAGGACGACAAGACACTGAAGGGTAAGGTGAAATGGGATCAGGTGCGAAAGTATGTGTTTATGCATACTTTCGCACCTGATCCATTATACCACCTGATCCGTAAAAATTCGATTATACAGAAAAGCGAATGCCCCAGAGTGACCTCTGAGGCATTTTGAAGCGGTGCGGAAGGGACTCGAACCCTCGACCTCCGGCGTGACAG
>CAVHWO010000008.1:0-29160 GCA_963639865.1 bacterium | reverse complement strand
TTAAAGGTCAGGTTTAACAAAAGTTTAAGCTTATGGGTAAAAAATTATTTGCAATCGCGCTGTGCCTGTTCATCGGCATAGGCGCGGCAATGGCCCAGAAAGGGACGGTCACCGGAGTCGTGCGTGATGCGGCGACAGGTGAGGCGATCCCCTTCGCCTCCATCATGGAGAAAGGAACCATGAACGGAATCTCCTCGGGCGAGGATGGTGCCTACACTATTTCGGTGTCCAGCAGGACCGCTATTCTGGTCATCAGTTCTGTCGGCTATGTGACCACCGAAGTGCCTGTTTCCGGAAGGACGAAGATAGATGTCTCCCTGAAGGTGGACAATGTCCTTGACGATGTCA
The DNA here is from genome assembly GCA_963639865.1 of bacterium. GTDB lineage: Bacteria > Bacteroidota > Bacteroidia > Bacteroidales > UBA932 > Cryptobacteroides. The sequence continues at coordinate 28,812 of CAVHWO010000008.1, read as the reverse complement.
TCGTGGTGGCCTATGGTACTGCGACCAAGGAATCATTCACCGGTTCCGCAGCAATGGTCAAGAGCGAGACAATCGAGAAGAAGATAGCCACGAATGTGACGAGTGCCCTTGCCGGTACAACGCCTGGTGTTCAGCTCATATCTTCAAGCGGAGACCCTACGAGCAACTCTTCAACCTTGAGAATCCGCGGTATCGGCTCCATGAGTGCCAGCAACAGTCCGCTCATCGTGGTGGACGGAGTGCCTTATGAGGGTGCCGTCTCGGACATCAACCCGGGTGACGTAGAGTCCATTTCAGTCCTGAAGGACGCCGCGGCATCGGCCATCTACGGTCACCGCGGAGCGAACGGTGTCGTCCTGCTTACCACCAAGAAAGGAAAATCAGGCGAGGCCACAGTAAAGCTTGACGCCAAATGGGGTGTGAACTCACGGCTCATTCCTCAGTACGATGTCATCACCGACCCTGCCGAGTATTATGAGACTTGGTACAAGATGATGTACAACTCTTACTATTACGCTGGCCACACGGTAGCGGAAAGCTATGCCTACGCCGACAAGAACCTCCTTGATCAGAACAACGGCGGTCTCGGCTACCTGGTGTACACTGTACCGGAAGGACAGAAGCTCGTGGGCACGAATTTCAAGCTCAATCCTAACGCCACTCTCGGCTACTCCGACGGCGAGTACTACTACACCCCTGACGACTGGTATGATGAGGTCTATCACAACTCGCTGCGCCAGGAGTACAATCTTTCCGTCAGCGGAGCCACCGACAGGTTCAACTACTATGCGAGTGCCGGTTTCCTCGATGACGGAGGTATGGTGAGCAATTCCGAGTACAAGCGCTACACTGGAAGACTCAACGCCGAGTATCAGGTGAAGCCTTGGTTCAAGGTTATCACGAACATGGGCTTCTCCCATTCTGATTCCCAGTCCGCCTCGTACTCGAGCTCGTTCGGATCCTCCGGCAACATCTTCTACATCACCAACAACATAGCGCCTATCTACCCTCTCTATGTCCGTGATGCAGAAGGCAACATCCTGAAGGAGAACGGAAGGACGGTCTATGACGCCAACCAGACCAATTTCACTCGCCCGAGCTTCGTCGGAAATGCGGTGAGGGACAATGAATATGACGACTACAACTCTCTTGCGGACGTGTTGACAGGAAAATGGGGAGCCGTCCTCACACCTGTGAAGGGGCTCACCCTTTCCGCCAATCTCGGACTCACTTCCGACAACACCAGAGGCACCTATCTCTACAGCCAGTTCGGCTCCAGCAGCGGAACGGACGGAGCCGCCTATGTAGCGCAAAGCAGAATGTTCACCGTAAACCAGCAATATCTCGCCGAGTACAAAAAGTCATTCGACGGAATACACAATGTGGACGTGCTGGCCGGTTACGAGCAGTACAAGAGAACCTCACAGAGCCTCACCGGCTACAATGACCACTTGTTCAACCCTCTCGTGGGTGAGCTCAGCAATGCCGACGGAACCAAGAACAGGACCCTGTCCTCCTACACGAACAGGTACATGACAGAGGGTTTTCTCGGACGCGCGCAGTATGACTACGACGGGAAGTATTTCGCCAGCGCGTCTTATCGCCGCGACGCTTCCTCACGCTTTGCGAAGGGACACCGCTGGGGAGACTTCTGGTCCGTCGGTGGAGCATGGCTTCTGAGCAAGGAGAATTTCCTCAAAGGTGTGGACTGGGTTGACCTCCTCAAACTCAAGGTCAGCTATGGTATGCAGGGTAACGACAACCTCGGAAGTCTCTATCCTTATGCGGACCAGTACACGCACTCCTATAACGAGGAGACGGGAGCATATTCCATCACTCTTGCCTACAAGGGCAATGAGGAACTTACCTGGGAGACCTCCAAGTCTTTCAACGTCGGTACTGACTTCGAACTCTTCGACGGCAGGCTGAACGGTTCGTTCGAGGTGTTCGCCCGCAAGACGGAGAACCTGCTTTATTCCAAGGATGTCCCGCTTTCAGCAGGAAACCCTACCGGCTACGTTCCTGTCAATGTGGGTTCGATCATGAACAAGGGATATGAGCTTACGCTCGACGGCTCCATCATCAGGACGAAGAACCTGAACTGGACATGGAACGCCAACTTCAGCCACTACAAGAACGAGATTCTTTCCCTCGATGAGAGCGTCTCTGAGGAAGGCATCAAGGGCGGCAACTACATCTATAAGGTAGGCGGTTCGCTTTATGAGGCTTACATGCGCAAATATGCCGGCGTTGACAAGGAAACCGGCAAGGCGCTTTATTACTACGACTACACAGATGATGACGGTAACACCGTCACCGGAACCACCGATGTCTTCGATAAAGCCACCCAATATGAGTGCGGAAGTGTTCTTCCTAAACTCTACGGAGGTTTCGGCACGAATGTCAGCGCCTATGGTTTCGACTTCTCTGTCCAGTTCTCCTACCAGTTGGGCGGCAAATACTATGACGGTACCTATCAGGCTTTGATGCACACCCAGAGTTCCGCCGGACAGGCTTGGCACAGGGATGCCCTCAAGGCTTGGACTCCGGAGAACACAAACACCGACGTGCCTCGTCTGGATGGTGACGTGCAAGTTGCCCAAACTGCGGTCGATCGCTTTATGATAAGCTCCAACTACTTGAGCATCAACAATGTCACCATAGGCTATACTTTCCCAGCAAAGATTGTGAGCAAGTTAAGCCTCGCAGGTCTCAGGGTCTATGTCGCAGGAGAGAATCTCGCTGTCTTCTCAAAGCGTCAGGGTATCGACCCTCGTTATTCCATCGGTCTGGGAAGCTACACATCCGGATCAGGTCTTAACAGTGGCGGCTATGGTGCGATGCGTAACATAACCGGCGGTATTACTCTTACATTCTAATTTAAAAGGAAAGGAATATGAAATATAGTAAAATATTCTATCTGACCGCAGTCGGACTGGCTTTCGCCGCTTGCTCCGACATCGATGAAATAGTGCCTGAAAGCGGCACGATGCTCGCTTCCCAGGTCAAGGAGACCAATCTGATCGCCCCTACGCGCGCCGAAGCTTCCTTCACGGGACTCTTCACCCAGCTCGGAAAGCCATACACAATGGGCTACAATAAGCCTGATGACTGGGCGTTCATCATGATGTGCTTCTGCAACGACCTGGAGAGCGCTGACGCTCTCATCGCAGACTCGGGCTACAACTGGTTCTCCGTCTGTGGAGAGTACTCTTCCAGAAACGCGAACTACCGTAATCCGTACATCCGTTACCGCGTTCCTTACAAGCTGATCGCTGACGTGAACACCTTCGTGTCCTCCTATCCCGAGGATGTTACGGATGAGAATGCGATTCACATGATCGCGCAGGCCAGGACTCTCCGCGCCTATGCGTACCTGATGCTCGCTCCGGCGTTTCAGTTCAGTTATGCCACTTCCGCTGACAAGCCTTGCGTTCCGATCGTGACCGAACAGACCACCGACTTCACAAACAACCCTCGCGCTACGGTAAAAGAAGTCTATGACGTGATAATGGAAGACCTCAACTACGCCGTCGAGCATCTTGAGGGCTACACCAGAAGCACAAAGATGAACATCGACCAGAATGTGGCCTACGGTCTCCGCGCCCGCGCCAATCTGAACTTGGGTAATTATGCGGCTGCCGCCGCCGACGCCGAGAAGGCTGCCGAGGGCTATACTCCGGCTTCCATCGAGGATGTTTCCAAGCCAAGTTTCAAGGACATCAGCGAAAAGAACTGGATCTGGGGATTTGACATGACGACTGACCTTGCCCAGACTGGACTGTACGCCACATCTTCAAGCTGGCTCCGTTCTTTCTCAGGGAACAGTTATTCCGCCGCCTGCCAGTGCTACACCTGCATCAATGTCCTGCTCTGGAACAAGATCACCAATGACGATGTCCGCAAGGGATGGTGGGTTGACGCCGACCTTCAGTCACCTCTTCTGGACGGTCTGACATGGCTTGTGAACGGTAAGCAGATGGGAGACATTCCAAATCTGGAGATTGATGACGTGAAGATGGCGTTCCTTCCTTACACCAACGTCAAATTCGGCTGCAACACCATCGGAACCCAGACCAATGACGAGGATTTCCCTTTCATGAGGGTTGAGGAGATGATTCTCATCCAGGCCGAAGGTTACGCCAAGAGCGGCAACGAGTCAAAGGCCAGACAGATTCTCACGGACTTTGTCAGCAAATACCGCGAGCCGTCGTACTCGGCGGATGAGAGAGGTCTCTCGCTTGCGGATGAGATCTGGTTCCAGCGCCGTGTCGAACTCTGGGGAGAAGGCTTCGGAATCTACGACGTGAAGCGTCTGAACAAGCCTATGGTACGTTTCCACGAGGGAGAGGAGACCAATCAGCCTGACAACTTCTGCTTCAACATGGCCGCTGATGACGGATGGCTTCTCATGAGGTTCCCTCAGACAGAGATGGACACCAACTTTGCCGTAGTTGACAACACGGACGGTACTCTTCCTGTAAAGGGTCAGAACGGCTCTCTCAAAGACGGAGTCACAGACTAATCAAGTAATTCCTCATTACTAAAAGTATAATTGCTTTATGAAGAATATTTTCAAATCACTTATAGTGCTTGCAGCAGTTTCCGCCGCGGCGGTGTCCTGCAAGGAGACAAATGAGTACGAGTGGGGAGAAGGCGACATCGCCGGGTGCTACGGGGTATATTTCCCTGTTCAGGAGGCTTCCGGATCGCACACTCTCGACCCGACCCAGGAGCCAAGCGCAACCATCACGGCGAAGCGCACCAACACTGACGGAGCCATCACGGTGCCTGTTGTCACCACATTCTCCGAGGATGGTGTGTTCGAGGTAAGCCCGATCTCTTTTGAGAACGGACAGTCTGAGACGACGTTCACCCTCTCATTCCCGAATGCCAAGGAGGGAACCACCTACAGCGCCAGCATCGAGATTCAGGATCCGCAGTATGCCTCCAAGTACAACAGCAATCCTGTCGCCATCGACTATTCAGTGATGCGTGTGTCGTGGAATGAATTTGCGAGCTCTGACGGTAAATCCTCTGTGGTGACCTTCACCGAAGGATGGTGGGGAGAAGAACATGATGTCCACATCAAGTATTACGAGGTCAACGGGCTGCGCCACTGCAAGATTGACGGCACGGAAACCTGCGACTACGTGTACTCGGGCGGTAAATGTGAAGGCGGAATCTGGGGCAACGGTGATGATTTCGAGTTCACCTGGGACACGAAGACCAATAAGATTAACGTCCCTAAGCAGGTGATGTTCCTCTACTCCGACGGTGTTTACGCTTACGTTTACGGCTGGTATGAGTTCTTTATCTCTGACGGCGGCTATTCCGCAAGTCAATGGAACGGCACCGATGACTTCTATGCGAAGAACGGATCGGCCTATCCTCAGTCCTACTATGACGGCAACGGCGGATTTTATTTCAACTTGAGATATTATGTTCCGGGTGTGGGCGGATGGACTCCTGCCACATTCGATGTGGTCGGCATAGCATCTGGTTACACAAGGGTTGACTATTCCATTGAACTTACCTCCGATGAGACATCAGACGGAGTGCTGCCGGTGGCTCTTGAACTCGGAGCGGATGTGGCCAAGGTCAAATACGCCGCCTATGAAGGCACCCTCAGCGCCACACAGATCTCCAACAAGGTCGCGGGCATAACTGACGGTTCCGAAACCAATGTCTCTGAATATGTCCCTGTGGAAGATGAGAATGTCATCGGTGTGACTCTCGAGAAGACTGGAGTTTACACTCTTGTTGCGGTGACTTTTGACGCCACTGGTGAGGCCCACGAGTCGGCAAGCATTGAGTTTGACTACGTTGCGAAGGGTGATGAGGTTCCAGTGTCCGTAAGCTGCGGTCTCGCTGCCACCGACAAGTACACACCGGAAGGTTACACTTCCGAGAACAGCCTTGAATACTACATCTACGGAAAGGATCTCAAGGATGTCAAGGTCGGCATCTTCTCAAAGGTTGACATGAGTGACTCTCTGGCTTGTGTTGAGTCATTAAAAGCCAGCAAGAGTGTCTCTGACTCCGTCCTGACGGTGATCAACGGCAAGGGTGCGGTTGACATCGCCGCTGGTTTGAGTCCGGGCACCACCTATTATCTGCTTGTCTGGGCAAGCAACGGGTACCAGAGCGATGTCATCAGCGCCTCCGCCACCACTAACGGCGACCCGCTTCCGGTTTACATGAAGTACACCTACGCAAGCTATGCCGAGGAGTTCGAGCCGAAGAGCGAGTCCGTACTTTATGGCACCTACAACCTTTACGGCATCGATGCCACCGGTACGCTCGGGATGAGAGAGTACCTCGGAAAGGCAGTCATCGCCGACTCCGACACTCCGAACGAGGGACCGGACGAAGATGGTTACAATGACGAGTACATCACCATCAAGGGACTCGGCGGTCCTGCTTGTGCAAAGGCCAAGGTGGATGACACAATGGAGTTCGATCTCTATGGAGGATGCTTCTACAATGTTGGAAAGACAACCGTTGACGGAAAGACAGAAACTTATGTCCTTGCTCTTGGGAACGGTAAGTTCTACTCAGGCAGCCTCACATACGGCATCCCTGTTCTCGACGGTTATTATGCCATCGTCTCCACCGCAAGCTACGCCTCCAGCTATAATTTCAGCGGCTACGCCTTCTATAATTCCGAGGTAGATGCGAATTATATCTTTGCGGTTTACTACGACTACTTGCTCGTCGATCCTGCCAAGGACAATAACGGACTCGCCCCTAAAGTTGCGGAAGCCAGACTTGCACAGATCAAGAAGGCTCTTGCTACCGCAACCGCACAGGGCCTGGGCGGCAAGGAGGCCATCCGGAACGCTCTTAGGAGCTGCTCTCCTGTAAATCTCTACAACCCTGCCGGCGTTCTGGCCGAATGGGAGGGTGTGAGTGTACCTGTCAAGACTGCCACAGTCTCTAACGGATTCGCTTCAAAATCTGCGAAAGACCAGCCGCTGTCCAAAGCAAGTGCGCTGAATCTGAAATAATTTCACACATTAATCGATGCGGAGGCTTGGCAGAAGTATGCCAGGCCTCTGTGTCGGTTTTGGAAGTTCTTTTTAAAACAAGGGTAATATATGATAAAAAAGACTGTGCTATTGTCTTGCGTCGGCATTTCCCTGCTCTTAAGCGGATGCTCCGAGAAGGAAGCCACTCCGCTTCCAACGCAGGATAGTGCGTATAAAATCATCCACTCTCCTGTCGAGGCGAAGCCATCATCCCTCCTGCTTTCTTTCGTCAAAGAACCGGATGAGGCCGTACTGGACTCTCTGAAAGCAATAGGGATAGAGAGCCTGAAAAAGTTGTTCGAACCGGTAAAAGGAAACGAGGCGGCCGAGAGGGAGTTCGGACTCGACATGTGGTATGACGCAATCCTGACAGTTTCGACTGATGTAGAGACTGCCGCCAAGGCCGCGGCCGGTCTTCCCACAGTCCGCTCGGTAGAGTATGACGTGATCTTCTCAAAGGCTTCGGACGGAGTCGTCTATCCTTATACCCGTTCCACCGATGCTCCGCAGACAAGGGTGGCCGCCCTGTTCAACGATCCTTCGCTTGGCGAGCAGTGGAACTACAAGAATAGCGGGAAGAAGAGCATTTCTCAGAACTGCTATGCCGGGGCCGACATCAATGTCTATGATGTCTGGTCATCTTTGACAGCAGGGGACAATTCCGTGATTGTGGCGGTGGTGGACGAGGGAGTGAAGTACACTCATCCCGATCTTGCAGCGAACATGTGGACGGACGCGGAAGGAAAGCACGGCTACAATTTTGTTGATTCCAGCGGAGAAATCAGTTGGACCGAGACCGGCGATAAAGGTCACGGAACGCATTGTGCCGGCACAATAGCGGCGGTGAACAACAACGGACTCGGGGTCTGCGGGGTAGCCGGCGGCTCCGGGAACGGGGATGGTATCAAGATCATGTCCTGCCAGATTTTCAGCGGAAACAAAGGCGGTTCAGCCTCAATAGTTGCGAAGGCGTTCAAATATGCTGCTGACAACGGAGCATCCGTCATCTCCTGCTCTTTCGGTTACAAGGGAGGGACCTTTACGTCCGACCGGACATATAAGGACAATGCCGGGGTTGAATATCAGGCTTTGAAGTATTTCGAGTCGAAAAAGAACAATCCGGCTGTGGACGGAGGCGTGGCGGTTTTCGCTTCAGGCAACGATGCTCTGCCTTATGCGACCTATCCAGGGGCGCTCGCCGATGTCATAAGCGTCTCGGCGTTCGGCCCGGATTATCTTCCGACATATTACACCAACTATGGCCCCGGATGCAATGTGGTGGCTCCTGGAGGAGAGTACTATCATAAGAATTCCTCGGGAGGCCTATCCCAGACAAGTGAGATACTCTCAACCGTTCCAAGTGAACTTTATGGAACGGACTATGGCTACATGCAGGGGACGTCGATGGCGTGCCCGCATGTCGCGGGAGTGGTCGCTCTGGCGATTTCCTACGCCAAGAAACTTGGCAAGACATTCAGTGTGGACGAATTCAAGAAAATGATCGTCACTTCCACCAATGATTTTGAGACCAGGCTTAATTCCGTGGGTACAAAGTCTTTGACGAACGGTCAGACATTGGAGCTGTACAAGTATCGTAATCAGATGGGCGAGGGATCGATTGATGCCTGGAAACTTATGATGAAGGTAGAGGGTGTTCCAAGCATAATCGTGAAGAGCGGTGAAGGACAGTTTGTGGATGTCTCATCGTATTTCGGCTCGGCTTCCGTCAACCTGACCTATCTTGGTGTCGAGGTTCTCGGTGACGGGAAAGAGTCAACGGGACTTGCGGAAGACCCTTACATGAAGTACGGCAAGCTCTACATCCATCCGACCAAGCCGGGAGCCTGTAAGGTTAGAGTCACCGCAATCGGTGGCGGAACTGAACTTGGTGGCGATGACAGGATCGGAGGGATGGAAGTCTCTCAGGACATATCAATCATTTCAAGGGATTTTAAGACAAACAACGGAGGTTGGTTATGATCGGATTGAAGAATATGATAGCCGCTCTTGCCGTGCTGGTGGCCTTTGCAGCCTGCGGCGGGGACAAGGATGAAAAACCTCTTGACATCACCGGGGAGTGGAATCTTGTGGATGTGCAGACCAAGTCCGCCACGCTTGGCGACCAGACTGTGGACGTGTACATCTCGTTCTCCGTGGATAAGTCCTTTACGATGTACCAGATGATAGGGACCGGCCGGTACCGCAAATATTCCGGAACCTGGATCCTGTCCGGAACGACCCTTACCGGGAAATATTCCGACGGAAAGCAATGGGGATCTTCCTACGAGGTGGAACTGTCATCCTCTGACACCCGGCTGACTTTGACTTCCGACTCCGGGGAGGTGGACACCTACCAAAAGGCCTCCATCCCGGCCGATGTCACCGGTAATGCCATAGCAATGGACTGAACCGTCCAGAATTTCTTTAGTATTCCCTCCGGGACCCCAGTCCGCTTTGAGACAAAAAAGGATTTTTGTGATTTTTTAACGGATCCCCCCGCCGCGAAGCGGCCTCCCGTCGGCCGCAGGCTGCCCGCCAGCCCGGAGTACCACTTCTTCGACCTGAACGCTTTCAAAAAATCCTCGGGAGGGATGACCGACGGAACGGATTATTGGTTATCTTTGCTGACGGGGTCGAAGGAGATGGACGGGATGCCTGACCGGGCAAGGGGCGACAAGACCTTTCTTCGGATAGATTTAATCCTTAAGACAGCCAATCGGTACGACCCAGACTCCGTCCGGGCGCTGATAGGCATAAGATGCGAGACCTGTCAGTACCATCATGAAAGACGGCTCGGACATCCTGACGGTGTCGATCTTGTTTTTCAGCGCTTTCAGAGAGCGGGCTCCGGCATTGATGTTCTCGTCTCCCCCTATCTTGATTTCCACCAAACCATACTGCCCGTTTCGCAAGTGTACCACTGAATCGCATTCAAGTCCGTCCTTGTCCCGGTAATGATACACATTCCCGTTCAATGCATCGGAATAAACCCGCAAATCACGGACAGCCATTGTCTCGAACAACAGACCGAATGTCTCCAAATCGTTAATCAAGTCATTCGGGCCGATGCCGAGGGCGGCGACCGCTATTGAGGAATCCACGAAATATCTTGTGTCCGTCGTGCGTATTGCCGTCTTTGAACGGAGATTTGGATTCCAAGTGTGCATGTCCTCTATGACAAAGATTTTCCGAAGCACCTCCAGATAGTCCTCAATCGTTTTCTCGCTCATCGAGTCTGTCTCATTGGCCTGCATGTCATCACGAATCTTGGCTAATGAGACTTGCGTACCCTGATGACGGGAGTATGAACGCATCAGGCGTTTGGCCTTTTCGCTGTCACGCTTTGTCTTGTCAACCCGATTGATGTCAACTTCAGTGACAGCCTGATAGTAGTCAAAGGCACGTTCCAATGAAATGTCCTGTCCCTGCAGTGTGGCCTTTGGCCATCCTCCGCGGCACACGAGGTGCGCAAGACGCTCTATAGACATGGTTTCAGCCTCTGTGGGGACGGCTCTGCCCGAGAACAGTTTTCCGAGACTGATGCTTCCCGTAGAGTCTCCTGATTCCCATAATGACATCGGACGCATTTTCAGTCTCGCGATGCGTCCTGTCCCGGAATGGCTTGAGGTCTCGCCCTCCTCCCCGTTCTGTATGGGGACAGACGACCCTGTCAGAATAAACTGGCCGTCCTCTTTCCTGTGGTCGCATTCGAACCTCACGCTGTCCCAAAGTGACGGCGCAAGCTGCCACTCGTCGATCAGGCGTGGCGCCGCTCCTTTAAGAAGGAGCTCCGGGTTCATCTCGGCGAGCTGGACATTCATATGTCGGCGCTTGGGGTCGTTCATGTACAAGACACTTCCTGCCACTTGTTCCGCTGTCGTTGTCTTTCCGCACCACTTGGGTCCCTCTATCAGAACCGCACCCATCCCTTCAAGTTTCCTTAAAAGGATGCTGTCTGCTATCCGCGCCTTGTACTCAATCATAATCAATTACCTTATAATCAAGCGCAAAGATAGTGAATTTCTTTTTTACTTCCGAATTTGGCGGGATTTTACTTCCGAATTTGGCGGGATTTTACTTCCGAATTTGGCGACAATCATATTTGAAGATTGTACTGTGCGCGAGAAGTATTTCAAAATTTACGCTAAATATTGGAGATGTATTCCCAAATTCACGCCGAATATTGGAATGTCCCGTTTTTTGTGTTATCTTTGCTGCAAAATCAGTCTGAACATGTCCAAAGCGCGCCAAATAGTCTCCGAGATAGATTCGCTGAAGGATTCCAAGTCTGTGAGGATCATAGTCTTGACAGGAGCCCGTCAGGTAGGCAAAACAACCATCGTGAAAGAGAAAATGAAAGAATATGGCTATCTGTCCATTGAAGATCCCGTACTTCGCGGGAGCTATGCCTCGCTTACGGCGGATCAATGGCACGCATTGTATCCAATGGCCGCTTTAGATGAAGTCCAGAAAGAGCCTCGTCTCATTGAGAGCATAAAGTCGGTGTACGACCAATATGATGACACCCGCTATGTCCTGCTGGGTTCCAGTCAGCTGCTCCTGCTCGGTAAAGTCAGGGAAAGCCTTGCCGGAAGATGCCGCATTCTGAATGTTTATCCTCTCACATTGCCTGAGCTACGGACTTCGGACTGGGATGACACCGTGAAGCCGAGTCTTTGGCAGAGACTGCTTTCAGGGGAGGATTTGAAAGGGGCGCTGCTGCCGTCGTTTCTTCTTGATCCGGACCATGCGGCTAAAAGCATCGGATGGGAACACCTGCTGAGGTTTGGCGGTTATCCCGCTCTCGTGGATGAAACGTTGTCGGATGAAGACAGGTACCGATGGCTCGGCAATTATGTCAGGACCTATCTTGAACGGGATGTGAGGGACATCGCCTCTTTCCGCGACCTTGAGCCGTTTGTGAAACTTCAGCGCGAGATCGCCGCTCTCACGGGACAGGTCCTGAATGCGTCTTCTGTGGCAAACAGCCTGAGACTTAGTTCAAAGACAGTTCAGCGCTACGTGTCTTATCTTGACCTGAGCTACCAGACGGTCATTCTTCCGGCGTGGAGCAGGAACATTGAGAAGCGACTTTCGAAGGCTCCGAAGGTGCATTTTATGGATTTCGGGGTTCAGCAGGCCATCCTCAACAAACGTGGAGGAATGACAGGTCACGAGTTTGAGAGTCTGCTTGTGTCGGAACTCTTCAAGCAGGCGAGGAATATTCTTGCTCCGGTGTCTTTTTTTCATATCAGGACGCAGGACGGAAGGGAGGTTGATCTCATCGTCGAGACTCCGGAGGGCTACTTTGCTTTCGAGATAAAAATGTCGGAGAATGTCACCGGATCCGATGCAAGACATCTGAAGAAATTGAGCGGTCTGCTTGACAAGCCTGTCATAGGCTCATTCATATTGTCGAATGATCCTCAGACAAAGGATTTTCAGGATGGAATAAAGGCTGTCAGTGCTCCGATGTTTCTCGGGTAATGAAAATCAAACAGAAGAACCTCCACGCCAACCCATAATCAAGCCTGAACTTTTATTAAACGCGGGGTTTAACAAAAGTTTTAAGCTTATGGGTAAAAAATTATTTACAATCGCGCTGTGCCTGTTCATCGGCATAGGCGCGGCAATGGCCCAGACAATCAAGGTGTCCGGCACGGTCACGGACGCTGCCAACGGAGAACCCGTTGCGGGGGCGGCTGTGCAGCTCAAGGGCAGCACAAGCACTTACACCTTGACGGATGATCTTGGAAATTACCAGCTTTCTGTTCTTTCCAACGGGACTCTGTCAGTAAGCTGCCTCGGCTTTCTTCCGGTGGAGATGCCGGTCAGCGGCAGAACTCTCTTGAACATTACGCTGAAGCCAGACACACAGACTCTTGATGATGTCATTGTGGTTGCTTACGGAACAGTGCGCAGGGAGGCGAACACCGGTTCGGTGGCTTCCGTGAAGAACGAGCAGCTCGCCCAGGCTCCGGCGACATCAGTTGACAAGATGCTTTCCGGCAAGATGGCGGGCGTGTCCATCACTTCCGGTTCCGGCCAGCCGGGATCAACATCCACAATCCGCGTGCGTGGTACATCCTCAATCAACGCCGGCAACGAGCCGCTTTGGGTCGTCGATGGTATTCCTGTGATGTCCAGCGACTTCCGTCAGCTCTCATCTGTCGGTGTCGGCGGTGGTTCATCCTCTACATTCCTCAATCCTAACGACATCGAGAGCATCACCGTCCTCAAGGATGCGGCCGCCGCTTCAGTCTATGGCTCCCGCGCCGCCAACGGTGTCATTCTCGTGACCACAAAGAGCGGGAAGAGCGGTAAGGCAAGATTCACCGCAAGGGCGAAATTCGGTGCGCAGCAACTGATCAACGACAACAACCTCCGTCCTCTCACAGGCGAGGAGCTTCTTGAATATAGAAGGGTCTGCGCGGTCAACGCCGGCTACAACCCTGACGATCCTTCGTCCCAGTACTATTTCCCTTACACATTGCTCAAGGACGGAACCACCAACTGGTACAAGGAACTCACCAGAATCGGCAGCATGCAGGAATATGAGGTCAACGCCACCGGCGGAACCGACAAGGCTTCCTACTATTCGTCCCTTGCTTATCACAAGAACAAGGGTGTTTTCTACGGAGTTGACTATGAGCGTTTCACCGCTCGTGTGAACGCGGACGTGAAACTCACGTCCAAACTTTCCACCGGCGCCAGAATCAACGCCAGTCTCTCCGATTCGAACTCGGGACAGATGGGTAACCTTTACTATTCAAACCCTCAGTACGCAATGTGGAACATCCTTCCTTGGACTCCGTTCAAGAATGAGGATGGCTCTTACAATGTGGACATTTCCGAGAACTCGAACACCAACCCTCGCGCCACCGCCGAGTACGACATCTACAACGACAAGGACTACCGCCTTCAGGGTTCTCTCTACCTTGAGTGGAAACCGATCCCTCAGCTGTCCTTCAAGACAACCGACGGAATCGAGTTCCTCTATGAGGACTCGAAGCAGTACTGGGCTCCGGAGACCAACGAAGGCTCTACGACTCTTTGGATGATCGGAACAAAGGACATCCGTTACACGACCTCCAACACCATCACCTATGATGACAAGTTCGGAGATCATTCCGTACGTCTTCTCGTTGGACAGGAGGCCATGACTGACTCCTACGACTATCTCGGAGGCCAGTCTCCTAACGTTGACCCTCTGATACCTTATCCTACGACATCAACGGATGCCCAGGATGCGGTTCTTTACAACTTCTCCGAAGAATCAATGCTTTCTTTCTTCGGCGTGGCTGACTACAACTTCCAGAACAGATATTATCTTCAGGGATCCCTCCGCGCTGACGGCAGCTCCCTTTTCGGATCGGACAACAGGTGGGGTGTGTTCTGGTCGGTCGGTGGCTCTTGGAACATCTCCAAGGAGAACTTCATGAGGGACACCAATCACTGGCTCAGCGCCCTGAAGCTTCGTGCTTCCTACGGTGTGAACGGTAACAACAACATCTCCGCCTACAGGGCTTACGGAATCTATACGACGGCCACTTATGCGAACCTTGTCGGAATGGTTCCGTCAAGACCGGCGAATCCTGATCTTTCATGGGAAAAGAACAAGACCTGGAATTTTGGTCTTGACTTCGGATTCTTTGATGACAGACTGACCGGTAGCGTGGATGTTTACCAGAGAAAGACAGATGACATGCTTCTTTCAAAGCAGGTTCCTTACACGACAGGTTTCGGCTCCAACTTCATGAACATCGGTTCCATCCGCAACCGTGGTGTCGAGCTTCAGCTCGAGGGAGTGCTCTTCCGCAACAGCGACTGGCTCTGGACCGCCGGATTCAACATCGCATTCAACAGATCCAAGGTTCTTGACCTGGGTGACTCTGAATTCCTTACGGTCTCAGACAGCCGTGCCAGTGGCTCCAACGGCGGAACCCCTGCGAGAATCGTGAAGGACAAAGGTCTCTACACATTCTATCTGCGTGACTGGTATGGTGTCAACCCTTCAACCGGTGCCGGTCTCTGGTACGATGAGGATGGCAAACTGACCTCTGATGTCAACAAAGCCCGCTATATCTATAAAGGTTCCCCTGAACCAAAGGCCACAGGTGGTTTCAACACCAGCCTCTCCTGGAAAGGCTTCAACCTCTCGGCGTTCTTTGAGTTTGTCGCCGGCAACAAGGTCGTCGCTTCCAACACATACATCGATGACGGTTACAGCATGACCACCAACACCAGCACCGCCGCTCTCAACTACTGGAAGAAACCGGGAGACACCGGTGTCACCCCTAAGCCGGTCGCTGGGCAGCCGGGACGTTATCATGTAGGCTACTCAACCCGGTTCCTTCAGGATGGCAGCTACCTCCGAATCAAGGATGTGACTCTCTCCTACAGTCTTCCGGAGGTCGCTCTTAAGACCGTCGGAATGAAGGGTGTAAGAGTTTACGTGAGCGCGCTCAACCCTTACACATTCCATAACGTTATGGCTATGGATCCGGAAGTAGGTTCTTTGGGCTACAGCCTTGGCGCCGCCCACTCTATGGTCAAGACATTTGTCGGCGGAGTTGAATTAACATTCTAAAAAGAACGTGAATTATGAAAAGAACACTTATATATATTATTGGAGCCGCCGCCCTTCTCTGCGTGACAGGGTGTGATAAGGATTTCCTCACGAGGGAACCGAAACTCGATCAGAGTACCGAGTTGACATTGGCCACCTACGATGGGCTTAGAAACGCGACATTCGGTGCCTACTACTATTTGGCTTCCACCGGTTGGTACGGAGCTGATTGGATTCTTGATTCGGAGATGCGTTCCGGCAACGGCAAGAAATCATCTTACAAGAATTCCGGCCGCTGCACCCAGCCCTACACATGGAACTACACGGAGGACAACACCTCTGCCATGTGGGCATACTGCTACTACACTGTCGCTATGGCGAACAATGTGATTGACAATCTTGAGGGAAAGGAGACTTCCGAGGTGACCACTCAGGATCTGAACAACCTCAAGGCCGAGTGTCTGTTCATCAGGGCTTTCAGCCACTTTGATAACGTCCTCACTTTCGGACAGCCTTACACCTACGCCGTGAAGAACGACAAGGAGAGTCTCGGCGTTCCTTATGTTTACCACACGGATCCTGCCGGAAAGCCGGCAAGAGAGACCGTCGTCTCAAACTACGAGAACGTGGTGAAAGACCTTCTTGAGGCTGAGAGCATCATCGACCCGGCTTATGTCCATGCAGGGACGGCGGATGCCGCCGCCACGGTCAACATCAACACCATCCGCGCCCTTCTTTCAAGGGTTTACCTCTACATGGGTGAATGGCAAAAAGCGGCGGACTATGCCACTTTGGTCATTGAAAGCGGCAAATACAAACTCTGGACGGCCGATGAATATCCTACTGTCTGGACCGCCGATGCCGGCTCGGGAGAGGTTATCTTCGAAATCTACGGCAAGCGTTCCAATTCCGCCTATGGCTCTTGGGAGGATCTCTCCTGGATGACCAATCCGGCAGGTTACGGCGACCCACAGGTGGCTTCCTCGCTTCTTTCGCTCTATGAGGACGGTGACGTTCGTCTGCAGACCTACAGAACCGATGACAAGGAAGAGTCAGGATGCTGGTGGACAACCAAGTATGCCGGCAAGGGCGACAACGCCTCCCCGGACTGCAATAACGTGGTGATCCTCCGTCTTTCCGAGATGTATCTCAACAGGGCCGAGGCCATCAAGAACGGAGCCACCGTTTCAGGGGTGACCGCAGTGAAGGATCTCAACACGATAGCGGACATCCGCGGAGCGTCCGCCTACACTTCCGCAGGTCAGAATGACATCGAGCTGGAGCGCCGTAAGGAGCTTGCATGGGAAGGCCATTACATCTATGACCTCGCCCGCTGGGGCAAGTCCGTGACCCGTACCGAGTCCGAGTACCCTCTTTGCTCGATGAACCTCAATGTCGAATTCCCAAGCTACCGTTGGGCTCTTCCTATTCCGAAGAGAGAACTTGACATCAATGAGAACCTCGTTCAGAATACTGGATATTCAACTTCTAAATAATGCTTTGGATTATGAGAAATACAATTAAATATATTGGCTTGGCCTTGGTCGCCGCAGCTGCCCTGATCTCTTGCGACAGCAACGACCCTTCCAAGTTCGATGATAAGGACGCGTTCGTGGCGTTCGACAAAACAGCGGTTTCCTTGTCCGAGGACTACTCGACGAATGGGGCTGTCTGCAAGATTCCTGTGACCCTCGCTTCAGTCAAAGGTCTGGATGAGACCGTCAAGTTCGAGGTCGTTTCACCGGAGAGCAAAGGTGCGAAGGAAGGCGTGAACTTCGAGGTGCTCACTTCTTCGGGCGTGCTCTCATTCAACGCCGAAAACCGTACTCAGTACATCGAGGTCAAGACCATCTATGACGGGGTGTACACCGGCGACCTCAAGTTCACCATCAACCTTGTCGGGACGGATTCCGTGCCGGCCGGTTCTGAAGGATCATGTACTGTGACAATAAATGACATCGACCACCCTCTCAGCTTCATGCTTGGCAGCTACACCGCTACCGGCGACAACTATTGGAATGGTCCGGTCACATGGACAATGACATTCTACAAGGATGAGGATGATGACCACATGGTTTGGATTGACAATCTCTTCCAGATTGATAGCTGGGCTGACGAGAGGACTCGTTATTATGGTACTGTCAACGATGACCATACTATCCTTAACATTCCGTTCGGGCAGGAAACCGTGTACAAGTATTCTAACGGAAACCCTGTGACCCTTCTGGGCTTTGATGGAAGCGGTGGCTACGACAGCGGTTCTGTTGATGTCAAGATTATCAGTGAAGGTGGTAAGGTTACCCTTGATTTCGGAACGGAATGGGGTGTTTGGGTACGGATAAAGGATGCCGGGAACCTCAACATCATCAAGCCAGGCATCAAGGCGGTTAAAAACTAGAAACAGAATAGTATATGAAAAAGATATTAGTCATGCTTCTTGCGGCTGCGGCGACACTCGCCAGCTGCGTGAAATTTGAAGATGATGGCCAGATTAACTACGATTCAACCTCTGCACCGGATGTCACGGTGCAGGTGGTTGCCGATGACTCCATCCACGTGACCATCACCGGAAAGACCGGTACAGGGTTCTATTCCTACGCCGTGTTGGCCGGAGCTGAGCAGACACTGGATGCGGAGAAGCTTCTTGAAGACTCCTATACGGCTCTGGTGTCCGGAGTTATAGACTTTTCAAAAGAGCCGTCTGTCGAGTTTGGTGTAGGTGATCTTACTCCAAACGCCACCTACACGGTCTATGCTGTGGCGGCCAGTGCGATGGGTGTCGTTACCGAGATAAAGACGGCATCCGCGACAACCACTGACAGCACCGCACCGGGACTTTCAAACCTTTCGGTCAGCTCTACCGACACGACATTGGTGTACACAATCTCATACAATGACCCTGTCACATTGGGGAATGGTGAGATGACCGCCCACGTCTATGCGGTCAATGGTGAGTACGACAAGGAGAACAAAGTCCTCGTTGAGTACAAGAACTACAAGGTTCCGGCAACCGGTCTGTCAACGAACGGCAATAACCTCATCGTCAATCTTCCGGTAGAGGAGTCCATCCCTGGGGCCATCGTCACCCTTACTTACACCGCCGGAATTGTGGTCAACGGAGTCGGCACGCCATGTGCGGCCTACAGCAACAGCGTTGTTGACGGAACAGGCAAGGTGACCAGAGGCATTGGTGGCGCTTACGATAACGTTAGCTTTGACTTCACCCTTGACGAGACTTGGCCTGCTGACACGATCGTTTACTTCAGCGACTGGACCAAGCTTATGCCTGTGGCTTACAGCAAGAGCGACTATGCGCTAGTCGGAGCGACAGATGACGCCATCATCAAGGTTAAGGTCGTTGACGGCAACGGAAGGACTGTCTCCTATGATGCCGCTGATTTTGGCGCGCTCAATTCGACAACAGTCGGCTTCATGCTGAATGAGGCTCCTGATTACGGCGCATCACTGTCATTCACCATCGCGGAAGGCTCTTTCGAGGATCTTTTCGGAAACGTCAACAATGAGTTCACAGCCGAGGATAAATATTTCTGTTCTTATGGCTTTACTCTTGAAGATCTTGTCGGGACATACGAAGTCGCAGCGGTCAATGCATTTACAGGGGCACCATCGCCGGCTTATCCGTTCGTGATTCAGGAATCAGACAACGAGAAGAATGGCAATGTGGTCATAACGAATTATCTTGGCATCGAAGGCGCACTTTATGGGACGTTCAATGTCCATTCAGGGGTGCTTACGGTGAAAGAGTATGACATTTTCTCTGGAGATGAGAATTCCGGTTACTGCACCTTCTTTAACAACACCGACATCGCGGAGTTCAACATGTCCACACCGGGTGTGCTCACAACTTCTTATTATGTCGGAGCTCTCGCTGTTTCCGGAGGATCGGTAGCAGGATACGCTGTTGATGCCGACGGGAACCGACTTGTACTTGGTAAATTTACGGCTACTCGTAAATAAATTAAGAATCAGCTGATTGCAAAGGGAGCCGCTGGTGCGGCCCCCTTTTCGCCTTAGGTGATATTCAGCCATAATGATTGATTTTTGACATGAGAAAACTTATTTTGACAGCTGTTCTGGCTATTGGTTCATTCATGATAGCCGGCGCTCAGAAACCGACGACCACCTATCCTTACCTCTACCCTCAGTTCGCTGACGGCAAGGTTGTGATGGAGACCGGGAACAAAGATGAAAAGAAATTGAACATCCACCTCCGCGCGGACAAACTTCACTACATCGACAATGACATCATCAAGGAGGCCTTTCTTACGGATGTCAAGGCGGTGGAGATCGGGAACGACATATTCATCCCTGTCTTCGGGCGCATGATGAAAGTCGTCGCCAAGAACGACAACGGTTGCGTGGCGGCTGAGATTCTGGGGGATTTCGAGGCGGCCCGTGAGACTAAAGGTGCCTATGGCACATCCTCGACCTCGTCCTCGACCATGAAGCTTACCTCGATTCAGACCGATGCGCAGGTGAACCAGAACTACATGAACATCCTCAATGAAAAGGATCTGGGGATGGAGTTGAGAGTACGGACAACCTACTATCTCGTCACGCCTAAGTTCAAGGTCAAGGCAAACAAGAAAGACGTGGACACTTCCTTGCCGGCCAATGCCGCCGCTGACTACAAATCCTTCCTCAAGTCTCACAAAGTCAAATGGAGCGATCCGCAGAGTCTGCTCACGGTCATTGACTTCCTGAACAATTATTAATCTTGTTCCACTATGAAAGTATTGCCACATGCCGCGCTCGTTCTGGGCGTTTTGATGTCAGTGATTTCCTGCAATGTCGGGGAGACTGTCTTGGATGAGGAGGTTACTGACACTCCTTGGGTCAAGGAGGTTTTCGGAGAGAACCTTCCGGAAGAAAGCCTTCTCAAGAAAATGAACATCAAGGTGGACGAGGGACTGGCGGAGACGCTGGAGAAAGCCACGGACAAAAACGGCTTCGTGAAACTGCCGGAAGTGAGATCCATGAATAATCTTGGAATCATCCGGATGCGACGTCTGTTCCCGGATGCCGGGAAGTTCGAGGCCAGGACCAGAGCCGAGGGACTTCACCTATGGTACGTGTTGAGCTATGATGAGTCCAAGACGATGACCAGAGCCTCGGCCGAGTTGGAAATCCCCGGGGTGGATGTGGTAGAATACTGTCCGAAGATTTCCATAGTGGGTGAGCCTGAGGTGGTTTCATACGAGACGAGTGTCAGGGCGGTTTCCACAGGAACGTTTGACGATCCTATGTTGGAGCCGCAGTGGCACTACTACAACAACGGCTCCGCATCGTCATCAGTCAGCGGATGCGACATAAATGTCCTCCCGGTCTGGAAGAACTACCCGACTTACGCGAAATATAAAGGAGACATAGTAGTCGGAATTGTGGACGGTGGAATCGACTACAATCATGAGGACCTGAAAGACAACATGTGGCACAATCCGGAGAAATCCGGTGACAATGTCTATGGCTACAACTTCGCTGAAAGCACATTCAACATCCACCCGGAGGATCATGGCACGCATGTGGCCGGCACGATCGCGGCGGTGAACAACAACGGCGTCGGAGTGTGCGGAGTCGCCGGAGGTGACTCCAAACGCCAGATAAAGGGAGCGAAGCTGATGTCCTGCCAGATCTTCGACGGAGACAAACAGGGCTCAGGCCCGGAGGCGATCAAGTGGAGCGCCGACCATGGGGCTGTCATCTCGCAGAACAGCTGGGGCTATGACGGTCTGACCACAACTCCGGCATCCTTGAAATCGGCGGTGGATTATTTCATAAAAAATGCCGGTGTCGATGAGAACGGCAACCAGACAGGCCCGATGAATGGCGGTATCGTCATCTTCGCCGCCGGCAACGACAACAAGAACGTCTCCAGCACTGATTACGAAGCGGTCGTGAATGTGTCTTCTGTCGGGGCGGACTACAAGCGCGCATACTACACGAACTATGGCTCCTGGTGCGACATCGCCGCTCCGGGTGGTGATGCGAAGAAGGGCAACATGGTACTGAGCACCTTGCCGGGAGACAAGTATGGCAAGATGCAGGGCACCTCGATGGCCTGTCCTCATGTGTCCGGTGTGGCTGCCTTGATCCTTGCGAGATATGGCGGTGATGGATACACTGCGACCGCCCTCAGGAAACGTCTTGAGGACAACACCTCGGACATCTCGGCCCAAAACGCTAACTACTACCTTGGAAAGGGACTTGTGAACGCTTACAAAGCTATCGCCGGAAGTGGTGGAAAGGCACCGAACACTCCTGAAAACCTAAGCGTTGAGACGCAGTCCAACAATGTGCGGTTCAATGTTACCGTCCCGTCCGATCCGGATGACGGGAAGCCGAATTCCATCTACATCTACTATTCCACCTCCGATTTCACCTCGGTGGACAAAGCCATGTACGGAATGTTTTACACAGAGGATCTTGAAGCCGGCAGTGTCCTTTCAGGAGCGGTAACAGGTCTGGAGTTCAACACTGAGTACTATATCGCGGCGGTCGCCTGCGATCTGGCGGGGAACCGTTCTGGAATGACAAAGAGGGTGCGTGTGACAACCGGCGGCAACAACGCTCCTGTAATCACGGCGAAGACGCCGGTGTCGTTCTCTATAAAGGCGCACGAGAGCGCCTTGGCGGATTTTGCCATCACGGAACCTGACGGACATTTCTACAGCATCGAGCTTGAACCAGGTTCGGACGCCGCCGTGCTGGACACATTGACACGTCCGGAGCCGAAAATCAGGATCACGGGAGCCAATGCCCCTGCCGGCACATACTCGGCCAAGCTGACAGTCACGGACATCTACGGCATGGCAACTGTCGCCAAGGTTGACTACACGATTCGGGAAAACCACGCCCCTGTCGTGGTGAAAGTGTTCGGGAACATGCTGTTCACCTCTAAAGCCGCTGTGACGCAAGAATATCCTGTCTCTGAATATTTCTACGATGAGGACGGGGAAGATTTGACGTACACTTTCTCCTTCAGCAATCCAACCGTGGCCAACATGACATATTCAAAAGGAAAGTTCCTGCTTACTCCGATGAACTATGGCAGCTCCGAGATTACCATCACAGGTACGGATGTCAGGAAGGAGTCCGTCTCCCAGACCTTCCTTGTGATGGTCATGGATGGCTCAAAGGAAGTTTCCCTATACCCTAATCCTGTCAAGGACAAGCTGAACATCCAGCTCGGCCTGACGGCGGACGAAGTGAAGGTGAAGATTGTCTCCGCATCCGGCTCGATTTATTTTGACGGGTCTCTCGGAGCAGGCTCTCCATTCACTCCGCTTACAGTGAGCATGTCTGATGCTGTCGCAGGGCAGTACACAGTGGTTGTCACACTGGATGGGAAAGAGTATAAATCCAGAATCGTGAAACTTTAATGAAAGAGATGAAGGGTATGAAAAAGATTTATACATCATTGCTTGCCGCGGCACTTTTCGCCGGCTCAATCTCCGCCCAGACCTTGCCTTCGCTTCTGACAGGCTCGGATGCGGCGTCTCTCGGAACCGCGTCGGCCTCGGTAGGAAAGGCTTCGGGGGCATATTCATTGGAAGGTAATGTGGCGTCCATGTCGTTTAACGAGGATAGGCTTTCCGCCGGGGTGTCATTCGGACTTTGGCAGCCAAGTTACGCCGAGGACAAGATTATTGGAGCTGGGGCATCCTATCGTCCGGGTGACAGGTTCGCTCTTGGCCTTCAGTTCAAGAATCTCCGTCAGCCGTCTTACGACATAGTGTCTGAAAATGGCTCTGTAAAGGGTTCGTTCACTCCCGGAGAAACGAGCATAGCATTGGGGGCGGCATATTCAATCACGGATTTCCTTTCTGTCGGCGTGACAGGGAGGATGGTCAGATCCACACTTGGGGAGGATGCCAGTGCCGGTGTGTTCGGAGCGGATGCGGCATTGTTCTTCAGGAAAGACGCCTTAAGCGCAGGCCTTTCCGTCAACAATCTTGGCGGGAAGGTCAACTACGGTGGGGATGACTACAACCAGCCGACGCTTGTCCGTGTCGGTTCGGCTTATCGGTTCGGAGATCCAAAGGCTTCCGCCGTGACCCCTTCCGTGGAAGCGGACATGTTGTTCGAAGGCGGCTTTATGGCGGGAGCGGGTGTTGAATATTCCTACAAAAGCGCGCTGTTCGCACGCGGCGGCTTTCACTATGGGGACAAGGAAAAGGCTGTTCCGACCTATGTGTCTCTTGGCCTTGGCGCCAGATTCATGGGCGTCAGTCTGGATGTGGCCTACCTGACCGCAAACGACATCTTGGGGAACACCATCACTTTCGGACTCGGGTACCGGTTCTAGAATTGTGAAGAATTAATATTCCGGAGTGAAGTTGCGAAGGGCGGTCGTCAGAGTGTTCTCGAAGACCGCTTTTTCGTGTTCCGAAAGAAAGCCGACCTCGATCGGAACCTGAAACAGTCTGACCTTCAGCTGCTCCGGGATTCTCTTGTAGTCCAGGATCCTCTGGCAGTCCTTCTCCGTTGTCGCCACCACGGCTGTCGGGTGCTCCCGCACGGCGGCCATGATCTTCTTGATGTCGAAGCGGTTGTAGTTGTGGTGATCCATGAAGCCGAACCGTCTCACGATCTTGTGCTCGTCGCTCAGGTACATCCGCAGGGGAGTGTCATTGGCTATCCCGGAGAAAAGGATGAGCTTCTGTGAGTAGGCGTACCTCGGATCGGCCTCCCCGAAGATCGGCTGCATGGAGTTGTACCATGTTGTCGTGAACAGGAGCGTCTTGACGGAGCCTTCCCGGTCCGTCCCTGTGCAGGTCTCCAGATTGTAGTCCTTAAGCCCGAACGACCGCGCCCACTCGATTTTCTGTTCATCCTCCAGATATGCAGGACACTTGGACACGATGATGATGTCGGCGTGGTGGAGCCTCTGCGGCAGGTCGCGCAGCCTCCCGAACGGCAGCAGCCTGTCCTTGTAGGTCGGGCGGTTGTAGTCCACGAGGACGATGTTGAAATAAGCCCTCAGAGTCCTGTACTGGAACGCGTCGTCCAGGACGATCAGTTCCGCCGGCGGGATCGAGGCTCCGGCGCACCTGCGCGCCCTCCTCTCGGTCCTGAGTTTCTCCGGATGGCAGAGAATGTCGCAGCCCTTGATCCTCTGTCTGTCAACGGCGACCGTCACGTTCGGGAACTTCTTCTTTATCTGGAGAGGCTCATCTCCATATTCCTTGACCCTGCCCTCCTTCTCGACCAGCTGGAAACCGCCGCTGTTGCGCTTGTGGCCTCTGGACAGAACCGCAAGGTTGCGGGATCCCCAGTCGCCGCTTCGCAGCAGAGTGCGCAGAATCATCTCAGTGTGAGGGGTTTTCCCTGTGCCTCCGGCCGTGATGTTGCCGACACAGATAGTCGGAACCTCGCAGGTCCCGACTTTGAAGAGGCCGTGGTCATAGCAGGCGTGCCTCAACTTCAGCGTCAGATAGTATGGTGCAAGAACGATCTTGTCAAGCATAGAGTGCAAATATACAAAAAATCATAACCCATAGACGCTGTTTGTCTCTGAAAATTCAGTGTCACCCCACTTTTCGGCGACATATTCCAGAATTCTGAACACTTCTTCCGGGTCATTCTCCGTCACGAGCCGCATCCTGGTCTCCTTGAAATCAGGCAGCCCCTTGAAATAACAGGAGAGGTGGCGGCGCATCTCATAGACTCCCGTCGGCACCCCCTTGAGATCCAGCGACAGGCGCAGCTGTCTTTTCGCAAGCTCGACCCGCTCCCGCACCCCAAGCGGCGGAAGTTCCTCCCCCGTGGCAAGGAAGTGCTTGATTTCCTTGAATATCCAAGGATGCCCGAATGAAGCTCTGGCGACCATGATCCCGTCCACTCCGTAGCGGTCGAACGCCTCTTTCGCCTTCCGCGCGGAGTTGATGTCGCCGTTCCCTATTATAGGAATATGCATCCTCGGATTCCGTTTGACCTCTCCGATCAGGGTCCAGTCGGCCTCACCCTTGTACATCTGGCAACGGGTCCGCCCGTGGATGGTTAGTGCCTTGATGCCCGTGTCCTGAAGCCTTTCGGCCAGTTCCACGATGATCTTGCCGCTCTCGTCCCAGCCCAGACGCGTCTTGACCGTGACAGGCTTTCCGACGGCCTCGACGATCCGCCTTGTGATCATCACCATCTTGTCAGGGTCTTTCATCATCCCCGAGCCGGCTCCACGGCCGGCTATCTTGCTGACCGGACATCCGAAATTGATGTCGATCACATCGCATCCGTGTCCGCCCACAATCTCCGGAGCGTGATCCGCCATCCTCGCCGCCTCGACCATCGCGTCCGGGTCGCTTCCGTAGAGCTGGATGCCGACCGGAGCCTCGCTGTCCGAGGTCCTGAGCTTGGCGTAAGCCTTCTTCGCGTCCCGGATCAGACCTTCCGACGGGATGAACTCCGTGTAGACCATGTCAGCTCCCTGCTCCCGGCATATTCCCCTGAAGGAAGCGTCCGTGACGTCCTCCATCGGGGCCAGAAGCACCGGCTTTTCCCCGAGATCGATGTTCCCGATTGTCATAATGTCGCTATTCTCTGACTTTCTTTCCGCATGGCATTTTCCTTGCGGGAAATGTCTTTTGTCTGCAAAATTACTATTTTTGCAGGAATAATTAGCAGTGTATTAATATCTCAAGTTTTGCATTTGCGAAAACCGACCTTCTTCACCACCTGCGGTGAAGGGGTAACGTGAATTGACAAGGGTGGGCAATCACCTTTGAACGTGAGATAAGGTAATGTACAGCAAGTAATTGCCTACTTGCGAAAGTTGAAATTGTATGAAAGAGATAAAGACAATCGGCGTCTTGACATCCGGAGGTGACGCGCCCGGAATGAACGCGGCCATCAGAGCCGTGACCCGTTCGGCCATCTACAACGGTTGGAGGGTGTTCGGAATCTACCGCGGCTACGAAGGACTCATCCACGGGGACTTCAAGGAGCTTACCACTGAGAGCGTCAGCAACACGATCCAGAGGGGCGGCACGATCCTGAAGACCGCCCGCAGCGAGGAATTCATGACCACGGAGGGCCGGAAGAAGGCCTATGAGAATCTTGTGGGATTCGGAGTGGACGCGTTGATCGTCATCGGCGGCAACGGTTCCCTTGCGGGGGCGCAGACTTTCGCCCATGAATATGACATCCCGGTCATCGGCCTTCCAGGCACCATCGACAACGACCTCTACGGCACCGATTCCACGATCGGCTACGACACGGCCCTGAACACCATCGTCGAGTGCGTGGACAAGATCAGGGACACGGCGACATCCCACGACCGCATATTCTTTGTCGAGGTTATGGGCCGTGACGCCGGTTTCCTCGCCCAGAACTCCGCCATCGCCGCCGGAGCCGAGGCCGCCATCATCCCGGAGGACCAGACCGACATAGACCAGCTTGAGAAGTTCATCAGCCACGGCTGCCGCAAGAGCAAGAACAGCTCGATCGTCCTTGTCTCCGAAAGCCCGAAGGACGGGGGAGCGATGCACTACGCCGAGAGGGTAAGGCAGGAATACCCTGAGTACGACGTCCGCGTCACCATTCTCGGCCATCTCCAGCGCGGAGGCTGCCCTTCCGCCTACGACAGGATCCTCGCCAGCCGCCTCGGCTATGCCAGCATCGAGGCCCTGCAGGAAGGCCAGCGGAACATCATGGTCGGGATTTCCAACGACGAGATCGTCTATGTCCCTATCGGCAAGGCCATCAAACTGGACAAGCCGATCGACAAGGAACTCATCAACGTCCTCGCCGTCCTGTCCATCTGAGCGATCAAGTTTGAATATTTCGGAAAAAATGCCTATCTTTGCGACCCCTATGTTGTGTAGGGATCGCAATTAAGTTATGTTAAACCATTAAAGATCAAGACAGTGGACACACTTAGCTACAAAACAGTCTCCCTGAACAAGGCGACTGTAAAGAAAGAGTGGGTTGTCATCGATGCCACGGATCTGGCACTCGGACGTCTTGCCTCAAGGCTTGCCCTTGTCCTCCGCGGCAAGAACAAGCCGGGATTCACCCCTCACGTGGATTGCGGTGACAACGTCATCGTCATCAACGCCGAGAAGGTCATCCTCAAGGGGAACAAGATGACTGATCGTGTTTACGTCCGCTACACCGGTTATCCGGGTGGCCAGCGTTTCACGACACCGAAGGAGATCCTCGCGAAGAGACCTGCTGAACTCGTAAGGAGGGCTGTGAAAGGCATGCTCCCTAAGACCCGTCTTGGTGACAGGCTCATCAACAACCTGCACGTTTACGCAGGCCCTGAGCATCCTCATCAGGCGCAGAATCCAAGAGAAATTAAGTTGAACGAAATCTAACAGAGCAAATGGAACAGAAAAACGCCCTTGGAAGACGTAAATCAGCCGTCGCTCGTGTTTATCTCGCGGCCGGACAAGGCAATGTCACGATCAACGGACGCAGTGTTGAGGAGTACTTCAAGACTGACGCTCTCCGTTACATCGTGAACCAGCCATTCGCGGTCACGAAGACAGAAGGTCAGTTTGACGTGAAGGTTAACGTTGTCGGTGGTGGCACAAAAGGCCAGGCCGAAGCTGTGAGACTCGGAATCTCCCGCGCCCTGAGCGATCTGGACAGAGAGGCTTACCGCGCGGTTCTCAAGGCCGAAGGCTTCCTGACACGTGACTCCCGTGAAGTCGAGAGGAAAAAACCTGGTCAGCCTGGCGCACGCGCGCGCTTCCAGTTCAGCAAGCGTTAGTCTTGGCTGGATAACGAAGCCGCACAGGCCGATTTATGAAAAAGCACAGTCCGGTGCTTCAAATCCCGCGGACTTTTCGACGGATGTGAATCCGACGGACACTACCGGGGATTGCCGGAACTGCGGAAAATCTCGGAGACTGGTCAAGGACCACTGCTCGGGGATTGAAGAAAAGAGCCTTCAGGCTGTCGGCAAAAGGTCTGGAGGAAAGTTTAAAACAAAAAACAGAATTTTAAAATGCCACGCACAAATTTCCAAGAACTTCTTGATGCAGGTGTACATTTCGGACATCTGGCCAGGAAATGGAACCCTAAGATGGCTCCATACATCTTTGACCAGAAGAACGGAATCCACATCATCGACCTGCACAAGACCATCGTCAAGATAGACGAGGCTGCCGATGCAATGAAAGAGCTTGCGCGTTCAGGTCGCAAGATTCTCTTCGTAGCCACAAAGAAACAGGCTAAGGAGATCGTTGC
>CAVHWO010000007.1:0-2186 GCA_963639865.1 bacterium | reverse complement strand
GTTCTCTGATTTGCATCGGTAAGGGTAATACTGATTGGAACTGTTCTGCTCCGCATGGTGCAGGTAGAATACTTAGCCGCAGTCAGGCATACGAACAAATCACCATGGAAGATTTTGAGTCCTCTATGAATGGGATTTACTCTGAATCCATAAATGAATTCACCCGGGATGAAGCACCTATGGTTTATAAGCCTGCTGAAGCAATAATTGATAATATCGGAGAAACCGTTACTATTGAGACTGTTATCCGACCGATTTTCAATTTCAAGGCTATGTGATAATAATAATAGATTGCGATGTGTCACTCAATGCGACAAGTTTTTCGTAACTTTGCAGCAACTAACAATTTAATTATGATTCAACTGCAAAAATACACATGGCTAATAGATACTATTCGGCGAGCCGGCAAGATTTCTCTTGAAGAGATTTCTGACCGTTGGGAACGCAACAAAGATTTGAGTGATTACAAACCTTTGAGTCGTGCCACATTTAATCGTTGGAAAGATGCAATTTTTAGCCAGTTTGGTATTATCATTTCTTGCCAAAGGGCTGGAGGATACCTGTATTATATAGAAAATCCGGAGGACATAGACGAAGACGAACTCAAGAAATGGATGCTTGATTCATTTGCTGTAAGTAACTTGATCAGCGAGAACCTTTCATTAAAAGATAGGATTATAGTCAATCAAATTCCGTCTGCCCGTGAGTATTTGGCAACTCTGCTTGAAGCAATGCAAGAGAATCGTGTTGCTTCAATAACTTATTGTGCATTCAATAAAGCAAAAAGTTACACATTTCCCATTGAACCATATTGTGTTAAATTATTCGAGAATCGCTGGTATGTATTGGCACATAATATTACATACAATGACATCAGGATATACGGTCTTGACCGCATAGAAAAATTGACAATTACGGATGAAAGGTTCTATCTGCCGAAAGATTTTTCTGCTGTCGAGTATTTTTCTTCCTATTATGGAGTTGTAACAGGTTATGACTTAAAACCAGAGCGAATTGTCATTCGGGCATATCGTGATCATATTCCATATTTAAAATCCCTTCCGCTTCATCATAGCCAAAGAGTATTGGAGGACAATGGTGAGTATGCGGATTTTGAATTATTTCTTGCTCCGACATACGACTTCGTTATGAGATTGCTTCATGTAGGGGCAATGATAGAAGTAATTTCTCCAACTTCACTCAGGAAAACAATGAAAGGATGGATTTCTGATATGTATAATTTGTATAAAAACGATTAACCATGCAGGATTTTGCAGCTATAGATTTTGAAACGGCAAACGGACGACGTTCCAGTGTATGCAGTATTGGCATAGTGATAGTGCGAGGAGGTGAAATTGTTGACAGATTTTACAGTCTAATCAAACCGTCACCAAACTACTACACATATTGGACTACTGAAGTTCATGGACTCACACGTCAAGATACCGATAATCAACCAACCTTCCCGGAAGTCTGGGCACAAATCAAAGATAAAATAGCAGGATTTCCCCTTGTCGCCCACAATAGGCCATTTGATGAAAGTTGTCTGAAAGCCGTATTTGAAGAATACGGATTGGAATATCCCAATTATGAGTTTCACTGTACCCTCGCAGCATCTCGCAGGTGTCTTGATATTCCCAGCCACCAACTTCATCTTTCGGCCGCAGCTTGCGGTTACAATATGGAGAACCATCACAATGCCCTCGCTGATGCGGAGGCTTGTGCATGGATAGCAATGAAATTAATAAAATAATTTGATTATGGCAGAGAACATTATTGGTCTTAAGTCAGTCCGAGAATTACTTGGGCTAAACTTCTTTATCCCTGATTATCAACGAGGGTATCGTTGGACAGCGCAACAAGTCGAGGATTTATTAAATGATATCAAGGATTTCAAATCGAATAATCTTCAGAATTATCAGTTTTATTGTGTACAACCGTTAGTTGTACGAATGATGTCTGACAATGAAACAAGTGAAAAGAATTTAGGTGAAGGTATATGGTATGAGGTAATAGACGGGCAGCAGCGTCTTACTACAATATATCTTATACTTCGAGCATTAAAAGAAGAATTAAATAAAAAGCACTTCCCTCAGCTATATTCACTCAAATATCAACGAAATGACAAAGTTGAGTCCTTTTTTGAAAATCCGCAGATAGATGATTCTGAAATAGATCTTTACCAT
>CAVHWO010000006.1:0-6443 GCA_963639865.1 bacterium | reverse complement strand
CAAAATGCGAGGGTGACAAACAAACCTGTATCGCCCGCAAACATCTTGTATTTGTCCGGGTCCTGGTGCAATGCCATTCCAACGCTTGGGTCGTTGGCATGATAAGACATATTGACTACCATTGATTCTTTTATTTCCGATATAATCTCCGCCAGTTCAGAATTACGTTTTCCGTCCGTTGCACTCCATGCCTGGTATCTGCTGGCATTGCTTGTCAGTTGGGCAGGAATCTGACGGAACATTTTGGATGCGTTACCTGTAGGGTCTATCTTGTTGAAGTCATCTTCATATAATGTGATGATGGAACGTTTCACGCTGTCCACCTTTTCCAGGTTATTACTTTCAAGAAAGGAGGCCACAGCCTGCGGCATACCGCCTACAAGCATATACAGGCGGAAGTCACGCATCAGTTTGCGGTTTGTGGCATCTCCTAACGAAGTTCTGTTTTGGAAACAGCTTTGAAGCAATTTTATTGTAGCCGTATCTCCCAATGCCCACTTGAACTCCTCATAGTCCATCGGATACATATGAAGTTTCACTTCCTCGCTTGGAATAAGAATATCCTTGACGTTTTTGCGTATGGATATAAGCGAGCCGGTTTCTATATAATCATACCTGCCGTCTTTCACAAGATACTTGATGGCCTGCCTTGCCTTTGGCGCAAGCTGGACTTCATCAAAGATGATGGCCGACTTCCGTTCCTTCAACTCTACTCCATATTCAAGTTGCAGGCGCATAAAAATACGGTTAAGATTGGAAAGGTCATTGAACAACTCCCGGATTTCGGTAGAACAGGCGGCAAAATCTACCAGTATATAGGTTTCATATTCGTTAGCCGCAAATTCTTCGGCAATCGTAGATTTACCCACACGCCTTGCACCCTGTATCAATACGGCTGTCCTGCCGTCGTCCGTCCGCTTCCATAGCAGAAGTTCATCGTATATTTTTCTTTTGAATATCATATAAAAGTCTTTAATTGAGGACAAAGGTAATGCTATTTACTCAAATCTCAAAATGTTTAGTCTTCAAAACCTCATTAATCTCAATTTATTTGCCTATATCTCATGTATCTAAAAATTATTTTTGCAAGGAATTGCAGAATTCTCAACATTCATTGCAACAATAAAAAAATGAACCGAAAATAGACCTGACAGAATAAATAAAATACTAATCAGGTCTATTTTCGGACTAAAAACCAATTATTCTTGCTCGGATTCCATCTTTTCAAACATCATGT
Source organism: bacterium (assembly GCA_963639865.1). Taxonomy (GTDB): domain Bacteria; phylum Bacteroidota; class Bacteroidia; order Bacteroidales; family UBA932; genus Cryptobacteroides. The sequence continues at coordinate 5,206 of CAVHWO010000006.1, read as the reverse complement.
CCACCATATTGACGGCTTCGATTTTCTTGCTGTCGACGATTTTCGCATATATTTGCGTAGTGCGTACGTCGGCGTGACCCATCAACTTGCAGGTGGTATAAAGGTCTGCCCCCACGGTCATCATCATCGTTCCGAATGTATGGCGGCTTGTATGGTAAGTGATTTTCTTGTCAATACCGGCCTTTTCTACCCACTGCTTGATGATTTTATTGGTGGTCGGCCGGGACGGAAGTTCTGCGAAAACAAGTGTCTCGTCATTTTCATCCGCTTTCCGCTCAGGCAGCCACTTGACGGCATTTTGCGAGAGCGGCGTATAAATGGGAGTGGATGTCTTCTGCTGTACGGTGGCAATCATGTACCTGCCGTCATTGCATATAATGTCTTTCCAACGGAGGGTTTCCATATCGCTCAGGCGAAGTCCGCAATAGCACGAGAACAGGTAAGCCTGTTTCACCGTTTTGTTGCGGCATTCGGTGGCAATAAGAAGTTTCACCTCCTCGATGGCAAGGAACTGGCGTTTCGATTCCGGTTTCTTGACACGCTCCGAAGCCGAGAGCAGCATGAACGGATTCTCGCCCAGCCACTCCGCACGGACCGCGGCATTCAGGGCGATGGAGAATTGGGAGATATAGGCCACGACCGTTCCCTGTTCAAGCGGCTTTCCCTGCCTGCCTTTATAGGTGTGTTGGATCCAGTCAATGAAGCCGAGTGCCCATTTCTTATCAATGTCACCCATCCTTGTGGCTCTACCGTATTGGTTGATGACCTTTATGATGCTTCTCAATTTATCGATACGTTTGATACCCTTGCGTTTCTGGTTGGAATAGAATTTTTCCAGCCAGTCCGTCAGCGTCAGTTTCTGCCATGCGGATTTGCTCTTGATTCCGGCTTTGGAATTGGTAATCTCGATGATACGTTGCGATTTTATGGTTTCGACTGCCTCACGGGTGGCGCGGTTCTGCTCTCTGACCCTCGCATTGACTTCCGGCAGGTGGTACATCTTCAGGAACTCATAACTCCGTTTGCCGTTAACATAGATGTCAAGGTAGTACGATTCAGAGCCGTCGGCAAGTTTCTTTGTGCGGACTCTTACAGGCTCTTTCAGTTTGTTTGATTTCTTGTTTGTTGCTGCCATGTCTTAAAATACTTTGTCTATCAGTGAAACGGCCTCTTCTTTTTTCCTGTCAACGATTTTCGCATAGACTTGCGTGGGACGCACGTCGGCATGCCCCATCATCTTGCTGGCAGTATAAAGGTCAACCCCTGCGGTTATCAGCATCGTGCCGTAGGTATGGCGGCTCAGATGGAAATGAAGGTGTCTTTCCAGTCCGGCCAGTTCCGCCCATTTACGCAAATGCTTGTGCAGGACGGTATGTGACGGTAGGGAGAATACCAATGACTCCGGTTCTCCACGTTTCGGAAGCCATGACAATGCCTTGGCGGGAAGCGGGAGCGATATGGGCTTGGAGTTTTTCTGCATCACCACCGATACGAAGTGCCGTCCGCCGTTGACGGATATGTCGTTCCAGCGCAAATCCGCAACGTCACCTACACGCAAACCGCAATAACAGGCAAACAGGAATGCCTTGCGTATATTTTCCTTTACATAAGGGGTATTCTCCAGTTTACGGACTTCATCAAGGGTCAGGAACTCACGTTTGCTCTCCGGCCTCGCTATCTTTTCCTGAAAACTCAACAACTTCCAAGGATTGTTCTTTATATATCCCTTCTGCCATGCCGCGGACAGGATGATACCGAGAATCCAGAAACAGGAACAGGCTGTGGCTTGGGCAAGCGGTTTTCCCTGCGGAGTGAGGGGTTCGGATTGCAGCCACTCGGCATAATCGGTACAGAATTTCTTGTCCATGTCACAAAGCCTTGCACCGGGGTAGAACTTCTCGAACTTGGTGCGTGATGCCCTTAAATGCCGGTATGTTGGTTGCCCCCGTTGTTTGTATTCCTCCATCAGCAAGTCTATAAAGTCGGACAGCGGCATTTTGGATTTGTCTTTGGCCGCTTCCTCCCGCGCCTTGTCATCGACCATATTCTCGGTCTTGGCGAGAATAATCTCCTCCGCCTGACGGAGTGTCTTTGCGTTTTCGCGCTTCGCCTTGACGGAAGTTTCCGGGACAAGATACAGTTTCAGAAACTCGTATTCGTGCTTGCCGTCAACAGTACGGTCTATAAAAAGGGATTCACGACCGTCCGCGAGTTTTCTTCTACGCAGCTTGAACGGACTTTTATCTACTTTTGATTGCTTTTTTCTACCCATTGTACTCCAGTGTTTTATATTCTGATGCAAAGATAGCAAATAGGTTTAATATAAGTATCAAAACAGGTAACAAAAACAATTCAAAAATGGGTATAAATGGAGTTTTACAGGAATAGATGAGAAAATGCGGACATTTTCATAATACACAGAAATACAATAATATATATTCGTATTTATGGAAATATTATCTTTTAAATTCTCTTTGATTATTGGTATTTATTCTTTTCCCTCAGTTCTGCATCGTGAAGGAAGGTGAAGAAACGAAAGCACTTGCAGTCTGCAACAAACTGACCAGAGACTTGAAACTCGCAAAGTTTACATCGACCAGACTTTCAAGAATGTCACCGCAAGCTGCGAATTCTACTACACCGATGAGGAGAACCTGAAGGTCTGTCTCGAAAGGTCGTTTGAAATTCTCGGCTTGATCAGTACCACTTTTGCGAAAACTATTCGTACTTTTAGGGAATAATGACTATGATATGGGAACACTGAAAGAAATCAGAGGACTTAAATGCCCTAACCACGACCACGTGAGGGACAGTCATTACTTTCTTTACGAAAGCGTCGGCTCGATGAGCCCCACAAGTGGCACTCGCTGCAAAAGGTGCGGCTACACGATGGCTTCGCACAAACCACAGAAGTAAATGAATATGTTGATAGCGATCTGCATAACGATCCTTGTGTACAGCATCATGGGCAAGGATATTCATTCACTTCTGGAGGAGGTGAAAGGAGTTGACTGGAAAGGGAAGATGAATGATGTCATGGCCTCGTTGAAGCCTTATGCGCTGAGGGTCGGGAGGACGGCGGCGAGACCGCTGCTTCAGTTCTGGTTTGTGATGGAAGACGAGAGGACTTCAGCGCTTGACAAGGTGTTGATCTACGCTGCGCTGATCTACACGGTCTCCCCTGTCAGCCTGATTCCGAGTTCGGTGTACAAGCTGCTGGGAGTGTTGGACGAGGGAGCGGCGGTGGCTTACGTTTACAAAAAGGTGAAAGACAACATCACGCCCGAAATCCACAGAAAGGTCGAGGATGTCCTGACGGAATGGTTCGGGCTTGACTGCGAGAGGATTCTGTGATGGGCAGGTCAGTTTGCAATTCAGCTCTTCGTGACTGAATGGACAAATAGTTGTGCTATGAGAAGACCTGAAATAGTCAAGCGGATAAAGTCTGTGATCAGTGCGGTCGGACTTATGGACCGGCAAGGCAGGTGGATTTTGGAGGCTGAATATGACAACATCGAACTCGCCGACTCCTTATGGATAGTCACCAAAGAAGATATGCAAAGTGTGATGACTTCAAATATGGACACGATTCTTCCTTTCACAAAAGCCAGATATCATGTTGACAGAGGCCTGCTCACAGCCCTCATGCCGGATCACACCATCCGAAAGTACACGCTGCGCGGCGAACTCGTCAACGATTTCTACATTCATCGAGTTGAACAATTGATCTACGACACCATGGAACTCGACGAACAGGCAAAGGGATATGATGAGGGCGATGATTATGACGATGGCTCCTCTGCGCCTGAGGCAAAAAAAGCGATAGCACACTGTCTGCAATACAAGGCACAATATGGTTGGTACGGCCTTATGTCCACGACCGGCAAGATAATCACCCCGCCGGTCTACAAAGACATCGAAGCCCTCGGCCCTGATCTGTACCTTTGCAAAGACGCCTCTTACAACGGGACGCTCATCAACTCCGACGGCAGACAGGTAAATACTTATTCGCCAAGTCTGACAGTGACAGCTGTGCCGTGATAGTCAATGGTCACGCCCTTCGAGGCCTTCGGATAAGCGGCAGCGTTCTCCGGGGTGACAAGCACGACATTGAAGCGTCGGCCGGTCAGCATTCCCGGGAACTCACCCTCGCGGTCGCCGATGGTGAGGGTCTTTGCGGCATCGTCATATTCAAATGAGATCGTTGAATATGCTCCCTTCTCGTAGTTGTAGTTGACGTTCTCGTCCTCGTAAAGGTTGAACGAGCCGTCCTTTCCGGCATAGACATAGAGGTCTATGACATCGGCTGGCTTTTCGTCGGCCCATTGGATCTGCGGGCCGAACGGAATGATGGAACCGGCGCGGACGTACAAAGGAATATATTCATAAGGAGCCTCGACCGTCAGAGTCTGACCGCCGTTGATGAATTTGCCGCTGTAGAAATCGTACCAGCCCTCGCACTGAGGGAAATAGACGCTGCGGGAGCGGGCTTTATATTCAGAGACAGGGCAAGGCATCAGGGCAGGGCCGAACATCCACTGGTCGCTGATGTCAGCCACGCCGCTGTCGGTCGGGAAATCCATCGGAAGCCCCCGGAGCATGGTGTAGTCCTCGAAATGCACCGCTCCGGTAAGTGAATAGAGGTACGGCATCAGGCGGTAGCGCAGCTTCATGTAATAAAGGATGCTTGAATATGTCGGTGTCCCTTCCGGAGCGATGTTCCAGATCTCCCTTCTCGGCCATTGTCCATGAGTGCGGAACAGAGGCACGAACGCTCCGAACTGATGCCAGCGGGTCTGCAGTTCCCGCCACTCCTCAAGATCCGGAGTGACCTTGCCCGTGTTGTCGAAGGTCGAAACGGCCGCCGCGAACTTGTCCATCACGCTGAATCCGCCGATGTCCATCCCCCAGAAAGGCACTCCGCTCATCGAGAAGTTCAGTCCAGCAGCCATCTGGGCGCGCATGTCATTCCAGCAGGTTCCGATGTCCCCGCTCCAGGTGGATGTCGAGTATCTTTGCAGACCAGCGAAGCCGCTTCTCGTCAGTAGGAACACCCTCTTGTCCGGATCCAGCCCGCGCTGGCCGTTGTAGATGGCGTCGGCATTGACAAGGGCATAGGCGTTCAGGTACTCCGTCGAAGGGCCCAGAGCGGTAGGGGTCGTCAGAGCCTTCTGGTACTCCATCGGCAGACAGTCGCGCAGGTTCG
>CAVHWO010000005.1:0-31767 GCA_963639865.1 bacterium | reverse complement strand
GGTAAAGCTTCTGGGACTCACCAAGATGCACCGGCACATAGTCGGCGTACCCTGAGTTCACGTTCGGGCGCACGTTCGGACCGATGAAGAATCCCTGCTCAAAGAAGATTCCCGAATATTTCGGATCCGAATATGGAGCCGGTCCCTCGGTGTGGAAGTGATGGAAATGCAGATCCTCGACCTCTCCGGCCTCGGCGCGGCGCACGAGCGCGTCAACAAGGATGTGCGGCACGCTCGCCACACTGCTTAAATGAATATGTTCGCCTGATTTTATGGCTCCCACCGCCTCGTCGGCGGAGACGTAATGTATCTCTCTCATCCGTTATTAGAAGATGTTTAAAAATAATTCCTCTTTTTTCTTACACGGCGGCCTTTCCGGCCATTCTCATCTTTGTCATCGGTCACGTAGCTACTGCTACGCTCCCTCTTCCAAAGCCGAAACTGTCTCGAAAATTCCGCATGATTAAATTCGGGAATCATTTCTAAACAGCTTCTTTATGTTTGCGGCGCAAAGATAGTGCTTTTGGAAATTTATTCAAATTTCCGGTCGCTGAGCTTGTCGAATCAAATAAATTTAGACAAATTCTTAGTAATTTTGCAGGCTATGATCAATAAGGAAAAGAAACTGGAGGCGTTCGGGCGGGCGCTTGAGGTGATGGACAGGCTTCGCGCCGAGTGTCCGTGGAACCGCGCCCAGACCATTGACACACTCAGGCCGATGACGGTCGAGGAGGTCTATGAACTCAGTGACGCCGTGATGAAGAAGGACGGGACCGCCCTTGAGAAGGAACTCGGGGATGTGTTCCTTCATGTGATTTTCTACGCCAAAATCGCCGAGGAGGAAGGCCGCTACGACATCGCTGACGTGATGAACAAACTCTGCGAGAAGATGATCTACCGTCATCCTCACGTGTTCTCCACCACCAGGGTGGTTGACGCGGAGCAGGTGTCGCAGAACTGGGAGATGCTCAAGGCCAAGGAGAAAGGCGGCAACAAGCGCATCCTTTCCGGGATTCCGGACGCCATGCCGCCGATTCTGAAGGCTTTCTCGATGCAGGACAAGGCCCGAGGTGTGGGTTTCGACTGGGAGGAGAAGCGTCAGGTCTGGGACAAGGTCAAGGAGGAACAGGTTGAGTTGCAGGCTGAGATGGATGCTATGGATTCCGCCTCCACGGAGGAGGAACGCAAGGCCGCAGCCGACAGGGCCGAGGAGGAACTAGGAGACTTCATGTTCGCCACGGTCAATGCTGCCAGACTTTACGGACTGAACCCTGACACTGCTCTGAACCGCGCCTGCGACAAGTTCCGCCGCCGCTTCACCTATCTTGAGGAAAACACGATCCGCAAGGGGCGGGATCTTCATGACATGACCCTTGCCGAGATGGACGAGATCTGGGACGAGGGAAAGGCAAAAGGACTGTAAGGTCAAACTTTGCCTGGTTTCGATAAACTTTGCCGGCCCGGATTTGTCCAAAAAAAGACAATTTCTTAAATTTGTGGATGTCTTTCTGAGAAAGAAAGATTGTAGAATGGATACTTATGCCTGATTATAAAGTCGTTGAGGTCGTGAGCAAAAGGGATCTGATGAAATTCATCAAGTTCCCTGACAATTTGTACAAGGGTTGTCCACAGTACGTTCCCGCCTTGCACAGAGATCAAGTCAAGTCCCTGACAAAAGTTTCCACCCTTTCCTACTGCAAGAGGAAAATGTGGATGGTCATGGACGGCAAGACTGTTGTCGGTCGGATCTGCGGAATGATCAACCCCCGCTACAACGCCCTTTACGACAAGAAACGGGCACGTTTCGGATGGTTCGACACGATCGATGACTTCGAGGTGGCCCGGCTGCTTCTCGGCACGGCCGAGGCATGGGCGAAGGAGAACGGGATGAACGAGATCCACGGACCTTTGTACTACAACACCCTCGGAAAGCAGGGCATGCTGGTGGAGGGCTACGAGAACATCCCTCCTTTCAACTGTCTGTACAACTACCCGTACTACAATGATTTCGTCACCGCTCTCGGCTATGAGAAGGAATGCGACTGGGTGCAGTACAAGATTGTGGCCGACCAGCCTTTGCAGGAGAAGATCACAAGGATCGCCGGACTGCTGAAACAGAGGTACAACCTGCATGAGGGCAGTCTGAACAAACTCAAGAAAGACAAGAAGATGGTCAGGTACTTCTTCGATGTCTATAACGAGAGTTTCGCCAAATCCGTCTATAATTTCATCCCTTTCACAAAGGAGGAGATCGAGGAGGAGGCGGGTGAGGTGCTGAAATTCGTCTCGGACAAGACGAGCAGCATAATATTCGATGACAATGAGGAACTTGTGGGATTCGGGATCACCTTCCCGACGATTTCCCCCGCCCTTCAGAAAGCGAAGGGGCGTCTGTTCCCGTTCGGCTGGTTCCATCTTCTGAAGGCCATGTACAAGTACGACACCGTGGATCTGATGATCAACGGGGCGGTGCCGAAGTGGCAGAACACCGGCGTGTCGTCGATCTACCATTGCGCGATGTCCGAGAAGTACCGGAAGGCCGGCACGAGGTGGGCGATCTCGAATCCGCAGATCGAGTCCAACGGTGCCGTCAATGTGTGGGGCAAGTACGACCATGAGCTGTTCATGCGTCGCCGCTGCTACCTCAAGTCTATTTAGGAATATACTGACTTCTGTCCCTCAGCCTTCGGTTGCTGAGCGAAGGGCCGGAATAGAAAATTAACCATTGAATATGGCAGAGAACACGTTAGTCGATAAGATCCTGGCTCTCCAGGACAAATACGAATCGCTTCAGAAGCAGCTTGCTGACCCTGAGGTGATCGCTGACATGAAGAGGTACGTCCAGCTCAACAAGGACTACAAGGAGCTTGAGCCGATCATCAAGGCCGGCCTTGAGTACAAGAAGATGGTCGATGAGTTGGCTGAGGCCAAGGACATCATGATCAACGAGAAGGACGAGGATCTGCGCGACATGGCCAAGGCCGAGATCGCCGAGATCGAGCCGAAGATCCCGGAAATGGAGGAGCAGATAAAGATCCTCCTGATTCCTGCCGACCCGGATGACAGCAAGAACGCCATCATCGAGATCCGCGGCGGCACAGGCGGTGACGAGGCCGCCATCTTCGCCGGAGACCTTTTCAGGATGTACTCCAAGTACGCCGAGAAACGCGGCTGGAAACTGGAGGTCAATGACGAGACTCCCGGCACGGCCGGCGGCTACAAACAGATTGTCTTCAAACTGTCGTCCAATGATGACGGAGTCTATGGTGTCATGAAATATGAGTCAGGTGTCCATCGTGTGCAGAGGGTCCCTCAGACCGAGACTCAGGGCAGGATCCAGACATCGGCGGCTTCAGTGGCCGTTTTCCCTGAGGCGGGAGAGTTCGATGTCGATCTCAAGTGGGATGATATCCGTCTTGACCTGTTCTGCTCGTCGGGACCTGGAGGACAGGGAGTCAACACAACTTATTCGGCCGTGCGCCTCACGCACCTTCCGACCGGTCTGGTCGTGCAGTGCCAGGAGGAGCGCTCACAGCTCAAGAACAAGGACAGAGCCTTCGAGGAACTCCGTACCCGTCTCTACAACCTTGAGCATCAGAAGTATCTTGACGAGATCGGAGCCAAGCGCAAGACAATGGTCTCCACCGGTGACCGTTCAGCGAAGATCCGCACCTACAACTACCCGCAGGGCCGTGTGACCGACCACCGCATCAACTGGTCGATGTACAACCTTCCGGTCTTCATGGACGGGGACATACAGGAGTGCATCAACCAGCTCCAGATCGCTGAGAATGCCGAGCGTCTGAAAGAGGCCGGAGAATAGGATCTAAAGGAAAAGAAACGGCTCAGGAGCGCCGGACTTGCCGAAGCGCTTGCTGCGCCTATTTGGAGATTCCGTCATACTGTTCGCAGACGGAGCGGTAACTCTCCAGGTCGCCGATGTCGTAGCGGTGTCCAGGCATCTCCATGGCATGTACGGGAACCTGTGCCGAAAGCCATGCTATGTAACTGCCAGGTGCGTCTGTGCCGCAACCGGCGGCGATGGCGGCAGGAACCATGCGCGCGTCCTTACGGGTGTAGAAATAGAATGGGGTGCAGCACCAATTCGAGCGAGGTTCAGCCGGCTTCTCTACCATGCCCAGAATCCGATCCTCATCGTCCACTTCAACAACCCCGCACTTGCGGAGCCGCTGCTCCGACGGCTCGAAGAAGCGCATGATGCAGGATGTGCCTTTCACACGGGCATATTCAATGAATCGCGCAAGGCTGAAATCCAACAGGTTGTCCCCGGCGATGACGAGCATGTCATCGTCAAGCCCAAGCGAGTCGATGGCGAATTGGATGTCGCACACGGCGCCAAGGCGCGTCTCGTTTGTGGATGTGCCGTCATCCACCACCGTGATCTTGTCGTCCGAATGTCCGGCCGCCCATTCGGAGAAGTGGCCGGCGAACTTGTGATTGGAAATGACGACATATTCATCAAACATCCCGGAGGTTTTGATGTCGTCGATCAACCAGTCCAGGATGGCCTTGTCCCGGACTTTCAGCAGAGGTTTCGGAAAATTCTCGGTCAGCGGGTACAGCCGTGTGGCGTAACCCGCGGCAAGTATCAGGCATTTCATATCTTCACACCGTCGGCGCTGTGGCAGATGCATGCGGAGTAGTGTCCCTTAAGTTCCGGGAACGCCGCAAGGTACTCTGTCTCAACTTTCTTGAATATGTCTTCCTTGAATTCGGGGTCAATCAGAGCCATGCAGCAGCCCTTGAATCCGGCTCCGCTGAAGCGTCCGCCATAGATTCCGTCAGTCCGTGTCATGATCTCATAGATTTTTTTGAGTTCCGGCGATCCGGTCTCCCATTTCTCTATGGAAGACTTGCCGCTTTCGAAGCTGAGGCGGCCGAACTCTTCCAGATCGCCTTTTCTCCAGGCCTCTGCGCCACGCTGCACGCGGTCATATTCCCCGTACCAATGTTCCGCTCGTCTGCGCCAGTTCTCCGGCAGCCGGTCGGCGAATCTGTGGAACACATCTACCGGAACGTCGCGGAGGTTTGTCTCTCCGAATTTCCCGTACTCCATTCCCGCATAGGCTTTAAGTGCATAGGCCGCACTGCGGCACTCATCCACACGCATGTTGAACTTGCTGCCGGCAAGCGTACGCTCAACGCCGCTGAAGAATATGGCGATGTCGTAAGGCTTCATCGCCGGGGATGTCGGGATGAGCTCGTAGCTGTCATCCATGGTGTCAAGGAAGAGCAGATGATCTTTCTTCGAATACACCTCGCAGCTTTGGTCCAACTTTCCGCAGGAGACTCCGACATAGTCATTCTCCGCGGCCATTTCGGTCTTGATCAGCTCGATGTCTGAGAGGTGGATTCCGTTGACCGTGCACAGCGCCTTCAGGAAAGCGATCGTGACAGCCGCAGAGGATGACAGTCCACCGATCGGAAGCGATCCTTCGATCACACCGCTGAGGCCGGAACGGAGCGGGTACTGGGCTCCAAGTTTGAGCGTCGCCCCACGCAGATAATCCGCCCAGTCACCTTGTTTAGGCTCCGGGACGGAACTGACATGCCATTGGGCGCGCTTGGAGAACTGGAGTGAGGAAAACTCGATGACTCCGTTCTGTTTCGGAGCGAAGGCGATGTGGATTCCCTTGTCGATGGCCAGACCGGTCACCTTGCCGAGCTGGTGGTCGGAGTGTGCGCCCAGAGGGCAGATACGGTACGGACAGAACGAGAGCCCTTCAGGCTCCCGTCTGTACGTCTCCCTGAATTTCTGTTCACAAGTCATGGCTCTACAGTCTGGCTTGAAGAGCCTTGCCCTGCTCCTCGTAGCCAGGTTTGCCGAGGAGGGCGAACATGTTCTTCTTGTAGGCCTCCACGCCCGGCTGGTTGAACGGATTCACACCGAGGACATAGGCGCTGACTCCGCAGGCATATTCAAAGAAATAGAACAGGCCTCCGAGGTTGAAGGCGTTGATTCTCTCAATTGAGACTTCAAGCTGAGGCACTCCGCCGTCAATGTGGGCGAGTTTCGTTCCGAGCTGCGCCATGGCGTTGCAATGCTCCACATGCTGTCCGGCGAGGTAGTTGAGCTGGTCGAGATTCTGCCCGTCGCTGCCGATGACAACCTCGCGGTTGCTCTTCTCTATGTTCACAACGGTTTCAAAAACTATCCTGTCTCCGTCCTGAATGAACTGTCCCATGGAGTGAAGGTCTGTGGTGAAATTGACGGAAGCCGGGAAGATTCCTTTCAGGTCCTTGCCCTCGGACTCACCGTAGAGTTGCTTCCACCATTCCCCAAGGTACTGGAACTTAGGGTTGTAGGCAACCAGGATCTCGACTTTCTTTCCGAGTTTCGAGTAGAGGAGGTTCCTCATGGCCGCATACTGTACCGCAGGGTTATCCTCACTTTTGACCGCGAGTGCTTTCTCCATCTCGACCGCGCCGGCGATCATCTCCCTCACGTCGAATCCGGCGAGGACGATAGGCAGAAGACCTACCGGTGTGAGGACGGAGAAACGTCCTCCCACGTTGTCCGGAACGATGAATGTCTTGTAGCCTTCCTGTGTGGAAAGTGTCTTGAGAGCGCCCTTGAGAGCGTCTGTGATGGCGACGATTCTTTCGGAAGCGTCGGTGTAGTTCTTCTCGATGTGTTCCTTTACGATCCTGAACGCGACCGCCGGCTCGGTGGTGGTGCCGGACTTGGAGATCACGACGGTGGCGACATTCCTCTCGGCCACGAGATCCATCAGTTCGGCGAGATATTCCTCGGAAAGGTTGTTGCCCGCGAAGACGACTTCGGGAGCATCTTTCGCACCGCCAAGTTGCTTGGCAAAGTTGTGAGAAAGGGCCTCGATGGCGCAGCGGGCTCCAAGATAGGAGCCTCCGATTCCGATGACAACGACCAGATTCACGCCCTTGGCCTTCCAGGAGTCACGGACGGCCTCGCACTCGGCGATGAGGGTTTCCGGAGTCTGTGACGGCAGATGCTTCCAGCCGAGGAAGTCATTTCCGGCGCCGGTCTCGCTTTCGAGCACGTCGAAGGCTGCGAGCGCCTTATCGACATATTCCTTGTAATCCGCTTCCTTGACGAAGGAGGAACATCCTCCCAAATTGACTTTGACCATATTGCTTCAAAAATTAAACTTAAATCAATAACAACCGACAAAATTAACCAATTTTTCACAATAACCGCACATCAGATTCCTTGAATATGTAACATTGAATATGTCCGCGTTGTTCATGGAACACGAAAAAGGCCCGCCGGTTCCGGCGGACCTTCACATGTCTGATTGGCAAGCGCCGTTTTACCTCTTTGAGGTGACGTCGGTCTCGTACTTCTCCACGGCGGTGATGAAGTCCTGACCAACAGGAACGCCGTTCTTGAGGTTGAAGTAGTCATACACGGCTCCGAACGGAAGCGACTTGGCCTCCTCAAGGAGGGCGAGACGCTGGAAGTATTTGCCGTTCTTCTCGTAATCGCGGAGGGTCTCAAGCGGCTCAAGGAAGGCCTGGAGCATGCACTTCTGTGTAGAGCGTGTACCGATGATGTAGGCACCGATGCGATTGATCGAGGCGTCGAAGTAGTCAAGCCCGATGTGTGTGCGGTCAAGGGCGCCGGCGCGTACAACCTCCTTGAACAGGTCGAGGGTCTGGTCGTTCATGGTGACGACGTGGTCGGAATCCCAACGTACAGGACGGCTTGTGTGGAGCATCAGTTCAGGTACGAAGAGGAGCAGGGAGGCCACCATGTCGCTGATGTTCTCGGTCTGCTCGTAGTGTCCGGTGTCGAGGGTGTACATCAGCTTGCGGGTAGAGCAGTAGCCGGTCACGAAATCGTGTGAGCCGACGGTGTAGCTCTCAAGCCCGATCCCGAAGAGTTTCGCCTCAAGGCAGGTCTTCATGCCCGGAAGATTCTCCGCAAGGATCTCATCCAGGGACTGGGCCATGATCTCACGGTAGCGGAGACGATTGACAGTCTGGTCCTTTGATCCGTCGTGAACCCAGATGTTCATGATGCAAGGGTCATTCTGGAACTTGCCCATAGCATCCGCCACCCTGCGGCAACGCTTTGTGTGTTCGATCCAGAAGTCACGGATCGATTTGTCCGGATTGGCGAGGGAGAGATCTCCGCTCTTCGGGTGGGAGAAGGATGTGGAGTTGAAATCTAGCTTCATTCCGTTCTCCTTTCCCCATTCCATCCAACTCTGGAAGTGGGCGGGTTCAACCTCGTCACGGTCAACGTGCCTGCCCTGGAAATCACCGTAGATCTCATGCAGGTTAAGGCGCTGTGTTCCGGCAAGGAGGCTCTTCACGAACTTTATGTCTGAGCGCAGTTCGTCTATGTTGCGGGCGCGGCCAGGGTAATTGCCGGTGGCCTGGATCCCGCCTGTGAGGGCTGCGTCGTTCTCGAAGCCCATCACATCATCCGCCTGCCAGCACTGGAGGGAGACAGGGGTCTTCTCAAGGATCTCTATAGCCTTGTCTGTGTCCACGCCGATGGCGGCGTAACGCTCTTTGGCCATCTCATAGGCCTTGGTTATCAAATTCTCGTTCATGTTTTTTGTTTTATGATATTTTCAAAAATTGATTTCCGGATTTCTGACGGAGACATCTCCGGCTGCAAGCGGGAGTTTCTAACGTCGTGGCTCGTAGGTGATTGTCCGGATGGATCCGGCGATGATGCGGCGCATGTCCCAACGGTCGCCGACAAGACCTGCCACCTTGGCCTGAAGCATGATGTTGCCGATCGCCGTGCATTCCGTAGGGCCTGCGATGACAGGAATGCCGAGGGTGTCGGCTGTCAGCTGACTCATCAGTCTGTTTGCCGAACCTCCTCCGATGACATGCAGTTTCCCGATCTTGAATGAGGCGAATCCCTGAAGCGTCTCAATGACCTCCTTGTACCTCTTGGTGAGACTGTGGTAGATGCAGCTGATCATCTCGCCGTCATTCTCCGGAACTCTCTGACCGGATTCCCTGAGGGCGGTCTTGATCTCGGCGTCCATGTCTTTCGGGGCGGCGAAACGAGGGTCGTCCGGGTTGATAGTGGACGGGAATCCTATGGCCTCGCCCGCCATAGTCTCCATTTCGGCGTAGGAATATTTCCGGCCGTCTCTCTCCCAGGTCTTGCGGCTCTGTTCCAGCAGCCACATGCCCGTGATGTTCTTCAGGAATCTGGTCGTGCCTTCTATTCCGCCCTCGTTCGTGAGGTTATGCTCATAAGATCTTTCATTGATGATCGGGGTCTTTGACTCGATGCCCATCAGGCTCCATGTGCCGCTGCTGAGGTAGGCGAAATTTTCGTCCGCGGCAGGAACGGCCGCGATGGCCGAGGCCGTGTCGTGTCCCGCCACGGCTATCACGGGCACTGGCTCCATGCCGGTCTCCTCGCAGATTTCCTTTTTGAGCACGCCGACCCTTGTGCCAGGTTGGGTGATGTCAGGCAGGATTGAAGGGTTGATCCCGAGACGCTCAAGCAGATCCTTCCGGAAATCCCTCGCGCGCGGATCTATCAGACCGGATGTGGAGGCGTCGGTATATTCACAGACCATTCTTCCGGTCAGCATGTACGCCAACAGATCCGGCATGAAGAGGATCTTGTCGGTTTGAGGCAGCCTTGAGCCGGCTTCCTTGCTCTGCGCGTAAAGCTGGAAGATGGTGTTGAAATTCATGATCTGGACTCCGGTGACGGAGTAGAGCTCCTCACGGGGAATGATTCCGAAGACCTCTTCAGGGATCCCTTCTGTATAAGGGTCTCTGTAAGCCCTTGGCATTCCGATGATTTCGCCATCCTTGCCGATGTGGCCGAAGTCCACACCCCAGGTGTCGATTCCGATGGAGGCGATCTTCACGCCCGTCCCGGAGACCTTTTTGAGGGCGGCCTTGAAGTGGTCGAATAGGGCGCTGATGTCCCAATAATATTTCCCCTGAACTTCCTTGACGGCGTTCGGGAATCTGTAAACTTCCTCAGAAGTCAACTTGTCATTTTCGACAGTCCCTATGATGGCTCTGCCGCTCGTCGCTCCGAGATCAAATGCTAAAAAGTTCATAATCATGTGGCATTTTGTCCTTTACAAATTTCGCTTTTTCCGCTTTTTTTGTCGTTGAGGTTTCTGATATTCCGACTTGGAAATTTGATTGAAAATATTTTTTGCTATATTTGTGAACCACAATTACTAACGTAAAGCATAGGTGACTATGACTTCGGTACATCTTAAATATTTGGCGGTCAATCAAGTTGACCTCAAATGGGGCACGGCTGTCAATTCCGTCGGCTTTCAGGAGATCGCGCCAGGCATGGACTATCCTCCGCGCAATCATCCTTCGCGCTATGTGTTCTCAGTGTCCAGCGGAAGGGTGCTTCAGGAGTACCAGCTCCTGTACATCACGGAGGGCAACGGCAAGTTTTTCTGCGAGACGTTGGGACGTTCCAAGGCTGTCCCTGTCAGGAGCGGGATGATGTTCCTGTTGTTCCCCGGGGAGTGGCACACCTACTATCCGGACAAGGCCACCGGGTGGAAGGAGTACTGGATCGGTTTCAACGGCACGTTTGTGGACAATCTGATCCGCCAAGGCTTTTTTTCCAAGGACAAGCCGACCTTCAAGGTCAACATCCATGAGGATCTTGTGAATCTTTACAACGCGGCTATCACGGCGGCGGTGAACCAGGAATCGGGATTCCAGCAGGTACTGGCCGGAATCGTTGACAGGATGCTCAGCATGGCCTATTTCTACGACAGAAACTCGCTGTTCAAGGAGTCGGACACGGGTAACAAGATAAGTCAGGCCAAGGTCATCATACACGACAACTACATGTCGGTCTCGCCGGAGAAGGTGGCGGCCAAGCTCTGCCTTAGCTATTCCTCTTTCCGTAAGACCTTTAAGGAGTACACAGGGTTTTCTCCGGCGCGTTTCATCAACGAGGTGCGGATGAGCAAGGCCAAGGAGTTGTTGACCAACACTTCCATGAGCATCAAGGAGGTGGCCTACAAGGTCGGTTACAACAACCATGACTATTTCTTCACGGCTTTCCGGCACATGACGGGGCAGACTCCGGCTGAGTATCGTAACGCTACCCAGGTCGCCAAACTGTAGATTCATCAGACCGCCGGGCCTGCCTGATCGGAATCGTGTCTCAGTACTTCCCGAGAATCCTGACCGGGCCGAGCAGACCGGAAGGAAGAAGTTCGTCGCCGGCTTTGTAGAAGCGGCGGATGGCTGTGACGGGATGTTTCTCTTCGGGCTGGACGTCTCCGATCATCCGGTTTCTCCAGACATCGGTCACCTTGATTTCCAAAAGATTGCCGCCCTCTTTCAGGAGCGGTTTGATGTTGGAGGTCATGAACGGGGCTTTCCAAAGGACGCCGGCCGGAATGCCGTTGATGAAGACATCCGCGATGTTCTTGACTGCACCGAGATCAATGAACATCTTTCCGTGGGCGGCGAGCATGGTGGAGTCGATTTCCACTGTGGCCCTATAAACGGCCGTGCCGGAGAAATACTTCACCACAGGGTTCTCTTTCCTGGTCCAGGACATCAGCTCCGTGAACTCCTCGTCGGCGGTGCCGCCGTTTTTCTGTTCGAAATGTACCTGCCACGCTGAATCCACAGTCCGGATTACAACCGGAACCTGCGCTTCGGTGGAGTCCGCCGCATTGACCCCGAGAGTGTCCTCCGGCACCGTGATCTGCGGTCTGTTGGACAGCACGACAAATCTGGCGTCAGCGGAAAGCAGCGGAAGCGGGACGGTTGACCGGCCGTCGGTTTGCCGGACCTCCACATCCGTGACTTCTCCGTTCTCCGGGTTGAAGACGGCCGCGAACTTCCCTCCGTCCCTGAAACTGAGTTCCACGTTGGCATCCTTGCCGGAGAAGTTCCTTGTCCAGTAGATCTGGGTGCTGTCCGGGAGGGTTCTATGAACATATTTGAAGTCCCCGTAGCTGTCCGGAGCGTTTGCCGGGGCTTTGACGGAGTCCTTGTATTCAACCGGAGAAGTGACCGTCACCCGGAAATCCGGTGCGATTCCGCTTCGTCTCAGGCAGTCCTCAAGACCATTGGTGAACACATTCTTCCTTCCCGAATGCCAGACATCGTCGACTATGGAGGCGAAAGCCATGTCGTCAGCCTTAAGTCCGGCGCATTGCCGGGGCTCCTTGCCGCAGATGATGACTCCGGCATCGGCGAACTCCTTGATTCTTATAAGAATATCCAACGACATGACATCGCGGTTTCTGTCCATCCACAAGACCCGGTAACAAGCTCCTGACGGCGCCACAAGTTTCCCGTTCTCTGCCCTCACGCCTGTCCTGATCACCGTAGGGTTGGCGAAATCATAGTTATAGCCGTCGGGAACTTGCGGCAGGGAACTGAACGAGTCTCCTCCGTACAGACCGGTGATGTTCAGATCTTCTCCATAGTATAATAATATGTCAGCGACCGAGGTTCCCTGCTGAAGCATCGCGCTTGACCGGGCAAGGTAGTCGGTGAACACTCCGGCATATTCCGCCCATGTCTCGTTCCTGTGCAGCCATTGTCCGTAACGGAACAGTTGAAGTCCCGGCAGATAGCGGTCGTTCGGCTGTGAGGCTGATTCGTGGATGACGAATCTGTTGAGTCCGGCACTGAGTCCGACATCGGCGATATACTTCATGTTCTCAGGACAATAGGTGTAGGCCCTGCCTTCGTCCCCGTTCACTGAAAAAGATTCCGCAGCGACTAACGGCTGTCCGTAGATGTGTGACACAGAGGCTGATTCACGAATGTCACAGATCGCTGACGGTACTGAGGAGCCTGTCGGCGTGTTCTCCATCCAGATCGCCGCCATAGGGATTGTGGCCTTGATCTTCGGATCCATTCCGTCTCCGGTGTAGGCGCGGCCTCCCTCATGGGATTCCGTGTAGCGGCCGGAGAGACCATATTCATTGATGATGTCGTTGATTCTGTCATAGTTCTCGCAGAACAGTTCGCCGAGGGTTCTGCGCCAGTCCCAAAGGAATCGCTCGCTCATCAGGGAACTGCCTACGATCTCTCCGGCAAGAACCGGCAGCCACCGGGTCAGATCGTAGCCCCGGCGCGCCTTGAACTCCTCGGCCATCTTCGGAGTCCACGTGCAGGGACCCGCCTCGTAGCTGTCAACCAGAAGATGGCTGATTCCTTTCCCGCCGAGCATCCCGCCCGATGCTTCCTTATATAGATCCATGTAGGTGTGGAAATATCTCATCCATGCATCAGGATCCAGTTTGTCAACCTCCAGTCCCGTGGCTTCGGGAGAGGCGGGATGGTTGGTCTTTCCTGTAATGGACCAGCCGAAGCGGTAGATTCTCCAGCGTCCGGCCGGCAGAGAGCATTCAAGTTTTCCATCGGCCGTCATCCTGCCCGTGAGGTCGATGATGTCCGATGTCCTGATCGCATCCTTTGAGTACGGTGTGTGGAATTTCCAGAAATCATGGATGATTCCGAATCCTCCAAGTTCTTGGCAATGATTGACTTTAGTAACTGTGAACAATTCCGCGGAGACGAGTTTCCGGCCTCTGATCCTGAAGAACCGGGCGCATGTCTGCGGAACGTCTATTGTCAGGTACGGCAGCACTGTAGGCTCTATGTCGCAGACCTTGCTCCACTTTATGCCATCGTCGCTGCATTCAAGGATATTCATGTACTCAGGCTTGCCGTTTCTCGGGCGGTTCGACATCGCCATACTTTTGAGTGTCAATGCTTTGATCGTCTGAGACTTCCTGAATTCGCAAGTTATGACAGAATCGCTTTCCTCTATCCGCTCCATCAAAGCCTTCATCGGCTTGTCTGAATATGGCAACCTGACCGCTATGACATACAGGTCCTTTCCGTAAGGCTTGATCACAATGCGGTCGTTGTCCGTGCGGTAGTCAAGGTACGGCCCGACAACATTGTAGAGTTCAGGCAATTGTACCGAGACTTTTCCTCCACGCACGTCAACGGATCTCCATTCGAGTTTTTTGACGGCATCTTCCGGCCTCACCCATGTGCCGCCTGTCGAGCTCCATCCAGGAGCACTGGCTATCGTGACATCCATGTCCAGAGAATCGGCCATGTTGAGCGCGAATCTGAACGCATCCTTCCATCCGTCGGAAAGGTAGGGGAGTCTGACTTCGGCCGCCCTCGGCATGTTGATCCCGCCGGCGTCGAACTGATGGAACCCTCCTATCCCGGCTCGTTTCATCCACTCGATGTCCTTGCGGATTCCGTCCTTTGAGATGTTTCCGTCCATCCAGTGCCACCACACCTGCGGCCTTGCTGCTTTTGCCGGTGCCATGAAGGCTTTGGCAAGATCTGTAGTGTCTGATCTTTCCTGAGCGGCCGGTCCCGATTGTGATGAGAGTGGCAGAAGGATCGTAAATATGGCTTTGAGCAGATGTGTCTTCATTTGAAATCTGATGCTTTATGTTAGATTTTTGGCAAATCGCGATGATTTTTATGCTGAAGATTTAATTTGGCACGGATAATGCCTATTAGCGGTCAAAGAGTTAATTGGTTCTAATAGGATTTTATATTCTGGCCTTTAACTTGTGAAAAATACTATTTTTCATACGTTTTATTCATAATTAGGTTTGTATTAAGTGGGAAAGGTCGGAGTTGCGAAATTCCGGCCTTTTTTGATAAAATCAAAAAAGGCCTGTAAGTTCAACCCCCAGTCACTACGTGACAGCCCCAGAGGGGCGCTGGTGAGCGTTCTCCCCAGACCTCTTGCATCGCTCCGCTCCGAGCGTTTTGGCAAAAAAGACCTCATAAGTCAACCTCAGTTACTGCATGACAATCTTGAGGGGCGCTGAGAGGGCGTTTAGAGTTTACGGTGTTTGTAGGAGTCAATGCAGGCAGGGATTATGCGTTGGTACTCCTCGCTGGTGTAGAGCGGGGATGAGATGATGAAGTCGGCGGTGCTGCGGTTGGTGGCGAACGGGATGTTGTACAGGGATGCCAGACGTGTCAGCCCCATCACGTCGTTCTGGTGTCCCTGCATGATGAGGTTGTCACAGAAGAACACAAGCATGTCTATCTTTCCTTCGGCGATCAGGCCTCCGATCTCGAAGTCTCCGCCGAGAGGGCCGCTCAGCAGACACTCGATCGAAGGAGCCTCAGGGCCAAGTTTTTCGGTCAGCGCCTCCGAGACCAGACGTCCTGTCGTTCCGGTACAGAACAGATGACAGCGTTTGAGTGAGCCGGCGTTGTAACGGACCCAGTCCAGAAGCTCCTGCTTCCTGGAATCGTGAGCCACCAATGCGATGTTAGTTACCATATTTCCAAAATATTAATTGTTGATCTTCCTTGTTGCTTCTCCGGAGTCATCTGATGCGGAGTCATCTTTCGGAATCGTGATCCGCCTCACTTCCCGTGGCACGTTCTCGTAGGCCGCAGCCCTCCGCTCCCGCTTCTTTCTGCCCGTGAACAGGTCCTTGAGGAAATCCCTGAATGTGTTGAACTCCCTTTGGTAAGCGATGCCGACACCGTTCCTTTGAGTGTTGTCCAGGTAGGAGGTGTAGTCATCGGCCGAATGTGAGAACAGGTTCATTCTCAATTGTCCGGACTTGTCCAGTTTGATCTCTATGTCCAGATTGCCGACCACATCGGCTCCGGATGAAGAGGTGGCCTTGGTATAATCCCTGTTCCCGACATTGCCGTTGACGATCACCCTGTTGTTGAAAAGCTGCGTCGACACGGCGACATCGAATATGTTCGTTCCGCTCTCGCTGGACTGATAGTTCAGTCCGAGGTCAAGCGGGATGTCGAGCTTCTGAAGGATGCTGTTCAGTTGCCCGGCCATGATTTCCGCCACGTTGGAGTATAGCATGTTGGTGTTGTTCACGACCCCCGACTGCTCGTCCGGCATGAAACTGCCTGAGATCAGAAGCGAAAGGAACTGGCGCTGAACCTTGTCCTCAGTGTTGAGGGCGCTCTCCACCCTCGATTTCGTGGTAGGATCCAGATCCGGGACCTCGATGGAGAAGGCAAGTTTTGGCTCTCTCAGCTTCCCTGACACCCCGATGCCGCAGTTGACGGTTCTTCTCGCGGTGACCGCCGAGGTGTCGGCGATCAGAGTGGCCACCGACGCCTTTGTCGAATATATTCCCTTGATGTCCAGATCACTGTCCATAACATCTCCGTTGAAGCGGACGGTGCTACCATCCGAGATTGTGAAGTCCCTCTTCGCGATGTCCATGGCGTTGAAGTGGAAACTGCCCGATCTCAAGGAGTAGTCTCCGTTGATCATGAAAAGATCCCTGGCCGGCCGGACCTCAATGTCGATTGTACCCTGCCCGCGTCCGCTGAGCACATTCCCGGCGGCCCTGTCGATCTCCACGAACGCCTCCGTCCCTTGTGTGGCATTGACCCTGAGTTTCAAGCCGAAATCGCTGCCTTTTCCACCCGTGGACGCCATCTTGCTCATCATGGCCTCATAAGGGTCGATATGGATCTCCTTGAAGGCCTGCCTGAAGGTCAGAAGGTCGTTCTTTCCATCGTTGGACGCATTGTCTATCGGAATATGCAAGTGTCCGTCCTTGTCCGTCCGGACATCCGCATCCAGCAGAATGGCTTCGAACGGGCCCTTGATCTGAACATCGCCGCTGGCGAAAAGATGCCCGTAGAACGTCTGGTTGTCGCTCTCGGTCATGTCAATGGCCTCGATCCCGCGCATCCTGATCCTGGTGTCCATCCTGAAATCTTTCAGGTGGTCGTAAAGGAGTCCTCCGGAGATCGTTCCGCTGCCGTCAAACCTGTCCTGAATGGTGACACCGTCTAAGATCAGCCCCTTGTCGGAGACATAGAACGGCCCCGTGACATAGTAGGGCACATTCGTGTAGCCGACCTTGAGAAGCAAGTCGTCGAACCGTGTGCCTTCGCTTGACAGTGACAACAAGTCCGATGTCCCGCCTATCCTGACCTTCCCGCTGACCAAACCACCCATTTCGCTGAACACGGATTCCAGAACGGGGGCGATGCAGCCGGCGTTGAACCCGTCCAGTTCAGCGGTGGCGTCGATTCTGCGGCTCTTCAGGAAATAGTCTCCGTTGATGTTGAGTGTCCTCCGTCCGTCGATGTCGTTCTTGGCGATCACGTGCATCTTCCCGTCATCCAGAGAGCTGGCCAGACGGAGGGTCCCCACCCTTTGTCCAGCCACCTCTGTGGAGTCCGAGATCAGATTCATCATCAGTCCGGCGCCACTTTCCCAAGGAGAGAAGATGATGGCATGCCCGGTCGCAAGCCCCGAGATTCCGAAGTTGTCGCCTATCAGACTGTTCATCAGCCCGAGGTCAAACCTCACAAGGTTGACGGAAAGAGTGTCTTTCCCTGTCGAAGAATATCCTCCGTTGACCTTGACGGACTGGTCGCCGTGGCTTGCTGTCAGGTTGTCGATCCTTACATCCTTGCCGATCATCCCGATGGCGGATTCAGACACGCTCCATGCCGCGTCATTGTACCATATGTAGGACGGTCGGGTCTTTGCGTTGACTGTCAGATCCCCGCCATGAGACCGTCCAAGTCTTCCGGACAGATAGAGTTCCCCTTTGTTGGCCGTCTCCGTTCCGTTGTCGTAGGTGAATCCTATTCCGAAACCGTCATCCTTGGCGTAAAGCATGAGATTGTCGCCAAGAAGGTTCAGTCCGGCCACGGAAACCGCCGAACATGCCACAGAGGCGTTCAGACTGCTGTCCCGGTTGTCGAGCCTCAAATCGATGTCCTTGAGGAAATTTCTGCCGAGAGCCACTCTCGGAGATTTCACGGAGACTGTCACAATCCCGTCCTTCGCCACATTCAGACGGACTTTAGAGCCTTGCCCGATATAGAGTCCGGGCTTCAGGAACGAAAGTATGTCGCGGGCGTCACCCACGTCCAGCCTGAGGTCATATTCATCCCCATTCCATTCTGGGATTTCCCCTTTGTAGTAGAGGGCAGGCAACTCCCTTTGGACGGTCAGGCCTTGCGTGTCCTTGATCAGCCCCGTGAATGGTCTCGTGCCCACATAACTTCCATTGATGAAGCCGGAGGTGATGTTGATCCTGTTGACATTGTCGTTGGAGTGGGACTTCACACGGATGTCTCCGATCTCGTGCCATCCGTTGTCGTTCTCAAGAGTCAGCCCGAGGATGTCAAGGTCGCCGATGAGATCCCCCCGGCTGATGTTCATGTAGTTGGCGTTGATCCTGCCGGAGATCTTGGAGTTCTCCCGCTTGTCCAGCCTCAAGGCGTGAAGATCAGCGTAACCAATTGATGCGTAGAACTTGTAGAGCCCGTTGCTGGTTTTGTCGGAAAGTGTGAACAGACCCTGGAAAAGGAAATTGAGGTTCGGGTCGCCGCAGACGATCCTGCCGTCAAAGGCGTTGTCCGAAAATGTCCCCGCCGCACTGATGTTGGAGTAGCCGTAGCCGAGGACCGACAGCCTGCCCACGGACAACGTGTCTATCCTGATGCGGTTATGTCCTTTGCCCAGCGTCATGTCCAGAACACTTCGGAAAGAGACCTCACCGATAGGTTTCACTCCCGTCAGCCCTCCTGCATCAAGGTCTTTTGCGGAGACGCTTCCTCCCAACCCGATCGCTTTCCCATGCGCCATGAGATCCCTGATGCTGACGTCCGCCGTCAGCGCTCCCAACCCGGACGTGATGTCACCCTTGACCTTGAGTCTGTTCAAAGTTCCTCTGGCGTCCCCCGTGAGATGGAACCGTGTCCCGGCGGCGAATCCGGACAGGTCAACGGATGCGTCCGGGGCGAATCCTCTGACGAACCGCCCTATCCCGTCTGTCGTGAACCCGAGATCGCCAAGTCTGAAGTCCAGCGTCATCCTTTCTGTGTCAGGAAGCCCGGACAGCCTTCCGTTCAGCATGCCGGAGACTCCGCTGTAAGTTTCCGAGAAATTGAGATTCTCCACAGACAGATCCTTGACGGTTCCTTTGACCTGCCCTTCCGTGAGATTGACGATGGATCTCATTCTGCGCAGGGACGGTGCGAAATAAGAGATGCTCTTCATGTCCACCCGGCCTTTCAGGGCGTCAGCGGTCATCATAACCTCTTCCATGTAACGGGAGAAGGATGACACGCCGGAATATTCCATCACATATTCATTCATGCTGATTTCAGACCATCCGTCCCGCAGACGGAGATCCCGGACCGATGTTCTGCCGCTTTCGACGGTCGCCTTTCCAGACAAGGACAGAATCCTGTACCCGCTTCTCTCGTTGACCTGAAGATCTACGACCGTGCCGGTGATCCGTTCTCCATCGAATGCGATGTCATGAGCCAGAAGACTGTTGACAGTGGCGTCAAGGTTCTTCCAATCGATGCCGTAGTACCGGAGAGAGCCCGTCCCTGTCCTGTTGACGAGGCGGAAGCGGAAATCCTTGACCTGCACTCTGTCTGCCTCCAGTATGATCCTGGGCGGCTTCTTCTCTTTATGCTCCGCCGGCTTTCCCACTAATCTTCCTATGTTGCTTCCGCGTTCATCCTTCGCCAGGACAAATGTGCCGTCCTTGACGCTCATCCTTTTTATGTGGATGATCCCGTCATTCCTCAATCCTTTGAGAGAAAATGTGATGACGATTGATCCTACTCTGGCGACGGTGTCCGTACGGTTCCCCAGCCAATCAGTCACCGGCTCGTTGTCCAGGAGCGTCACGTCCTTGAGCGCCAGTGCTGTGAACGGCTTGAGGTGAATCCTGGAGAATTCAACCCGCCCGTTCAGTGCGGTCTCCAGGGACGCCACGACTTTCTTCGCCATAAATGTCTGGACCGCCGGAGTCTGCGACAGAATCCAGCATGCGAACAACAGCGAGACGGAGGCCACAGCAGCGCCCCTGAATATTTTCCGAGCCTTCTTCAATAACCGCAAGTCATGACGATCTGCGTACATGGATTGCAACAACAAAGATACTAAGAATCTGTTTAAATTTTTATGTGTTCGTTCTTTTGGTGTCTTTTTGGCCATCTTTTCCCATTTCGCTCGTCATTCAGCACCGCTAAACTCCTCTCAAAATAGAAAAATCTGTCTCAAAAAATACATCTCAGAATAACTGAACAAAAAGTTCAAACAGCTTCTAAATATCCGTTGGATTGACGAAAATAGTTGTATCTTTGCCGTTCGGAAAAATGTCTTTGAAGAATATGTCGGATTATATCCTTGGAATCGAATCGAGCTGCGATGACACGTCGGCCGCTGTGATAAGGGACGGGTTCCTGCTCTCCAACGTGATAGCAAGCCAGCAGGTACACAAGGATTATGGGGGAGTCGTTCCTGAACTGGCTTCCAGAGCCCACGAACAGAACATCGTGCCTGTAGTGAGCCAGGCTCTTGGCAAGGCCGGAATCAAGGCCTCCGACCTCACCGCCATAGCGTTCACCCGCGGTCCGGGACTTCTTGGCTCCCTGCTTGTCGGCACATCGTTCGCCAAGGCGCTGGGCGTGGCCCTGAACATTCCCATGATAATGGTCAACCATCTTCAGGGGCATATTCTCGCTGACTTCGTGAGACAGGAGGGTAAGGAAAACCGTCAGCCGGCGTTCCCGTACCTCTGTCTGCTTGTCTCCGGAGGCAATTCTCAGATTGTCAAGGTGAACGGCCCGCTGGACTACGAGATCCTCGGCCAGACCATCGATGACGCCGTGGGGGAGGCGTTTGACAAGTGTTCCAAGATGATGGGGTTAGGGTACCCTGGCGGTCCGGTGATCGACAGACTGGCGAAGTCCGGTGACCCGGACCGGTTCAAGTTCGCCAAGCCGCACCTTCCGGGACTGGACTACAGTTTCAGCGGTGTGAAGACATCGTTGCTGTATTTCGTGCGTGACGAGATGGCGAAGGATCCGGAGTTCATGGAGAAGAACAAGGAGGACATCTGCGCCAGTTTCCAGAAGACATTGATAGACATTTTGATGGACAAGTTGATCAAGGCTGCCCGGCAGACCGGGATCAAGGACGTGACCATCGGCGGGGGAGTCTCCGCCAACAGCGGTCTGCGCTCCAGGATCGAGGAGGAAGGCCGCAGGCGCGGCTGGAACACTTATCTTCCGGAGTTCAAGTTCACCACCGACAACGCCGCCATGATCGCGGTCGCCGGTTGGTTCCACTACCTCGCCGGTGAGCGAACTCCTCTCGATGTCGCCCCTGTCTCCCGCATTGCGGATTATTGATTGAATATAAAAGGAATATAAGAATATAAAAGAGAAAGATACATGATCGAATTCGAAATGACAGGCCGTGTCGGCCGGGACCTTAGGCCGGATGACGTGAGGATCGTCGCGGCGAGAGAGATGAACCTCCGCGGCAACGCTGTCATCAATGTGGTTGACCCGACAAAATCCTACCAGCCGACCTTTCCGAACGCCGATGTGACCTGCGTGATCGCCAGACGTTCGATCGACGCCCGCAACGATGTGGTTTACCGTTACCGCATCGAAGGTTACAACCATCGCTTTGAATCTTACATCCCTTACGAGATCCCTGAATATAAGGATGTCACCTCGGCCGACCCCGTGATCATCATCGGGGCGGGCCCCGCCGGAATGTTCGCCGCCCTCAAACTTCTGACCCTCGGCTTCAAGCCGATTATTCTGGAAAGGGGCAAGAATGTCCGCGACCGCAAGCTCGACATGGCGAGACTGACCCGTGAGGGGGTTCTGGATCCGGAATCCAACTTCTGCTACGGCGAAGGCGGGGCCGGCACGTTCTCCGACGGGAAACTTTTCACCCGCTCATCCAAGAGAGGCGACATCCGTGAGGTCCTCCATCAGTTCGTGAACTTCGGAGCGAGTCCCCAGATTCTGGTTGACGCCCATCCGCACATCGGAACCGACCGCCTTCCGAAGGTTGTCGAGAACATCCGCCAGTGCATCCAGGCAAATGGAGGCGAATATCATTTCGGCACTAAAGTCACCGACATAATCAGGAAGAAGGACGGCACGATCGAAGTGAAAGCCCTTGACTCGGAGACTCCTACAAAGACAGGCAAGCCGAGTGTCCGGAAATATTCAGCCGGAAAAGTGATTCTTGCGACCGGCCATTCCGCCCGTGACATCTACGAGATGCTTGCCGCGAAAGGCTGCACCCTTGAGGCCAAGGGATTCGCTATGGGAGTACGTGTGGAGCATCCGCAGGCACTCATCAACGACATCCGTTACCACGGCCAGTGGGAACAGGGGATGCCCGCCGCGGAATACTCATTCACGGAGCAGGTAGGCGAGAGGGGAGTATTCTCGTTCTGCATGTGTCCTGGCGGTGTCCTTGTGCCTTCCGAGACCGAGCCGGAGACCATAGTGATGAACGGAATGTCTAACTCCGCCCGCAGCGGCAGGTTCGCCAACGCCGGTGTGGTGGTACAGATCAATCCGGAGGACATTCCGGAGGAATATGCCGGCAAGGGGGCTTTCGCGGGCCTTGAATTCCAGAAAGACGTGGAACGAAAGATGTGGGAATATGCCCACACCCGTTCCGGCAGTCCTTTCGCCGCTCCGGCGCAGAGGATGGTGGATTTCTGCGAAGGTGAGGAGTCGGAGAATCTCCCGGAGACTTCCTACAAGCCGGGTGTCGTTCCTGCTCCGCTTCACGAGCTGCTTCCTCCGTTCATCGCCGAGCGGCTTCAGGAGGCGTTCCCGACCGTGAATCAGAAATCGATGAGAGGTTACTACACGAATGACGCGCTCCTGATAGGTGTCGAGTCCAGAACATCATCCCCGGTCCGTATTCCGAGAAATCCTGACAGCTGCGAGGCCGACGCGTTCCCCGGCCTGCTTCCATGCGGAGAGGGGGCCGGCTATTCCGGCGGCATCGTCTCCTCCGCCATCGACGGCATAAACTGCGCCGTCGCCGCGGCACGCTCCCTCTCCGGAGCCGAGCCTGAGGAAGCTGCTGAAGATGTCCGTTCCGGTATAGACACCGATGACTCCCCGCTTTCTGAGCCGGCTGAGTAGTCTGACGACCGGCCGCTGAGCTTGTCGAAGCGGCCTCCCGGCGCAGGTTCCCCCGGCCTACACATACTTTTACCTATGAGCCCGACTATATTCATGAACGCCGAGTAAACATATTCATTAAACATGACAGCGGAAGATGATAAGAAAGGGGCTTTGGCTCCGATGATGGAAAGCAGTGTGCATGCCGGTTTCCCGTCGCCGGCGCAGGATTACATCAATTCGTTCATCGACCTTAACAAGGAGTTGGTGCGCCATCCCGCGACGACTTTTTTCGCTCGTGTGGTGGGTGATTCCATGGTGGACGCCGATGTGAATGAGGGAGATGTGCTGGTGGTGGACAAGTCGATCGAGCCTAAGGAGGGGGACATGGCAGTCTGCTTCATCGACGGGGAGTTCGCCTTGAAGTATATCTCTTTCAAGAATCCTTCCGGGGAACGGAGCGTCAAGGCTTCCAACCCCAGCGTGTCCTATGATATTCTCAGACGTCAAAGAATATGGCTGCTTCCGGCGAATGAGAAATATCCTCCCATTGAAGTGACTGAGTCTAATGACTTTACTGTCTGGGGAGTGGTAACCTATGTCATCAAGAAAGTGTGTACGCGCTAGTTGACTGCAACAATTTTTTCGTCTCGTGCGAGAGGGTCTTCCAGCCGGAGTTGGAAGGCCGTCCGGTCGTGGTTCTGTCCAACAACGACGGTTGTGTGGTAGCCAGGAGCAACGAGAGCAAGGCGATGGGCATCAAGATGGGGACTCCGTTCTTCAAGATCCGCTATCTCGTGGAGCAGGGAAGGCTGGTGGTACGCTCGTCCAACTACACCCTTTACGGCGACTTGTCCGCGCGCGTGATGTCGATCCTTGCGGAGACGGCGCCGAGGCTGGAGGTGTATTCCATTGACGAGGCCTACATGGACATGGATGGTGTCGCACCGGAAAGTATTCCGGGAATATGCTCGTCCTTGGTGACGAAGATCCGCCGTTGGACAGGAATTCCGGTAAGCATCGGGATCGCGGACACAAAGACTCTCGCCAAGGTGGCCAATCATTTCGCCAAGAAATATAAAGGGTACAAGGGCGTATGTGTCATCGATTCCGATGAAAAGATCCGTAAGGCTTTGGCGTTGACTCTGATAAAGGATGTCTGGGGAATAGGTTGGCGAGGCGCTCCGAAGTTGGAGTCTGTCGGGGTCAAGACAGCTTTGGACTTTATACAGAGGCCTTCCGAGTGGGTTCGTGGGATGATGGGAATAGGCGGCGTGAGGACGTGGTTTGAGCTTCAGGGAAAGCGCATGATTGAAGATGAGCGTAACGAGAAGCGCAAGAGCATCTGCACATCAAGGTCGTTTGACAAGATGGTCACGGACCTTGATGAGATGACTTTGAGGGTCTCCGATTTTGCCGGGAAATGCGCCGAGAAACTTCGTTCGGAAAGTACTGCGGCATATTCCGTGGGCGTTTTCATCCAGACCAACCGCTTCCGTGACGACCTGCCGCAGTATTTCCCGAACGCCATTGTACGGCTTGAGGTTCCCGCCAACAGCACTCAAGAGGTGGTCGCCGCCGCCCTGCGTGCCTTGAGGATGGTCTTTCGTGATGGTTTTGAATATAAAAGAGCAGGTGTGACCGTTTCCGACATCGTGGAGGCTGACACCATCCAGACCACCTTATTCGATTTCGATCAGGAGACCCGTGACCGTGACGACCGTATCTCTAAGGTCATTGATCTGGTCAACACCTCCGGCAAAAATGTCCTGAGACTCGCCACCCAGCGTCCCGGCCACTATTCCGATGGCATCCGCCGCGAATTCTGCTCCCGCCTCTACTCCACCTCCTGGTCGGAACTCCTGGAAATCAAGTGATTGTTTGATTTTCTTTAAAATATTATTATTTTACCACATTGCATAATGACTTTTCTGGTCACTGGGCCAGTTTAAGTGATCAAATGATTTAATATTACAAGCCATTGATCTCTATGAGAAATGTATCCATATTTTTGATTCCCCTTCTGATGGTCGTGAATTCCTGTAATCACCGGCTCTCAAAAGATTTCTCTGAAATCGAAGCCATCCTTCCGGAGCATCCTGACGGTGCGTTGGCGATGATTGATTCGATTGACACATTATTACTGAAAAACGTAAGGTCAAAGGCTGAATATACACTTCTTAAAGCTAAGTGCTTGGACAAGAATTATATTGACGATGCCTCTTTGCTGAAAGAAATGGTGGCTTATGAACCATATTCTCAACGTTATGGTTCAACGAATGATAAGATACAGTATGGATATTATCTTGCGGATCAATTTTATGACTCAGAACAATTTGAGGAAGCTTCGGTACGTCTTCTCAAGGTATTGGAATATGCGGAAAAGGATAATGATTATTTCTATAGTGGACAATCCTGTTGGCTGCTTGCGTTGATTTATCTTAAGACTTATAATTATGTTGAAGAGCTCAAGTATATTAAGCGAGCGTATGATTATCTGCGGGAAGGTTGTTTTGATTATCATGCCGATTATGCTGAGATTCAATTAGCTGAAGCTTTCCTGAAGAATGGGAATCGGGATGAGGCCATGGAATATTTTGACGATGTGTTGAACAGATCCAGAGAGGCTGGTGATTCATCTCTGGTGGGATATGCCTTAACCAGTTCTGCCATAAGCCTTTTGAACGGAAGCAATCCCAAGCCTGAAGATGTTGTCTTGAGGATGAGTGAGGCTGAGAGACTAAATTATGAATTTGATTCTAGAAGTTTTGGTGATCTGGCAATGGCATACCATCTTTTAGTAAATGATGAGAAAGCCTTTCATTATCTCGAAAAAGCGTTTGAGATGTCAGCGAATGATCTTAAAGCAAAACTTTATGTGTATTCTTTTGCTTATAGAATTTATAAGGACGGGAAAATGTACGATGAGGCCTTTCCTCTTGTGGAAGCGATTCTACATTATAACGACTCAACCACAATCAGGATTCTTGGTCAATCTGTAGTAAAGTCTGCGATATCTGTAACTGGCAGTAGCAAGCTTATGTGGCAGGAGGAGGCCTTTAAGGATGTGCAAAAATAGATTACAATTGATTGTTTGCGGAATATGTTTTCTGATGAATATTATTCAGATCAATGCTCAGAAGTCCAAAATGATTGAGCCTCTTTATTATTCTTTTGATTTTTGTGGAGCAAAACTCAATGAATGTATTGGCTCTTTAGATATAGAACAGAAAATTGGGATTATAATCAAAGAGCATTATGCGCCGTTTATTGCCATATCTGTCTCAGAATGTATTTATAATCAGTCCTCCACCAAGAACTATGATTTTCAGGCAAAACTGGGACTTGGCATGGCTTACCGTCATTTCTTCAAAAGTGCTGATGGGCTTGAGGTGAGTATGACCGGTCTGGCTACAGTGGGGAATTATGATTTCAATTATTGGCAGGGACGTCTGATATGCGCCTATGCGATCCGCAACAGATTAGGAATTTCTGTTCTTGGTGTTGGTCTGCAATATTCTTCGCCTTATGACAATGAATTCAAAGGGAAGACATTTCAACCTTGTGCGATGCTCGGTTGGTCGTTCTGATGAGCCATGAATTGTTTCAGGTCACTTCGGCTGGCTCAGTGACCAAGACTGACCGGTCGCTGAGCCTGTCGAAGTGACCGGCACGCGAACTTGTCATTCAGGTATATAAATAATTCCGCCCGCTTCAATCAACAAAGAAGCGGGCGGAATATTCATAAAAGGCTATTTGGCTTATTTCACCTTCTCCCTCTTGCCGAGTTTCTCACGGACGAGGAGCGGCTCGTTGGTCGTGATGCAATCGACACCGAGATCGATCATATCCTGGATGTCCTTCTCCTTGTTGACGGTCCAGCAGTTGATGCTCATCTTGTTGTCACGGGCCTGCTTGAACCAGGTCGGGTTCTTGGCGAAGACCTTGTAGTGGTAGTCAACTCCGTTGATTCCGAGTTTGGCAAGTTCCTCAGGACTCTTGTCCCCCTCGAGATACTGGACGGTGAACCCGGGACAGAGGGCGGCCAGCCTCTCGCACATATTCATACTGAAGGAGATGAAAATCACTCGCTTAGGATTGTACAGGCCATGCTCCTTGAGAGCCTTGACGCTCTGGTCAACCATATAGTCCTCGTGTGCCTTGTCGATCTGCTTCTTGAGCTCGAACACAAGTACGGTCTTCTTGCTCTTCTCGCCCTGAGTGAGATATTCATCAAGTGTAGGAATCTTCTCTCCGTTCTTCAGTCGGCAATCCTTGAAGTCAGCATAGTCGTGATTCCAGATGCGCATTCCATCGATGTCCGGATCGTGATGAACCAGCATCACGAGGTCGGAAGTGATGTGCACATCGAATTCGCTGCCCCACAGCCCGTTCTGCTGCGCCAGCTCAAGTGATTTGATGGAGTTCTCGGCATACCCGGCCTCCTCGCAGTTCCAGAATCCTCTGTGCGCCGTAACAGCGATTTTCTGCGGAGCGCACGAAGCGGTCAGCGCAACCATGGCAGCCATCGCCGCAACCTTAGCAATCTTTTTCATATTCATTGAATATTACTGTTTTTGAATATATCTGTGTTCATTCCGGAGGCACACGGCTCATCGCCATCGGGCTCAATTTCGTCACGTGCCTATCATTCCGTAGTACTAACAAAAAGTGTCTTTCCAATAGCCCTCGATCTTAACCTCCAACTCCCCCAGTCACTCCGTGACAGCCCCAAAGGTGAACGGGGAATCCTTTCCCCGAATCCCATAGCTCCTATTCCTGTGACTTTTTGGTCACCCTCATAGTTCTCAGCATCAAGATCAAGGACAACAAAAGTAGTAAATTTATGCCGATATCTAAAGCATAAAAAGGACAATGTGACCGGACGGTGCGATAAAGAGATACTCGTGGCAGTTAAGAACTTGTAAATCAATTTGAAAAGGTTACTATCTGGTCTCAATATTATTACTGGACCTGTATGTTATTTTGTTGATATTTAATCTATTGGCTGCCACGGGGCATTTGCTTTGCTATTGCTGGCATCTTCAATGTGGAGAAACTTCATTGCGTGACACTGCTTCACTCCGCATCGCACGGTGATTTCGGCAAGATATTCAGTCAACTTTGGCAGAGGCAACCTCAGGACATCAGCTATGCCCTTGAACCTTCTGTCATTAGCCAGATAGGAGACCATCTTCTTGTACGCCTGACCGGAATGCGGATCGAACGGCTCATTGATGTCATATTCACTGCCTGTGTTGCTGGCAAAGGCGGCAAGCATTTTATCGTAGCAGCCATAGTAACTGATGGCACACTCATAGTCGATGATTGAATATTCACTGATGATATAGTCCACCAACCGCTTGGCATCATCAATTGACATTCCTTCGAAAAGGGTATCGAGGATGGTGTAAGTCAAAGGACTTCCGGCTTTCTTGAAGTATTTTACAGCCGCCACAGCCTTCCTCAGCCGCCGTGACACGGTTGCCAATGTGATCTTCTCTGAATATGGATGCCTGGAAACCGAGTATGAAAGGCAGTTCCATCGCCAATCCTCCGCCTTGGGGCAAATGTGATCTTCCACGGGGTTGTTGTTCACGTACCCCAATGATGTGCGTATCGCCTTGTCGCCTTTCTTGAATGAAACTCCGTAACGATCAAACAGTTCTCCGGATAGTGTATGCCGTAGATTGTAGCTTCTGGAAAAAACGGACATCATGTTTCTGACAAACTTCCTGACCAATCCGGAGTCATCCGTCTCAATAAGTATGTGGATATGATTGTACATCAAGCACAATCCCAGTACTTTGGCTCCGTGACGTTTTGCGGTCACGTTGAGCTGTGTGAGGAAAAACAGAGAATCCTTTACATTATAGAACACAACGAACCCTGACCTGGCCCTTTGAAATACATGTGCCACCGTGTTCCACTGATGGCTCTTTCGCCTCGTTCCAATCATAGTTTAAGACTTGTTGCTGGTGGGGCAAGTTAGGTATTTCACAGCTATTATCCAACCGTTTCAGCAATTATTTAGTCTAGTACTCTTCCCAGTGTCGGCATCGTAATCCAGCCGTGGCACTTAATTTATTGATTACTATTAAGAAGATGCTGCCATCTGGTACGAAATTCGCTACTGGATGGTGGCGCTAATATATTGACTATTCGCAGATTAAGTGCTGTCGGATATTTTGGACGCACAATGTGTGGGAACTGGTGGATCCTCATCCGTGTGCAGGAAACGCCTTTCATGCGTGAGATTAATCGGGGGTGTTGCGCCACCCCGGGAATTCTTCCCGTATCATTCCCGCAATGCAGGCCCCTTTGATCCGCTTGTTGCCCAAGATGGCATTCCGCAGCAGCAAGTCGGCTTCTAGTTGCCAGCATGTGTCTATGGTCGATTCCCATTCCTTGCTCTTGTTTTCCTCAGCCTTTCTGTTTCCGCATCCCATTATCAACCATCCCGCGCCTAACAGAGTCGCCGTGGCCGTTAGTATCCTATTCATTGTTTTATCAGTTAATATTCACACACTCTGAGAATTCCATCGCCACTTTTCTGTGACTCCCGTCATTTGGTAGTCCTCCGGCAGCCGTGTCGTGAAAACCGCGCAGACTATGGCGAACCGCGGTTTCTCTTTCGGGAATATCCCTGCGAACGTCTCCGCTGCATAGCCGTTCCATCTTGACATTGAGTTCTTTCCGACAAGGCCAGCCGTGCCGTAATCGTCAAGCAGCCCTGTGATAAGGTTCCTCTCATCTCCCAAGATCCTCGGCTCTTCGTCATGACTCTTTTTCACGAGGTAGGGGAGTGTCCTCACTCCAGTCGCAAGAGTGCTGTAGAACGCCGCAATGTGAGTGGCGGTCACCTTCATCACCCATCCTTTGGCAAGTTCCTTGACATCTGCTTCCGACCAATCTTTGGACTTGGGACTATGAATTTTGACATTCGACGCTCCGTGTATATCTTTCCAGATATATTCCTCCGGCGGAAGGCACTCGATGAGTGAGTTGACAAAATGCTCTGGCGTAACTTTGTATGTCTGGGTCATCTTTCCGGAAGTGAACGCCTCGGCCATTGTCTCCTTTGACCTGAACATCCCGTCCTTCAGCGCCACCATCCAGATGAGTGGCTCCATCACCGGCCCGGGCTCATATCCCAGCTCCATCGCCCAGTTCCCAAGCCCGTAACCTATGTCTGATTTGTGACTTAGATTCACAATGGCAGGCAGCCCGCCGTCTCTGACATCCATCACCACAAGACACGCCTGCTCGAACCCTTTGATGTCCTTGACGCCAAACCACAGCAGCGAATCCGCCAGCCCCTGCCATCCAAGGTCAATCGTCGTCCGGATGTCTTTCCCTGAATATAATTCCTTCTCATGCGCGCCGATCAGTCCGCTGCTGTTGTCATTTTACCTGTCTGCCATTGCTATTGAGGATTATTCCGTCGTGAGAGTCATCTTTGCAAAGGTACAGATCCGGGCCGAGGGCTTCAATGTCTTTGTAAATCGGTGGGGTGATTATCTTGCCGGTCGAGGACATCAGGCCGTACCAACCGTATTGTGCCTCGTATTGCAGACAGTGGGCTATCGCTTTCTTGGTGTCAGGTGCGGCAACCCCATAGAAATTGCCATTTTCATCATATTCCTTTACCGGTTCACAGAGCTCCATTGTGTCGTAATTCAATTGTTCAACGCCATGAATGTAGAAATCGTTGATGAGTTCGCCACGTGGCGTGTACTTTCGGATGGTGTGGTCAGGCATGATGGCTGTAAGCATGCCTAAGTCAATAAAAAATCTGGCTTTTGTGAAAGGTAGAATTGTGTCCAGATTTGAATTCATCACACTTTGCTCATCTCCTTTGGTGACAATCCATAAGGAGTCGGCGAGCTCTATGTTGTCATATTCAGCCTCCAAAACCCACTTGCCTTGCCGGTCCATAAGTCCGACCGCATTGAGGTCCGGTTTTGGAACAACACAGAGGCCGTTGTGGAACACGCGTCTGCCAAAGTACCGGTCATTCGGCACTTTTGTGTCGATCACGACATTGCCGGCGCTGTCGATGAATTTCACCCATCCGCCGTCATCCACGCAGGCGAGCCCATCGGAGTAAACCCATGCGTGGGAATATCTTGGTTTGACAACCGGTGCGCCGGTCTTCATGTTGAAATACCCACGGAGTTTTCCCGTTTTGTAGCACACCAATGAGTCCTTGCCGCACGGCATCGCTATCCAGTCAATGTCAGAGATGGTCTTTTTGCCTTTGGCATTCTTGACAAAGCCATTCCTGTCGAAGCTTGAATAATAACATACGCCATCGGAGAGGTGCAGCGTTTGATAGCGGTCCTCGCTGACCATGAATTTTCTGGGAATAATTTCCACGCAGGCCTGCACCGCGATGTACAAAGCGATGGAGGCGATCACCACCATTGTCACGGCGAAACTGGTTGCCACGATGCGTCGAAGAACCTTGCCATACCTTGAATCATCATTCATCCCCAGGAGCGCGCCAATCCAATTGACGATCCCTCTGAATATTCCTGTCAAACCATGCCAGAACAGTACAAAAGCTTTTTTCATTTTTAATTTGTTTTTTTTAATATGCACACAGCGTTACCGGTCAATCCCAAAAGCCGAACTTGTCATACGATGTGTCCTGCACGATGCCTTGATCAGCGTCCGGATGATTCCCTTGTCTCATCATATTCATAAATTGTTTTATGAATATAGAGTCGCCTTTTCTGCGGAATCTATCACTTTTCGTCATAAACCCATTCCACCCGGAGAATTTGACATACCTGCAAACTTCTCGTTCTTGCGCTTTGGCGGACGCCCTATGCGCTTGCCGTTCTCGCT
>CAVHWO010000004.1:0-5084 GCA_963639865.1 bacterium | reverse complement strand
TATTAGCTCAGCTGGTAGAGCGCAAGGTTCGCAATCTTGAGGTCAGGAGTTCGATTCTCCTATGCTCCACAAACAAGAACGGGTGAAAATTTCACCCGTTCTTGTTTGTGGAGCACATTCACCCCCCCCAGTCACTTTGTTACAGCCCCGATGGGGCATTGGGGAGCGTGCTCCCCAAACCCCTTGCGTCGCTACGCTCCGAGGGTTACACCCAGAGGACCACCATAACTCATTTCAACCTAACAGTGGCCTTCAGGCTTCCTTGATTTGTTTTACTCAATGCATTTGCATATTTTTGCAGACATATTGAATGAGAATGACACAACTAATTAATATTCCGATGAAAAAGTTTTTTTTAGCGCTTATCGCCACTGGCTTGGCCGCCTCGATGACATCATGCGGCACAAAGCCGAACACATTGACATCAGCGGAGAAGGCTGACGGATGGGTACTGCTGTTCAACGGTGAGAACCTTGACGGCTGGCGTGACTACAACGGGGATTCGCTGACCAACGGCTGGACGGTCGTGGACGGCTGCATCCGGGCTTCCGGCAACGGAGCCGACGAGTCCGGCTACATCGTCACCGACAGGAAATACGAGAACTTTGAGCTGTCCTGGGACTGGAAGCTCACCCACGGAGGCAACAGCGGAATGCTCTACCACGTTGTCGAGAATCCGAAGTTCAATGTCCCTTACGTCACCGGGCCGGAGTATCAG
The DNA here is from genome assembly GCA_963639865.1 of bacterium. Classification (GTDB taxonomy): domain Bacteria; phylum Bacteroidota; class Bacteroidia; order Bacteroidales; family UBA932; genus Cryptobacteroides. The sequence continues at coordinate 4,366 of CAVHWO010000004.1, read as the reverse complement.
CTCATTGACAACGAGGGTTGGGAGGAAGTGAACGCTCCGGCGAAACTTGAGGAATGGCAGAAGCTTGGCGTGGACTATGCCATGCATCTCCCGGACTACAGCAAGATGAAGGTCAACCCTCAGGGGCAGTGGAACAACTCCAGAATCGTCTTCAACAACGGCCACGTGGAGCATTGGCTGAACGGCGAGAAGATTCTCGAGTTCGAGGCATGGACAGACGACTGGTTCGAGAGGAAAGCCGGCGGCAAATGGGGCGACGCCACCGAATACGGTCTCGCCCATGAGGGTGTGATCTGTCTTCAGGACCACGGCGACCCGGCCTCGTTCAGGAACATCAAGATCAAGGAACTGCCTCACAAGGCCGGACAGGAGGTCGAACTTTTCAACGGCAAGGATCTGCATGGCTGGGAGCTGTTCGGAAGCATGCGTACAGGCGTTGACGGGGAAGGCAATCTCGTCACCGAGAACGGAGAGGATCTCCGCTACGGCTACCTCGGAACCCGTGAGTATTACAAGGACTTTGACCTGACAGTCGAGTTCAAGCAGTGTTCGAACGGCAATTCCGGCCTTTTCTTCCACTCATTCGTGGAGGGAGGCTATCAGAACAACATCGTGAACGGTTGGCAGTGCGAGGTCGCTCCTAAGGGGAATGACACCGCAGGCATCTACGAGTCTTACGGCCGCGGCTGGCTGGTTCAGATTCCGGACGAGAAGGAGGACATCCTGAAGGAAGGTGAATGGAACACTCTCCGTCTGCGTGTCGAGGGCGACAACGTGAAGACATGGCTGAACGGCGAGCCTATGGTTGACATCGACGATGAACTCATCGGATCGAAGTCCGGCCGCATCATGCTCCAGATCCACGACGGCAACAACATCAAGGTTCTCTGGCGCAACTTCCGCCTCACAACCTTGTAATTTAAAAAAAATGAAACCGGCAAATTTTGGTAACGTGCAAAATTTGCCGGTTTCATTTTTTCTTACCGCCCGAAGTCGAATTCAAGTATGGACTCATCCAGCCACTTGGTACCGACCAACGCCTGATAGTCTCCTGTGTCTTTGCCGGAGCGGAAATTCCGGAAATAACGGTTCTCCGAAAGGATCTCTCCCTCGGCCGAAGTCAGTGTAAGAGTCATGATGCAAAGACCGTCCGGAACGTCGGAAATGTCAAGCACCGCTGTTGTCGTGTCCTCCGCAGGACTGACGGCAGCGGTTTTCGAGTACACGGACTCTCCCTCCGGATTGACTGCGGAAACACTTGCGGTCAGATTCTTCAGGGCGCAAAGACCGGAGTTCACTACCTCTACCTTACATGATGCAGGGTTCAGTTGGATGTGAACCGGTTCACAGGCTTTCCTCACGGCGGCGCATGCGGCTGTCGGACGGAACCAATAGTCGTAGGTCTGCCAGGCAAGACTCGGCCAGGCGCTGTGCGACATCCAGATCAAGAGCCCCTTGCGGTCCACGTTGTTCGCCTCGTACATCGCGCGGTAACCGTCATAGTTGATCCACTGGGCGTATTTCGCGAAAGTCCCGGCGGACTCCAGAGCCTGCCCGCCGAAACGTCTTCCGACCATTCCGACAAAGGCGGTGTCGCCCTGGGCTCCCGTCCTGGTGAAATCGTGCTGCCCCCAAACATCGTCCGTAGGCCACAGATGGTCGGAAGTCAGCATCCGGGACAGGCTTTCATATTCCATGATGGCAGGCATCCCCCTCTCGCTGTGAAACTTGGAAGTCGGATTCTCGAAATAGAACGAAGGCTCGACGGCACGGTACGGCCCGTGGCCGCTCACGCCGTCATCGGCCGAGCTCGGGATGTACACGATGTCGGAATGCAATGCCTTCACGGTCTCAGACAGGCCGGTGTTCAGCGCTGCCGGAGGATAGCCCTCGTTGCGTCCGCAGTACAATCCGATGCACGGATGCCTGCGGATGAGGCTGACATAATCCCGGGCATTGTCGAGGAACATCCCATTATCATCCGGATCCGGGCCGTCCGCCGGATTGGCGAGCCAGAAATCCTGCCAGACAACAATTCCGTACTTGTCGCAGGCATCGTAGAACTCCTCGTCGCCGGTCTGTCCGACCCAGTTGCGGATCATGTTCAGATTCATCTCCCTGTGCATGCGGACGGCGGTGTCATATTCCTGGGCGCCGTAGCGGAGGTTATATTCACTGAATCCCCAGTTCCCACCCTTCGGGAAGAAGCGGTGACCGTTGATGAACATCTTGAGGTCACTCATCACATCGCTGTAGGTGAACTCCCGGATGCCCGCCTGCCATTCGATTGAAGCCGAAGCTTCCGCCGCTCCGTCCGGGATGAATGAGAACGCCGCTTTGTGAAGTGTCGCCTCGCCGTAGCCGTTCGGCCACCAAAGAGCGATCTTCCGATTCCGCAGTTGCGGATATTCCTCCGGAGTGAATATGACCGTTCCGATCTCCCCCGCCCTCAGTTCCACTTTCTTCGAGAACCTGATGTCACCGATGGTTCCCCGCAGAGTTCCGCTGATAGTTTTCGCCGGGTCACTGAGCTTGTCGAAGTGCCCGAGCGGCCTGGAAGCCACATCCGCCACCTTGACCTCCACTGTCATGGAAGCCAGACCATTCTCTATTTTGCTCCGGACCAATGGGTCGCTTAAAGTCACAGCCTTCACCTTCTCTATCCTGACATCGTTCCAGATTCCCATGTCGCGCCCCCTGACCGTCGGCATCCAGTCCCAACCGACGGTTGCATGGAATGTCGGATTGTCCGCTCCAAGCTGGCCTCCGTTGAAGTCAGGACTCTCGGCATTCTTCTCCTTTACCGCACCGAAGTGGGCCGGTTTTATGATGTGGACCGCTACGACATCATTCTCGCCCTTAATCAGGTCAGTGATGTCGAAACGTGCCCGTTTGAACGCTCCGGAGATGTTCCCGACATATTGCCCGTTGACATAGACTTCCGCCTTCCAGTTGATTCCGTCGAAAGATAGGATCAATGACCCGTCTTCCTGACTCTGAATCTGTTGAAGTGATCCGGCGGAAGGAGCCCATCTGTACCAGAAATCAGAATTGAAGAACGACTCGGAAATCTGAAGGTTGTTGTCGGCGATGCCTGGATCCGGAACCGCTCCGGCGGCGATGTAGCTGTAGAGAACCGTACCTGGCACGACCGCCGGCAACCAGGACGAGGCGTCGTATTCATTGGTTGAAATCTCCTCGCCTCCTCCTATGACGGCGGAAGCCCGCTGAAGTCTCCATTCTGATTTCTTTTCTTCAACAACCTCGGGGCCAAGCACTTCCAACTCGCTCAAAGCGAAATGCCCGCTTCCGTCCGCACCCTCCACCGAAAGCCTGACATAACGGGCGTTGCCGACCGCCTTGAATGAATATGCCAGAGAATCCGTCCGCGGAAGATCAGCGACCTTTTTCCAGTTCCTTGCGTCCTCCGAAGTCTCGACGAGGCCGCTTTCAGCCTTGTTGATCCAATGAAGACGCACCTCGCTGAATTCTCTTTTCGCTCCAAGATCGACGTAGATCCACTGCGGGCTGTCATCCGCGCTCATCCAGGTGCTTGAAAAGGTCTGGGATGGCAGCACATTGAATCCGCGGGACTCCTTGGAGTCATAGGGGCCGGTGTCAGAACTTTTCCCGAACACCGGCTCGGCGGAGAAATCCACCGCATAGATGACCCAGAAAAGGGCTCCGTCCATGTTGAACTCAATCTTGAAATGATTGAAGTCAGCGGCATCTTCAAGCGGTATCTCAAGATCAAGCCTACGAACCGGACGGGTAATGGTTTCCGTCTGTTTGTTAGGGTCAGTGATGACCTCAGGATAACGTTCAGTTCCCGGCAAGCCGGAATTTCCCGCAAAGCCCACCTGCTTCATTTTCACTCCGGAATCTCCTGTCTGACAAGTGATTGACCATCCATTTACAGGCTCCTGATAGACCACATACCCCCGCACACGCACGCAGCGGGCGGAAAACTTCTGGCGGCTCCATTCATATTCAAGGAAATTTGTCGCCCCCTCCAGTCTGTTGCTTGAATATGGCCCTGCGTCCACCGTCCATTCCTTCTCGCGCCTCGGCAGTTCTCCCTCGGCGGTGCTGACTCTGAGCCAAGCCGGGCCGGCAGTCTCCACCACCCCGTCCGTGACAAGCTGGGCCGTTAGGTTGTAGTCATAGGAAGAGGAAGCGTAAACGGTCTTGTTGAGAGCGATATTTACCGTTGAATCACTCGATGAACAACCAACCATCGCCGCGGCGATCATCAGCGCCGCCGCACAGGACAATTTCTTCGCAGTCATAACTTGTTATTAATCAGTGAAAGCGGAGGATACAGGATTCGAACCTGTGGGGCCTTTCAGCCGACTTGTTTTCGAGA
>CAVHWO010000003.1:0-12348 GCA_963639865.1 bacterium | reverse complement strand
AGATAGTCCTCATCATAACAGTCGTTTATGACAACAAGTGTCAAATCATGCCCAAGTCGCTGTTGGTATTTCAGGATATCCATTAACATATCCTCCGCACCACCAGCTTTCTCGAAAGCAAATATGAGATGTACTATTTTCATGATTGTCAGTCTATAGTCTTATTTGAATGCTTCTCCTCGCTTAATTTCAACAGTATGAGGATTGTGGGGTAGCTATTCAGGAAAACCAGGTAGTAACAAATCCCCGGCTCGAAAAAGAAATAGGCATTGAGAGCTATCCAAGCGGCTTTAGCCTCTTTTGATTGCAGTTCCTTGTAGATGCCAAGGACGAAGATGAAGTAGCAGACGAAGATGATGATTCCAAGGGAATACAACGAGGACACATAAAAGTTATGGACAGGAAAATCGAAGAGTCTCATGGAATAATCTTCCACTGCGTCTTTGCCGTTGCCGAACAAATTGATTGGGAAATGGAGAATGGTCGAAACTATCTGCTCGGAACGTCCGGCGCTATTTGCCTCCTTCCCCATAAACGTTAAATCGAGATTGGAGTTAACCTCGAAAATGAATAGATAAAGGAAAGCAGCGACCAGAATCCCGATGAACAGCCAAAACGGCAGTATTTCGCGGCCTTTCTTAATTATGATGTAAAAAAGAACAAAAAGGACTAAACAGAGCATCGCTCCTCGCGAACCTGTGGCCCAAATTGAAATCAGCACAAAGAAAGTCACGACCCAGTTCACTTTCTTGTTCTTACAAAACAATATGAACAAGAAGAAAGTGAACACATAGAAAGCGGCATTGGTGTTTGCGTTCAAGAAGAAGCCCTTATAGAAGTCAGCCCGGCTGGAATGTTCTCCCTGAATGCTGGACAACATATCGTTGAATGACCAGAAATAGTTGATGATTAAGAAGATTCCGGAAAGAATGATAAGCGGTTTTACAGAAAAACTGGCGTTTTTTACCGTCTCATACAAAAGAACGGTCAAGATTAAAACCACCAACGTTGTTGCCCTATCACCTGTTGTGAAGAAATGAACCAAGAAGCACAAGAGGAGAATGTAAGTCAGATCACTGAACTTCTTGATCGAAAAAGGAATATTCACGAAAAAGAGAATAGCAACAAAGGCCGCCAAAACAGTCAATACGACCATATTGGAAAATTTCAACATGGCCATGACGGAAAGAATTCCCATTATGCACGACAAAAGTAATGTGTTCACTCCCCTGAACTTCGGTGATGCTTGCTGCATGAATACTACCTCCTCTAAAAGATTATCGTAGTCCTTAACGATGTTTTTGCTCTCGGCGCATCTTCGACAGGACATAGTCCTTCATCTTATCCCGCTCTCCCGATGTCAGTCCCAAAAAGAAAACTACAATGGAAGAGATTGACAGGGACACAATGGCAATGACAACAGCGTTCCAAAATCCACCGCCCAAACACGCATATAAAATCCAAGGAATAGGTGCGGATAAGGTCAATACAAGGACACATTTCAACAACACCTGACGGATGTACCCCAGAACATCAAAGCGCATAATTCGTCTCAAATAGAACAATCTATAGACAGTAATTATGAGGTTCTGAACGATGCGGGCGACAAAGACACTGACCGGACCAAGCCCCATCTTCAGCAAGACGTAAACGACGGGAATCAGAATCAAGAACAATGCTCCGGACACTTGCTGGTACCTACTGATGTTGCCGTCCGCCTGGATAGCTACGGAAAGAGGATACGACATGGCTTCCACAGCCAAGAACAGAAGCATGCAACGGCAAATCTCCACCGAGTGGATAGGAATACGACCCAGCCACAATTGCAGGACGTCCGGAATACATATATACAGAGGAACCAGTATCAACAAAAATAGGTAGAAGCAGAATTTCGAGTTCCGGTACAGAAGGTTTTTGAACAGGTCAAATTGCTTGGCCGCATACAATTTGATGATTTGAGGGTTGAAGGCGGTCTGGAGATTGCACACAAGATTGTAGAGCCCCATTGTCAATTGATTGGACACACCGACGGAAGCATTGACAACCACGCCGCAGAAGTAATTCACTATCAAGTTGGTGCCATGATGGTTGGCGGTATTGGCAAATGAGCCGAAAATATTCCATCCTGAAAAGGACCATATTTCTTTGAAAGTCTCCTTTGGCACGGTCTTGTATCTCGTCAACCGGCAAGCCGGTATTACCTTTTTGCAATAAAGGAAATACGCACAGAATATGATTATGCGAGTCAGTGACAGCAGGATGACATAGAGAATCAATTTGTCGGTGTCGAACACGGAGAGCAGCCAGATGAGCCCCAGGGCCAGCACCGCCTCAATTATACTGACATAGGCATAGAAATCCATCTTCTCATAGGCTATCACCGCCGAATTGTACGGAATCCGAAAAGTAAGGAAGACGAATTGGACAATCACCAGTTGATAGACAATCTTTGCGGCTCCAATTCGTCCTTCGGGAACATTCACATAGTGACCAACATACCAAAGTCCGACTGTCTCGAAAAGAAAGATACTGATGAGCACCATCAGCATGTACATGTAGAGGCTGGCCGAGAAAACTTGTGTCACTCCTGCGTCATCCTCACGTCCCAAGGCATTGCTGACAAATCGTTGGGTGGCTGTGGTTAGCGAATTGCTGGCAAAGGCGAATAGCGTCACCACGCCCATCATCACGTCGTAGATGCCATAGTCCTCAACACCCAGCTGCTGCAGAAGCACACGGGTAGTGTAGAAGGTGATGATTATCATCACCCCCATCCTGACATACAACATCAGGGTATTGCGGGTTATGCGACGGGACGAGTAGTTGTCAGACATTTCTCTTTCGGGGATATGCGTCTATCAGGCTGCCTTTCGTACAGTTCAACACTTCCACTCCTTGTTGCCTCGCATAGGCCGCCATTATCTTATGTCCACGGAATATGCCTGCTTTTTCAGTAATGTAATAATCCATGTCCTGAAATTCCGTCCGGTCACTGTACGTGAATGCGATTGGTCTCAAAACAGGTTCTTTGTCAAAGGAGTGGGCATATTGATGACAAGGGATGTTGTCGTCATTCACGCAAAGGCCATCGAAGAAAGTGTGGTCAGCACCATATAATTCTATCCAATTGTATTTCAACGTTATGCTTATATAAATTGCATTCAGAAGCACTGTTCCTAACTCTCCATTCCCCCAACCTCGCCTGTAGAAGAAAAATCTTTCCTTGTCAAGTCCGGTGTAAGACGGGAATTTGGCGCTGTGGAAATATACAAGCTCTATGTTCTTGTTTTCTTTAACTATAGACAAGTATTCCGACTTGCGATAGGCATAAGGAACGTATAGATATGTGTGCCATTGAACCTGTTCCTTGAGTTTTTTCAAGGTTGTCAGCCCTCTTTCGTTTTGTTTGTTCTTTACGAAGAACATCGGATCGGAGAGCACATAATGTTCAGGTTTGATGTCAGAAAAGATGTCATCTTTTACAAAGTCATTCATGGCAAAGCAGTCACAATCGCAGTATTGTCCTCTGTCTTCGTAATAGGAGTGCTTAAAGTCTTTCAACGACGGGCCTATTGCAAGGATTATCATCCTTTTCTTTGTAGGGAGTATCTTTTTCAAGGGGTTCCATAATCCCTCGCGCAACAGTTGCAAGAAATAGTAAGCAACCAGCAATTGTTTAATAACATCTTTTATCATGACTCATTGCCTATTTTTACAGATCCGGCCTAATTGATTCTAACTTTGCCAACAACCTTCAACACTTTGCATGGACTGTTCAATGTGATGGCTCCGCGATGAGCGTTTTCGGGGTATAGAACTATGCAGTCTTTCGCACTTAACACAGTGCGGGCCATGCGAACGGGGATGTTCCAAAACATCACATCGCTCGCGACATTATACGGCTCTTTTACGGACAGCCTGGAAATGTCTGCGATGTCCATCGCCTCTTCGCCTTCCACAATCAGTTGGATGTCAATGCACTTGCGATGAGACTCCAACCAGCATTCCTCAGCGGGTCTTGTTTCGTAAGATTGCACGGTATAATAGAAGTTCTCGTCCACTTCATACCTTTCTCCGGCATCAGCTTCCGTCACATGCAGACCTTGCAGATAAGCCAAGGCGGACTTCACACGTCCTGCAATCTCCGCTTCGTCTTCATGCGGTCTCACGAGCCATTCGGAGAACTCCCTTAAAGCACCCTCTCCGGCTTTCAAGTCGCAGACATAATCAACGAAAGCTCTGACCTCCGACACCGCGTCGGCAGGGCATCCAGCCACGCCTCCGGCTTCTTTAATCGGCTTCATGCAGTCCAAGTCCAACAAATCATCGCCGAAATAGGAACAAGAGCCGAGATTATCCTCTCCGACAATTTCCTTAAGTGCCACCACCTTGTCAAGCCTTCCCTGCAAGACTTGGGTGATGCCCAGTTCCTTGCAGCGATTAAGAACTATTTGGCTGTTTCTGGCCGTGATGACTATCGGTTCTATTCCATTTGGCCGCAGAATATAGTTCGGAGCCATACCGTCCTTGATGGAGAAGGCCTTCATGGCCTCCCCATCAGAGCCGATATAGATTTTGCCGTCGGTAAGCGTGCCGTCGACATCCGTCACAAGAAACTTGATCATCCCTTGAACAAGGCTTTTACCTGCTCCAGCAGTGTTTCATCCAAATCAGGTTTGATGGTGCATGTCTCCCATTTAATCTTGGGAATGAGTTCCGTATCTTCGGAAAGCATGATATTCAAAAGACACGGGTCTTCGTCCTCCAACCAGTTTTTGTAACCGTCGAGTTCATTATAGGATTGGAGAGTCGCCGCCCTTATCCCGTATGCTTTCGAGACCTTTTCAAAATCCGGCACGGTGTAACCGCTATCCTTGGTCGTAATCATGTAACGCCCTTTGTAGGAACCTCTCTGCACCTCGCTGATTTTTGCCAATGCCCGGTTGTTGAGGACAAATATCTTTATGGGAAGATGCTCACTCGCGACGGTCTGCAGTTCCTGGATATTCATCTGCAAGCCACCGTCTCCCGTTATGCAGAAAGTGACGGCGTTCCCGCGAGATATGGACGCGCCGATGGCAAAGGGCAAGCCGCATCCCATGGCTCCGTAACCGCCGCCGATAAGTATGCGGCCTTCGGTGCCCTTCAGGACAAGCGACTGGGCGGTCCAACATTCGTTCTGACCGACATCCACCGCAACTATCGGATTCTCGGGAAGAAGGCTTCCTATCTTCTCTATGCACTGATTGCCCTCGACAACGTCTATCCTATCAACGATTTCCTTTGCGGCAAAGCAGGTGTCCCACCATGCCTTATAGTCCGGGATGTCTTCTTTCATCAGTTGCTCAAGGAAATACTTGGCATCCATGTGGTAGTCTTCCTCGTTTTCCTTGATTTGTCTCGCCAGCTCATATTGATCCACATCAATGCGGATAAGTTCCGCCTTTGGGGCGAACAATTCATTTTTGTGACCAATCTGCCGCAAACCGAGACGCGCACCCAAGGATATCAATAAATCACATTCGTTGAGGATCATGTTGGCGATACGGTTCCCGTATGTGCCGATGAAGCCTATCCTATACTTGTCCTGCACCAAGTCCACTGCGTTCATCGTGGTAAGTACAGGGATATGAGTCTTCTCTATGAACTCATATATCAAAGCTGAAGCCCCTGCTGAGCGGGCGCCGCTACCGACCAGCAATATCGGCCGTTTCGATGTTGAATGGTAAATCAATGTGAACACCTCCTTTTCGTCCTGTAGTTGCTAAATTATATGCTCTTTGCACGATGTCAGGGAATGACTCTGGATCATTCGGGCTGACTGAATACTTGGTGATGTGCTTTGTCATAGAAACGACTTCCATTTCTTGGAAACCGACTTGACGCACACCGGAGAAACCCCGCTGCTCGCGTGTCGGGGTGTTGCCGCTGATGCCCATGAGGGGGAGGCTGTCAAACCACGCATCCGCAAGCCCGCCGAAGCCGTTCACGGCACCCGGTGCGGAGGTCGTGAAATACACGCCCAGTTTCCCGCTGACCCTTGCATAGCCGTTAGCGGCGAAAGCGCACCCCTGTTCATTATAGCAGACGTGCGTCTTGATTTCGTCTTTCCTTTTATAAAGAGCGTCCATGAACGGCACGATGTACCCTCCGGCATAACCGAACACGTCCGTGACGCCCCTTTTAATGAGGAAGTCAACTAAATACTCGGAACAATTCATATCTATTGTTGTTTTGATTTATATGCTTCATACTTTGCGTCCAACTGTGAGAAATCCGTCTTTGAATAACCTGTGCCGTACCTTGTACGCTGTTGAGGGGTCAGGGTGTCTATCACATTGAAAATATCAGTGATAGTGCTGTCCGTAGTTTTCCTCAAGTGGTTGACATTGTCCACATGGGAGTGCTTGGTTCCGCAAATGAACATCGGCAGGTCGTAACCCCAATGGATATGGCCAAGAACGGGAACGATGTACCTATCAATCGTCTCAAGCAGGACCTGCACATTGTAGTTCGTGCCACAATGCTTGTTGAGGTAATCCGCAAGCAATTCCGTCTTTGCGTTGCCGGCACCACGCCCCATACCGAACAAGGAGCCGTCAATGCAAATCTCTCTTCCCGTCTCTTCCGAAAGTTCCACCATCCGCTCGGCCAGGGCGCATGAAAGACCAAGGTTATCGTGCGAATGAAGCCCTATCATGACATCTTTATCCAGCAACTTGTCGCACTGCCTGAAAATAGCCACGAGGTCGGTCATGTACATGGCTCCGAAAGTGTCCACAATGGAGAACACCGCAGGTTTGACCTTGTTCACTTTTTCAATAAGGGCTGCGCGTTCCTCCGTGGTGTAACTAATACTGTCCATCGGGTTGAACTGCACCTGATACCCTTTGTCCTTGGCCGCTTTGCAGAACATCAAAGAGTCGTCAATCTCGTGCTTCGCAAAAGAGATGCGGAGCCACTTGAATGATTTGCCGTCACACTCGTCCAATTCTTCAGCCGTATACCTGCTATTGTCGCAAAATCCCAAATAAGTCGTGTTCTTTGGGTCTTTCGGCAAGTATTTTATCACGCCCTTTGAGTCGTGATAAACAATGGTTTCTCCGTTAACTTTGCTCTGGAGGAATCCTGTCTCTGTATAATCAATCCCGGCATCTACCAGGCCCTGTAAAACGCCCTTGACAAACACGGTGTCGGAATTCTTGTCAAAGAGGTAGCCGCCATCCCGGATGGTGCAATCCACTATGTGAACTTTAGCTTTCATAAAACTATTGGTTGTTTGACTCTTTCATGATTCGGTATATCGCATCGCAAATCTCGAAGTCTTCGGGATAGTCGATGTCCATAGCCTCAATCTTACCTACTTCACGGATATAGGGGTTTATTCCCACACGACGGTTATATGTCTGGAACGTCTTTTTTGAGAACACGTATGCTATGGAAGTCTCGGAGAACACATCGGGCAAATCCTGTGTGCGGGGGAAATGGTCAGGGTTGAAGTTGATGGGCTTTCCGTCCTTCCACAAGAACGACTTGATGTTCTCGGCGCAAAAGGCACTGTCATATTCCCCGGAAGCAACCTTTTCGATGCAGTCGTCGATGGTGTCCACTTTGGCAAATGGGGAGGTGGTGTGGGCGTTGACATAGATGTCCGCATCAACTTCGTCCATGAAGGCGCAAATGAAGTCATTCGCATTCTTGTCATCTCCATCCAGTTCCTTTGGTCTCTTCAGGAACTTCACCCCCGGCAGGACATAAGGTATTACCGCCTCGTCCGAACAATAGACGTACACTTCGTCAATCAGTTTCGACTCAAGGCACACCTTCTGGATAAAATGCATCAACGGTGTGCCGTCATAAAACGGCTTGATGTTCTTCATCGGCACCCTCTGGCTTCCCAGCTTAATTGTGAATTAATGTTACTGTTTTCATGATTTCTAATCTACCCCGTCTATAGCATTCAGAGAAAAATCTTCTCTTTCTTTACAGACGATATGCAAGGCGTTCGGTTTTCTTAATTTCTTGGAACTTAAACGGTATGAGGATATCATAATATCCAGCAATTCTTGTTGGGTAAGTTCCTTGTTGTCAAATCTTGTTATCCTTGAGCCGAGGATAGGAAGGAAGACATCATCCGTTCCATGATATCTGTCAATCTGTCCCCAAAGTGTACTCAGACACTTAAGATATTCTTCATAAGAAAAATGTCCTAATCCGTTCTTATCCAACTTTGCGAAGGCCATCAGCAGGAAATCTTCTCGCGGAATGATTGTTCCAAGAGCAAATCGCTCTTTTCCTTTAAAATCAGATTTCCCAATAGAGTTGATTCCAACATCACGTATCAAACTTTTCAAATCTTTAATTGGGTACTTGGATAGGTACTGCCCACAAACGGAACCGGGTTTTATGTCCTCAGGTTTATCGCCGACATTTGTGCTGAAACACTCGTCAAAATTAATCACCTTCTTGCCCACGGCGATATTGAACAAATCACCGTATTCAATCTTTATCGAGTAGTTTCTTCCCGAAATGGAAACAGATTTTCGATGGCTCCTTTCCCATTGATAGGCAACGTTCGTGACAACCAATACCACTATGAAGACAATGATTCGATTAATCAAAACAATGGCCGGTTCTGACCAAGAACAAGGAATAAACCCATGTTTGAAGATTTCCTCCGGAACGAACATGAATATGGCTGTGACCACCCCATAAGCCCAGGCACTTCCTTTCCCAGTCAAAAACCTTGATATTCTACTCATAGCCAAGGGCTTTCTTGAAATAGGTATAGTCGCCGACCTTATTACCACTCGCATTGTACTTCCAGAAAGGATGTGCCACATTCTCGTAATCTTTCATGTACCCCGGCAACCAGCCAGTCTGTCTGTTTAGTGAGTTGTAAACGATTATGATGGACTTGTCTTTTTTCTTGGCCTGTTCAAATTCATGCTGAAGGTATGAATAGGAGTTAATATTCCTGACATCGTCATTTGGCCCTGGTGTGCTTAAACTACCATAAATCTTGCATGTTGTTGAACCATTGGCATTTTGCTTGTATGGCGTACAAGAACAAAATTCTCCTTCTCTTTGTCGCTTACATGCACTACCAGCAGTACGGCTCGCTGTCTTGTCACCTATGATGAAAATAACCGCAGATGAAGCGTTTATTTGTCTGTTGAACTCCGACTTCAGGTCGCAAGATCGACAATCGCTATCTTTGGCCACACTGCCTGATACCACTTGAGCGGTATCGCAATAATCTACCTTATGAAGGTTGTCGTTTCCCCATCTGTGAAGTTCATCTACAACGTTACGGTCGCCATTCGCTTCGGAATAGTCTGCGCTTATGTAAACTCTTTTGCTCATATGTTTAACTTAAGTGAATTTTAATTTTGTTGGTCTCTACTTTGACAGATATTTCCACCTAACCGTCTTACTGGATGTACTACGCTATATGTGGTACGCATTCTCCCCCAGAGGGCAAATGTTGAAGCAGTCGAGGATGACTTTGCCTTTAATCTTGTCCCAGTTCTGCTTGATGTGGTCGTGCTTGACCATAATCACCACCATGTCGAGATCCTTGAGGAACTCATCGAAGTCGGAGTATTGGTTTTCTGCGATTTTGTGGTTCTCGAGGAACGGGTCGTAGCATTTGAGCGGACGGGCGAGGTGGCGTTCCTGGGCTTCGAGAAGCTGGAGGGTCGGGGATTCGCGGAAGTCGTCCACATTCTCCTTGTAGGTGAGGCCGTAGAGGCCCACGCGGCGGTTGTCCGTGATGCCGTTCTCCTTCATTATCTCGTGGATGCGGTTCAGTACGAAGGTCGGCTGGCTGTCGTTGGTCTTCATCGACTCGTCGATAACCTTGGCGAGCTGAGGATAGTCACCCACGAGGAACCACGGATCCACGCTGATGCAGTGGCCGCCTACGCCAGGGCCGGGCTGAAGAATATTCACACGCGGATGCATATTGCAGATGCGGATAATCTCATACACATCCATATTGTCGTGGCGGCATATTCTTGAGAGCTCGTTCGCGAAGGCGATGTTCACTGCGCGGAAGGTGTTCTCCACGACCTTGGTCATCTCCGCCGAGCGGATGTCCGTGACCACTATCTCGCCCTGGCAGAAGCTGGCGTAATATTTCTTGACCTTCTCACCGATTTCCTTGCTGTCCGCGCCGATGGTGCGGTTGTTATGCAGCAGCTCATAGACCATATTGCCCGGGATGATGCGCTCCGGGGCGTGGACGAGGTTGATGTCCTCACCGATGGTGAAGCCGTTCGCCTCGATGACCGGGCGGACATATTTGTCGATGGTCCCGGGGCTTACAGTGGATTCGATTACGACAGTCGCCCCCTTCGGGCAGACTTTCATCACATCCTTGACCGCCGCAACCACGTAGCAGGCATCCACCTTCTTCGAGAAGGTGTCGTATGGCGTAGGGACAGACACGATGTACATATCCGTCTTCTGGTATTCTGTGGTGAACTTGATTCCGGCCTTTACCGCAGCCTGAAAGAGTTCGTCGAGTCCTTTTTCTTTGAAGGTCGTGTGACCTGCATTAAGGGTATTAACAAGTTCCCTGTTATAGTCTGTTCCGATAACTACCACTCCGTGTGAAGCCATCATAAGGGCGGTCGGGAGTCCGATGTAGCCCAGTCCTATTACATTAATCATCGTATTGTTAAGCCTTTAATTTTCAATATTACATTAATCTGTTTCTGTTCGCCATTGTTAGCAAACCGCGTATCTGTCAACCTCTTCTCCGTTCAATATGCGGACTATGCGGTCGCAAGCCTTGCCGTCTCCGTAAGGGTTCACCGCTTTCGACATCTTGGCGTAAGCCTGCTCGTCCTCCAGCAGGGTGCTGACCTCGTTCATAATCTTGTCATAGTCGGTACCTACGAGATGAACTGTGCCGCTTGAAAGAGCTTCCGGGCGTTCAGTAGTGTCGCGCATTACGAGCACAGGTTTTCCGAGTCCCGGAGCCTCTTCTTGGATTCCGCCGGAGTCTGTAAGAACAACCGTGGATTTCTCCATCAGATATACAAACTCCAAATACTGCAGAGGTTCGATGAAGAACATATTGCCCAGACCGCTGAGATTTTCGCCGAACACTTCGTGTATAGGCTTCCGGACATTCGGATTGAGGTGCATCGGATAGACGAAATCGACCTCCGGATATTTATTCTTGAGGTCGCGGATCGCGGTCACCATACGGATGAAGCCATCGCCGAAGTTCTCGCGGCGGTGGCCGGTGATGAGCACGAGCTTGCGTCCGTCCGCAAGGCGAGTCACATCATAGCCGGCTTTTGCGAGTACGGCATCCTGCTCAGCTGCGAGGTCTTTGTCAATTTTAAGTTTATTGACTACCAAGTGGAGGGCATCAATAACTGTATTCCCAGTTACATAGATATTGCCGTGTACTTTCTCTTCTTTCAAGTTCTTCTCTGAAAGAGGAGTCGGAGAGAAGTTGTATGTAGCAATGCGTCCCGTTATCTGACGGTTCATTTCTTCCGGCCAAGGCGAATAGATATTATGGGTTCTGAGACCGGCTTCCACGTGTCCCACCGGAATCTGCTGATAGAACGCTGCAAGAGCTGCCGCCGTCGAAGTGGTGGTGTCTCCGTGAACGAGCACCACATCCGGCCTGCACTGCGAGAACACGTCCCTCATTCCGGTCAGCACCCGGGCGGTGACATCCGTCAGGTCCTGTCCCTGCTTCATTATGTTCAGGTCGAAATCCGGTTTGACTTCAAATATCTTCAGCACCTGATCTAGCATCTCTCTGTGCTGTCCAGTCACACAGACGATAGTCTCAAACTCATCAGAATGCTTCTGGAACTCCTTGACTAACGGGCACATCTTTATCGCTTCCGGACGTGTGCCGAATGCTAACATTACTTTCATAAATAAGGGATTAACTATATTCTATCAGCTTAATTAGATCTTATTATACTCTTGAATAGTTTTAGAGCCTGTCACCGCGTCCTCGAAGAAGTCGCCGAGGAACCGCCACACCGACACGCCCGCGAACTTCACCATGCTCACCACGCTCAGGTAGACCGCCGCCACCTCCGCGCCCTCGTCGCGGGCCATCCTGCGAAAGCCGCGCATGCCTCCGTAGAGGTCGAATGCCGCATAACAGTCGAACCCCTCCAGCGAATAGTCATCAGGACGCCGGAGGGGAGACGGAGCCGCAAGGGCGTCACTCGGCCCTGGCGATGACGGCGCGGCTGAGGGCCGGGTCGTCGTAGAACATGTTGCCCACGCCGCCCTTGTAGTCCACAACAAGGAGGGACTCCGGCACGCCGAACTCCTTCACCAGGCAGTCCCTGACGGCCTGGG
>CAVHWO010000002.1:0-21260 GCA_963639865.1 bacterium | reverse complement strand
TCCTTACAATTATAGAAATCAACGCTCTTCTTTCGTTCTCGGTACTTGTTGTACTAATCTTTCAATATTGTCAATGAACTGCCGTTCTTTCCGAAACGGGCTGCAAAGATAGCGACTTTTTCTTTCTTGCCAAACTTTTTCCCCGTTTTTTTCAAAAACTTTCCAAGAAACTGTTTAGAAACCTTCAAGAAGTCCCTATGTTTTAAACCCAACTAAAATTGGAGTGCGCTTCTGCTAAGCTCATGAGGAGCTCTCTCAAGGGTTCCGACCCCTGCAGATAAGGCAGACCCCGGCCCTTTCAGTGGCTGTCACGAAATGACCTGATACCAGACCGCAGGTTCGGACCCCATCCGGAAGACAAGCTCGCCGCCACCGACGATGTCGGAATATTCAATGAAAGGACTGGCAAGCGGTTTGCCGTTGAGGGTGACGCTCTGGATGTAGCGGTCGGCAGGGCTCAGTCCGACGGCCTTCACCTTGAATGTGCCTCCGGCGACTTTCAACTCGACCTCCTCAAAGGCAGGGGCTCCGAACCAGTACCGGGTCGAGGCCGGCTCGACCTCATAGAAGCCCAAGGCGGACAGGACGTACCAGGCGGACATCTGGCCGGCGTCCTCGTTGCCGCAAAGGCCGTCATCGGAGTTCCTGTAAAATTCCGAATAGATCCGGCGGGCAAGGTCGGCGGTCTTGTACGGCTCTCCGGCCATCGTGTAGAAATAGATGACATGGTGGCTCGGCTCGTTGCCGTGGGCGTACTGCCCGATGAGACCTGAGATGTCAGGGGAGGCGTCCTCGCCGTCAATCCTGGAATCGGCGGCGAAAAGGGAGTCCAGCCGCTCGATGAGCCTCTGCCTGGAGCCGTAGAACTCCACAAGGCCGGAATAGTCGTGCGGAGCGAGCCAGGTGTACTGCCAGGCGTTGCCCTCACAGTAGTCATTGGCGCGATGCTCCGAGGAATATGGATTGAACGGAGTCCTCCAGCTGCCGTCGGAGAGGCGGCCTCTGGCGAACAGCGTCACGGAATCCATGTAGTTACGGTAGGAATGGCTGCGGGAGCGGAAAAGCCCAGCGTCCTCAGTCCTGCCGAGGTGGTCGGCGGCGGAGGCCACGGCGGCGTCCGCGATGGCATATTCCATGTCATAGGCTATGGATTCAAGCATCTTGTCCGAAGGGATGTAGCCGTACCGCCGGCGGAGGCCGAGGCCGCGGACGGTGTCCTGCATCGTGGTCTTGACCGCCTTCCAGGCCAGATCCCGGTCAAAGCCGCCGAAGCCTTTCACAAGGGCGTCGGCGACAGCGATGACCCCTGGATTGCCGACCATGCAGTCGGTCTCGTCGCCGACCAGGTGCCAGACCGGAAGACGGCCCTGCTTCCGGTAGATCTCCAGCATGGTGGCGACCATGTCATTCTCCCGGTCGGGATGCAGGAGCGTCATCAGCGGCATCTGGGCGCGGTAGGTGTCCCAAAGGGAGAAGGTTGTGTATTCGGTTCTCGGAGCGTCCACATCGCTGAAGACGGAAGGCACGATCATCGTGTGGTAAAGCGCTGTGTAGAAGACAGTCCTGGCATCGGAGTCCGAAGTGGTCAGCTTGACCTTGGAGAGTTCCGAGTTCCAGGCCTTGCGGGCGGCCTCGGCGGTGGCGTCGAAGTCCCAGCCAGGAAGTTCCGCGGACATATTCAATGCCGCCTTTTCCTCGCTGACCGGGGAAACCGCGACCTTCACCATCACCCGCTCCCCTTCCGTGGTGCGGAAGCCGGCGCGGAGGTAGTTCACCGAACATTTCCGCCCGTCACGTGAATATTCCTTAACCGCGACCTCGTCGATGGAGTCGAACGGTTTCGAGAACTGGGCGTGGAAGTAGATCTTCTGGTCTTTGGCCCAGCCGGTGGAGAACCTGTAACCCTCTATGGTACAACTGTCCACCACAGTAAACCTTGTGTCATAGGCTCTGTCCCAGCAGCCTCCGTTCTCAAGGTCGAAGACCACCGCGGAGCTGTCGGAGGCCGGGAAGGTGTAGCGGCTCAGACCGACTCTGGCGGTGGCGGTCATCTCGGCGGTGATGCCGTAGCGGGTGAGCGGGACGCTGTAGTAGCCTGGGGCGGCGATCTCCTTTG
The DNA here is from genome assembly GCA_963639865.1 of bacterium. Lineage (GTDB taxonomy): Bacteria > Bacteroidota > Bacteroidia > Bacteroidales > UBA932 > Cryptobacteroides. The sequence continues at coordinate 19,144 of CAVHWO010000002.1, read as the reverse complement.
TCCTGTCGGCATAGGACCACATCCCGGTGGCCTGCGCGGCGGCAATGGCCTCCGGCGAGTCATCCTCCGGTACGGTTCCTCTTGAATATTCCACCTTCCCCACCACAGGCATCACCGTGATGTCGAAGAGGTCTCCAATGCCGGTCCCGCTGAGGTGGGTGTGCGAGAATCCGATGACCGTGGAGTCGGAGGAATGGTAGCCAGAGCACCAGTCCCAGGACTGCGGAATGCTGGTGGGGCCGAGCTGCACGGCTCCGAAAGGCACGCCGGCGCCGACGAAGACGTGACCGTGGCCGCCAGAGCCGATCCGTACATTGACATAACTTGTGTAGTCTTCCTGATCCTTTGCGGACGGAGAGCAGGCCGCCGCGACGCAGAGGGCGGCGAGAAATGGGATCACTGTTGCTTTCATTGATGATTGACCGGATGTTACCGGTTCCGCTAATATACTGATTCTTTTCTGCCGGAGCAACCCGGGGAAATGGGCAATTCTGAAAATTTAATTATATTTGTTTTCATTAAGTGATTATTAAGGGAATATTAAGGTAATTTGAACGAATATGGGCTTTTTTACTTTCCCTGGGGAACAGGAGTACAGGAGGTTCAACTACAAGCCGATCTACTACGACAAGGACGAGGAGGAGCGCCGTCAGAAGTTCGGAAAGGTTGACGGGACCTTCGAGAAGGAAAAGGAGAACGGTGAGTACAAGCCGGGGTCGTACATCCGCGGGGCGCTGCGCGAGGGCAACTACGAAAGAAGGGCCACAGTGTCCACAAAGGCGCAGAGAATCATCGGGATGGTCGGCCTGATCCTTCTGGCGGTGATTCTGATCTACTTCACGAAATTCTATTCGATTCTTTAGGATGGAACTCAGGATCCTGCCTGGAAACATAGCGAACATGATCGCCGCGGGAGAGGTCGTCCAAAGGCCGGCTTCCGTGGTGAAGGAACTCGTGGAGAATGCGGTGGACGCCGGGGCGGAAAAGATCTCGGTGGTGGTCAAGGATTCCGGGCGGACTCTGATCCAGGTGATAGACAACGGCAAGGGGATGACTCCCGACGACGCTGTGCTGTGCTTCGAAAGGCACGCCACATCGAAGGTGGCCACCGCGGAGGATCTGGAGAACATCGCGACCTTCGGATTCAGGGGTGAGGCGCTGGCTTCGATCGCGGCCGTGGCGGAAGTGACGCTCAAGACCCGCACGGAGGGTTCCGAAACCGGCTGTCAGGTGGAGTTCGCCGCATCCGCGCACAACTCGACGACAGAGGCCGCCACTCCGAAAGGGACAAACATAGCGGTGCGCAACCTGTTCTACAACGTGCCGGCGAGAAGAAAATTCCTGAAGTCGGACAATGTGGAGTTCAGGCATATTGTCGAGGAGTTCACGAAAGTGGCGCTGACAAGGCCGGAAATCGGGTTCACGCTCAGCCACAACGGGAAGGACATCTTTGTGCTGAAGCCGGCGAAATCCTTGAAATTCAGAATTATGGATCTGCTCGGGGCATCCGTCGCTGGAGATGTGGTGGATGTCGGCGCGGACACTTCGGTCGTGAGCCTGCGGGGATTCGTGGGCAGACCTGACACCGCAAGGAAGACTCTGGGAAACCAGTTCTTCTTCGTCAACGGGCGCTATTTCCGCAGCCCGTACCTGCACAAGGCCGTGATGAAGGCCTACGAGGGGATGATCGCGGACGGGGTGACACCGTCCTATTTCATCTATTTAGAGGTGGATCCGCACAGCGTGGACGTGAACATCAGCCCGACCAAGTCGGAGGTGAAGTTCGAGGACGACTCATTCATCTTCCAGGTGGTCTATGCTTCGGTGAAGGAGACGCTGGGGAAAAATTCGTTCGCGGGAGGGATTGATTTCAGCAATCCGGAGGCGAGGGACATGCCGGTGCTGGGAAAACATTTCTCTGAATATCAGCCCGAGTCGATTCCGCAGGTGGCGGTGGACAGCGGGTACAATCCGTTTGACCCGATCAGTGAACCGGTCACTGATCCTGTCGAAGTGAACCCATATTCACCGGGCCCGGCGACCGGATGTGGCGGACAGGCCGGCGGATGGAAAGGTCCAAACAGCGGAGGCCCCGGGCAATACGTTGACCGCAGGGAGGACTATGGCAGACTTTTCGATGAGAGGACCCTGCCGGTCTCGCAGACCATTGTGCTGGACGGGCGGTACATCGTCTCGCCGGTGAAGGACGGGCTGATGGTCGTGAACGTGCGGAGGGCCCGGGAAAGGATCCTCTACGACAGGGTTTTGGCTGCTCTCACCCGGAACGAACACGTCACACAGGCGGGCATGTTCCCGGTGAGGGTCGAGGTGGGGGCCGCGAACAGGGCCGTCTTCGACGGGAAGGCCGAGCTGCTTGCAAAGTTAGGGTTCGACATCTCGCCGTTCGGGACGGACACGATTGTGGTCAACGGGGTGCCGGAAGGATATTCATGCGAGGAGGGGAAGGTCCGGACGATGGTCTCCGACCTGCTGCTGATCCTCTCGGACGACAGCTGTTCGCTGCCCGGAGTGATGGAAGCCGCGATGGCGGAGAAAATCGCTCTTCTGGGGGCATCCGGGTGCGCGCCGCTGACTTCCCCGGTGGAGGCGAGGCACCTGCTGGACTCCCTGCTTTCCAGCGGCAACGCCGAACTGACGGGAAACGGAAAAAGAATCATGACAATCATCACCACCGCACAGGTGGAAAAGTTATTTTAGAAGCGGTGGAAGCAGGCCGCCGCAGATTTGACAAAGAGGTTTTGTGAATATATTTTTGAATAGAGAATAATTATGGCATACTACTACGACAACGGACAACCTGGCATCGGAGGATTCCTCAGCAGGCTTCCTTCGGTGACAAGGAACATTCTTCTGATCAACATCGTGATGTTCGTCGCGACCCTGATCAACCAGAACTTCATGGTCAGCACCTTCGCGCTGTTCCACCCGGACTCCCCTTTTTTCCGCATCTGGCAGCCGGTCACGTACATGTTCATGCACGGAGGCTTCTGGCATCTGTTCTTCAACATGTTCTGTCTCCTGATGTTCGGCTCGGCGCTGGAGAGGACGATCGGCTCAAGGAAGTACCTCATCTTCTACTTCGTGGCCGGACTGGGGGCCGCGCTGACACACACCTTTGTGGGATACTGCCAGATGGAGGCTCTGGCCTCCGCCAATTCAGACATCCTCACGGCTGGACAGATCAACCTCCTGCGGACTCCGACACTCGGAGCCTCCGGTGCGGTCTATGGAATACAGATCGGTTACGCGATGCTCTACCCGAACGACATCTGGACTCTGATTTTCCCTCCGATCTCTCTGAAAGCCAAGTGGTTCGTCCTGCTTTTTGTCGTCATTGAACTTTTTACCGGAGTGACCGGGACATTGGACGGCGTGGCCCATTTCGCCCATCTCGGCGGAATGCTGTTCGCCTTCCTGCTGCTTCTCTACTGGAAAAAGTCCGGGAAACTCTGGAGAAGGTGACACCGACGGACAGACGATGAGCAGGAAGGGGCTTCGGGGCGGCATATTCATTCCTCCGGCCGTTCGCGCGGGATCGATCTTACTGAACGGAATTGATGTCGATCAAATTATTGAGAATCGCATAGACGGTCAAGCCGGCGACGGTCTTGATGCCTGTCTTGCGGGTGATGTTCTTGCGGTGGGTGATGACGGTGTAGATGGACAGGCTGAACTTGTCGGCGATCTCCTTGTTGAGCATTCCCTGCGCGACGCAGACCAGAATCTCTTTCTCGCGGGCCGAGAGTTCGTTGCCGTCAGAGGAGGCGGTGTCAGGCTGCCTGGAGTCGATCGCCGAGTGGATCTTCCTGATGATCACGGCAGAGGCATCGTACAGGGAGACAGCTCCGTCGTACTGTTTCAGGATGTCCTCCGTCACGGCCGGCCCCTCAAGGGCGATCACCGCGGCGTCGCAGAGTTCCGCAAGCGCCAGACGGCCTTCCCTCCGGCTCTGGAAGTCAAAGACCGAAGGATCGATGATGATGACATCGGGAGCCTGGGCGCGAAGTCTGGCCTCGCCGGCCTTGGAGCAGTCAACCAGATTCTCCTGAACCCGGAACTCTCCGTGTTCGGAAAGAATGCTCTCCAGCCCTCTGGCGACTATGTCAGACGGCACGATCAATGTCACTGTCTTCCTATTCTCCATCACGCTCAAGTCCGCCCACAACAGGCACAAGAATGTTATTCTCGACGTAGGTGTGCCGCCTCAGGTCATCCCGCAGATGATAGATGGACAGCAGCACCATGATCCTCAACTCGTTGGAGCAGTCACCCGGAAGGTATTTCATCACGATGTTCTTCAAATCCTCCAGCTTCTCCTCCACGTTCTCGTGATGTTCCTCGAACTGCTCGATTGAATATTCAGAAGTCTTCGTTCCGTCCCGCCTCAAGGCCTCGATGTACGGGAAGACAACCTCCTCCTCATAGGCGAAATGCTTGTCGAGTTCCGCCTTGTAGTCGTTGAAGAACTTGAGGACCACCTTTTTCTGCTTCCCGTCGAACGGAGCGACAAGCTTGTCGAACGAGTTTTCAAGAACCCTGAGAGCCTGTCCCATGTAGTAGAGGTGGGACGCATGCAGGTAGGCGATGATGCTGCGGATGTCGCCCTTCCCGAGATCCGAATCCGAAGGCCGGTGGCCAGGGAAGGAATAGACGTTGCAGATCAGGATGAAGGTGTCCGGATCAACTCCGCATCTGCGGCAGGCTTCGGACACGGGCAGCGAGGCGTACTTCAGGTCGAGTCCGATCCGGGAAATCACCTGAAGCAGGCTGTAGTCGATGTCGATGAGATCCGACACGGACATCTCTGTGGTGTATTTTTCTTTCATATCAAATCAACATGGCGGTGATGTGGAAGCCGATGAAGGCGGCGAGCCAGGCGACTATCATCGTGTAGGCGCAGACGGCTATGGCCCAGCGCCATTTCCCGGTCTCGTTCCTGATCGCCACAAAGGTGGCGATGCAAGGGAAATAAAGCAGGATGAAGATCATGTAGGCGACCGCGGCAGGCAGGGTGACCGAACTGGCCAGCGTGCCCTGAAGCTGGGTGTCGGCCGCGAGAGCGTCAGCGTCCGCAGCCTCTACGGCATCGGAGACTTCCGGCTCACCGGAAGCGTACATGACGCCCAAAGTACTCACGACCAACTCCTTGGCGACAACTCCGGTCAGCAGGCCGATGTCCATCTTCCAACTGAATCCGAGCGGGTCAAGGGCCGGGGAGACGGCTTTGCCGAGCTGTCCGATGTAGGAATGCTCCTGCTGATACTCCGCACTTTTGTCGGAGCGCGGGAAGTAGCCGAGGCACCAGATCGCCACGGAGCCTATCAGGATGGTGGTGGCCATCTTCTCAAGATACTGCTTCCCTTTCTCCCATGTGTGCCTCCAGATCGCCTTTCCGGTCGGGACCCTGTAAGGAGGCAGTTCCATCACGAACGGGAGGTCATCCTCCTTGATGAAACGGCTCAGGATGACCGCCGACAGGATCGCCAGCAGGATTCCGAGGAAGTATATTCCCAAAAGGGCGAGGGCCGAATGGTGCGGGAAGAAGGCTCCGGCGAGCAGCACGAAGATCGGAAGCCGGCCGGCGCAGGACATGAACGGAATGATGGCTATCGTGATGAGACGGCTCTTGCGGCTCTCGATCGCGCGGGTCGCCATGATCGCCGGCACGTTGCAGCCGAAGCCCATCACCATCGGGATGAAGGATTTGCCGTGAAGACCGATGCGGTGCATCAGCCTGTCCACGATGAAGGCGGCGCGGGCCATGTACCCGGAGTCCTCCATTATGGAAAGGAAGAAGTACAGGATCAAGATGTTAGGCAGGAACACGAGGACACTTCCCACTCCGGCGATCACGCCGTCCACGAGAAGATCCTTGAGCCAGCCCTCCCTCATGAAATCCGCCACGAGATCCCCGAACTTCGCCACAAGAAAGTCAATCCAGTTCATCGGGTAGTCTCCAAGCGTGAAGGTGGACTGGAAGATGAGGTAAAGCAGGAGGATGAAGATCGGGAACGCCGCCCACTTGTTGGTGACGACCGCATCGATCCTGTCGGTGACGGTCTTCTTCGGTCTGGAATCCACGTGCCGGACGTAAGTCTCCGCGAGAGCTCCGTGGATGAATGAATATTTCGCATCGACAATGGCCGACTCCAGATTGGTGTGGAGCAGGTTCCCGATGCGTTCGGACTCTTCGGCGCTGGCCTTGGCGATCTCCACGGCGTTGGGAAGGGTCTCGATCACGTGCCCGACCTGGCTGTCGTTCTCCAGGTACTTGATCGCCAGATAGCGGGTGGAGTACTTGCCGCGGATGTCCTGGTTCTTCTGAATCAGGAGTTTGATGCGGTCAATGCTCCTTTCCAGTTCCTGGCCGTGATTGATGTGGATGTGGCGGGCAAGCCTCTCGTCGTGCTTCTCGTAGATCCTGATGACCGTGTCCAGCAGCTGAGGGATTCCGGTTCCGTCACGGCAGACGGTCGGGCAGACGGGCATTCCGAGAAGATAGCCGAGCTGCCTGATGTCAAGGCTGTCGCCCTTGGCCTCAAGCTCGTCGTACATGTTCAGGGCCATCACGACGCGGAGGTTCATGTCGATGACCTGGGTCGTGAGGTAGAGATTCCGCTCGATGTTGGAGGCGTCCACGACATTGACCACGACATCCGGGACGTTCTCTATCAGGTTCTTGCGGACGTAGAGTTCCTCCGGGCTGTAGGCGGACAGGGAATATGTCCCCGGCAGATCTACGAGAACAAACCTGTAGCCTTTATATTCAAAACGCCCCTCCTTGGCATCGACGGTCACGCCGCTGTAGTTGCCGACGTGCTCATGGCTGCCGGAGGCGATGTTGAACAGCGAGGTCTTTCCGCAGTTCGGGTTGCCGACAAGGGCGACGCGGATGACGTGGTGCCGTTCCTTGGCAAGGCGTTCCATCTCAAGGTTCAGGGCGGCGATCTCGTCGCAGTCATCGTCGAAAATCGACGAGACCTCCTGCTTCGCATCCACGGCGGCCTTGGCCTCCTCCTCACCGATGACATCGATGAGTCCGGCCTCGGAGCGCCTCAGAGAAACCTTGTAGCCGAGTATCTCGTACTCAATAGGATCCTTCAGAGGGGCGTTGAGCACGACGGCGACCCGTTTCCCGGTGACGAAGCCCATCTCTATGAGCCTTTTCCGGAAGCCTCCGTGGCCGTTCACCTTGGCGATGACTCCAACCTCTCCAGTCTTTAGTTCTGAAAGTTTCATTAGCCTTAACCCTCTCATGCCGGCGGCTGTCCGCAGAATCCACCCTGGCACAACCGCACAATCATCCAAAATCGCCACAAAAATATTCATTTTGCAAGATTTTTACAATCGCTAACAGTTGGTATGCGAGTGAGGAGAAATCCCTAATTATCAGTAGGAGGTAGAGCAGCCTATCATGATGAACGGGGTTTGCTGTCGCAGCAGACCCCGTTCGCAATTCTAACCTAAAACTTAACCTATGAAAAAACTATTCACGCAAATCTACAATTTTCTTACCAAACATGCAAGAGTAGATCTGTCTATTTTAATTTATTTCGCATTTTCTTCGGAAACCGGTGGCTTCGGCAGACAGGTTTCGTCAAGTCTCACGGTCTTGATGCGGACATCCATCAAAGGTTTGTCCCTCTGGTCGGTGGCGACCTGGGCGATCCTGTCGATGATGTCAAGTCCGCTGACGGTCTCTCCGAAGACGGTGTAGGCTCCGTCAAGCTGGGCACACGCTCCGGCGTCCTGGACGATGTAGAACTGGGATCCGGAGGATTCCTTCATCGGATTGGCCACGTCACCCCTGCGGGCGGCGGCGAGGGCGCCTTTCCTGTGGGTGTATTCAGGAACGAACTCGGCCGGTACGGTATAGCCCGGGCCGCCCTGTCCGTACTTAGCCACCGCGGCGGCGGAAGTGTCTCGGGTGAGAGGGTCTCCGCCCTGGATCATGAATCCGTTGATGACCCTGTGGAAAAGGAGGCTGTCATAGTAGCCGGTCAGGGCCAGTTTCGCGAAGTTCTCACGATGTTTCGGAGTCTTGCTGTAGAGTTTGACCTTGATCGTGCCGAGATTCGTCACGATGTCGAAAACCGGTTCTTCCGGCAGTGTTGCGATGATGTCCATAGCTGTCTTTTCTTTTGCAGCCTGCTCAACGGCCGCGATTGAGTCCAAACGTGCCTGCCCGGCGGCAGCGGCGGCCTCGGCTTTCCGGGCCTTGTTTCCGCATCCTGACATCATGCCGATGACGGCAACGGCGCAGAGCAGGGATGTGAGAATGTTCTTCAGCATATTCATAAAAAATTAAAACTTGCGGTAGTTGTAGCCCAGGATGTCGTAGATCCTGAAGGATTCGGCCTGCAGGGCTGACTTGAACCTCTCGATGTCCTTGGCCTCGGGAGCGCACCACTGCACTTCACTCAGGGCCGCCATACGCGGAAGGAGCATGTACTCAAGGTGTTCCGGGGTGGCGATGTACTCTGTCCATAGATTGGCCTGCACGCCGAGGATGTGCTTCCGCTGGCCGGCGTCAAGTCCGTCGAGAGGGTCGTAGCCATAGACCTTCTCAAGCGGGAGATTTCCTCCTATGCCGAAGGGCTCCTTGTCTTGATCCTGTGACTGGTAGTAGTCGAAATAGCAGTAGGTGTTAGGGGTCATGATGACGTCGAAGCCCCTCGCGGAGGCCTTGATGCCGCCCTCGGTGCCTCTCCACGACATCACGGTCGCTCCCTCGGCAAGCTCGCCTTCGAGGACCTCGTCCCATCCGATGATCCTGCGGCCGTGGTCGTTCAGGAACTTCTGGACGCGGGCGGTCACGTAGCTCTGAAGGAACTGCCCGGCGGTGTGGCGGCCGTCGCCCTTGATGCCGAGTTCCTTGATCCTGGCCTGGCAGGCCGGACATTTCTCCCATTCGGACTTAGGGCACTCGTCTCCGCCGATGTGGATATATTCGGAAGGGAAGATGTCCATCAGCTCCGTGAACACGTCCTCAAGGAAAGTGAACATCGCCTCCTTGCCGGGGCAGAGGACCTGGTCGGAGATGCCCCAGGTGGTCCAGACTTCGTAAGGCCCGCCTGTGCAGCCGAGTTCCGGGTAGCCGGCGAGAGCGCCCATCATGTGACCCGGAAGGTCCACCTCAGGAATGACGGTGATGCCAAGCTTGCCGGCATAGGCGACAATGTCCCTCATCTGGTCCTGGGTGTAGTAGCCGCCGTAACGGACTCCGTCGTTGCTGCCCCAGTCCTTCCTGATGACGGTGCCGTTCCTGAACGCACCGACCTCGGTGAGCTTAGGGTACTTCCTGACCTCCGCTCTCCAGCCCTGGTCATCGGTGAGATGCCAGTGGAAACGGTTGAGCTTGTAGGCCGCCATGATGTCAAGGTACTTCTTGACCTCCTCTACGGAGAAGAAATGCCTTGAGCAGTCAAGGTGCATGCCGCGGTAGCCGAAGCGAGGCTTGTCCTGAATCCTCACGCAAGGGAAGAAGAACTTCTCGGCCGGGTCGGGATTCCCACTGAATATGCTGACGCTTGTCAGCTGCCTGAGCGTCTGGAGCGCATAGAGGAAACCGTTGTACGACGAGGCGCGGACGGTGCAGCTGGTCTTGGAGATGGAAATTGAATATTCCTCCTCGGCAAGACCCGCGTCATTAAGGAATATGAAACCCTTCACCTTGTCGCAGCTCTTTTCCAAGCCTACCGGAGTGGCGTAGGAGCTGACCCTGCCGCTGACCAGCGAGATTCTGTCGGCGAACTCCTTGATGGCGTTCTGGGTCCTGGCGTCAATGGACTGATCGCAGTTGAAGTTGGCTCCGGCTCCTTTGAATGTGCCTTTTCCGACCTCGACGCTCTGAGGGTAAGGGATGACATTGATCACGGTCTCCGTCTTCTTGGCATTCATCGCGCCGGACGCCAAGAGAAGAGCGAGGGTGACGATGCTGGCAATTTTTTTCATGATCGATTATTTAATGTTAAAAATTATTCCGAGCGTTAAAGATACGAATAATTCTCCGTCCGTCAATACAACAGCAGCCCAAGGATTCCGCCGGCCACTATGATTTTTATGGGGCCGACCTTGAAGACCATCGAGGCGACGACCGCGGCGGCGAACAGCCCCCAGCTGATCCAGTCCGGGAAGTTCTCTTTGACGATCCTGACTTCCGGCGTGATTCCGTTCCAGTCCACGGAGAACATCAGGATCAGGGCCGCGGCCCCTATCAGGCCCACCACCGCCGGACGCAGGCTCCCCAGAACGCTGGCGAAGATCCTGCTGTCCTTGAATTTCGTGTAGAACCTGACAATCGCCAGCACGATCAGGAAGGACGGCAGGATCACGGCGAACGTCGCTGACAGAGAGCCGATTATCCCTACCAGATGGCTCGCTCCGGCCTGATGCAGGACCTCGTAGCCGACGTAGGTGGCGCAGTTGATCCCCACAGGCCCCGGGGTCATCTGGGAGATGGCGACGATGTCGGTGAAAGCGCTTTCAGTGAGCCAGCCGTGAGCCACGACCACCTGGGTCTGGATGAAGGAGAGCATGGCGTAGCCGCCTCCGAACGTGAACAGACCTATGACGAAGAACACTCCGAAAAGCTGGAGGATGATCGCGGCCTCAGTCATTTTCCACCTCCTTTCTGTTTCTGAGCGCGGCGATGCCGGCCGAGACGACAATCAGGACGAGCAGGATGTAAACCGGCGAGAAGCTCAGGAACGCCACCAGGAAGAGCGTCACCGCGGAGATCGCCCACGCCCACCAGGTCCTGTTGTTCTTCCGGGCCATGTTGATCATCGGCACGGCGATCAGCGAGACCACTACAGGGCGGATGCCCTTGAAGATCCGCTCCACCACCGGATTGTCACGGAAGTTGGTGAATATCATGGCGATCAGCAGGATGCTGACAAACGACGGCAGCACCGAGCCGAGGGTGGCCACGACGCTGCCTTTCACTCCGTGGAGCTTGTGGCCGACAAAAATCGACATGTTCACGGCAAGCACTCCGGGGGCGGACTGGGCCATCGCTATGATGTCCGGCAGTTCCTCGTCGGTCATCCAGTTCCGCTTGACCATCTCGTCCCTGATCAGGGGGATCATGGCGTAGCCGCCGCCAATGGTGAAGGCTCCCAGTTTCGCGAAGACTATAAAGATGTGCCACAGGGAGGCCTCTTCCGCAGGGGTATTTGTTTGTTCTTTTGACATATTCATGATGTTTTACCATATTCAAAGGTCACTTTGACAGACTTCGGTGACCACAGGCTCAGTGACCGCTCCTATTTTTCAACCATGGCGGCTACAACTTCGCAGGAGGTTCTGCCGTCCGGGCCGTGGGAGGAGGAGTGGAACTCGGTGATTCCGGTCGATTCTTCCAGCCGTCCGATGTTGCCCGACCTCACTCCGGATCCGGCAAGGATGATGATCCTCCCGGCAGCCCTCTTATTCAGCTCCTTCAGGACAGGTCCGCCGTCATTGACATTGGCGGCGTGTCCTGCGGTCAGCAGCCTGTCGCACCCGAGCGAGATGATGTCCTCCAACGCCTTGAACGGATCCGAGCACTCGTCAAAGGCTCGATGGAAGGTGACGTGAAGGCCGTCCGCCTCCGACATCAGTCTCCGGACCGTCTCCGTGTCCACGCTTCCGTCCTTCCTCAACGCACCGACCACGACTCCGTTCACGCCCAGTTCCCGGCACATCCTGACAGAGCCGGCCATCGCGACGATCTCGTCGGCGGTGTAGGTGAAGTCCCCGCTGCGGGGTCTTATCAGCACGTTCACGGGAATATTCACCGCCTTCAATGTCGCCTCGATGCAGCTTCGGCTTGGAGTGACTCCCCCGCAAGGCAGATCCTCACAGAGTTCCACCCTCCCCGCTCCGCCTTTCATGGCCTCGACGGCCTCCGCCGCGTCAGTGCAGCAGCACTCCAGAAATCGTTTGTCGCTCATGCCGCAAAGTTAGGCAAAGTAATCCGTAAAAATAACGTCTTCGTCACGCCGCCATGAAGATTTCGGGCAAGGGATGAAATAATTTTATATGCCGATTTTTGTTAAATATTGTAATTAGCAAACTCCAAAATGTTAAGAAATGACATCTTGGCTCTTTTCCCCGATAAAATAATATATTCTAAACCGATTAAACATCATTGATTATCACTTCGTTAAAATTTATTAAAACTATTGCATAAATCTTAAATATTACATATTTTGCACTGTCAACTTGTTGAGTATCGCTTTTTCATGCTAATTACAATATTTGACAACTTACATTTTTCAAAGTTATGGCCCCGGCCTTTTTATATTAAGACAAATGTTTAGTACACACCATATTGAGTTCACTTGGGAGAGTCTGAAAACATTATTTTTTACCCATTGAATTATTGCAAGTCAACCGCGAGTCTTGACAAGAAGGACTCTCCTGAGTGAACTCATGTTTAAACGTCAAAGTTCAACTAATTAATTTTAGGTTTTATGAGTAAAAAAATGTATTCTTTGCTGCTGTGCCTCTGCTTGAGCATAGGCACGGCGCTCGCGCAGAACATCACCGTCAAAGGCACGGTCACATCTGCGGAAGACGGATCCCCGGTCATCGGGGCCTCCGTGTTTGTCCAAGGGACAAAGAATGGAACCGTCACCGACAATTCCGGGCAGTACACGCTCCGGGAAGTTCCGGCGGGCAGCACCCTCGTGTTCTCCTGCATCGGAATGATTGATGTCAAGAAAACCGCGGACAGAGTTGTTGATGCCACGTTGACCGTTGACAACGAACTCCTTGACGAGGTTGTAGTCACCGCTCAAGGCCTCACGAGAAAGCAGAAGGCGATCGGTTATTCCGCACAGACGGTGACGGCTAAGGAACTGACCATCGTACACAGCGCGGAACTCGGAAACTCCCTTGCCGGAAAGGTTGCGGGAGCGCAGTTCTGGGGTGCCGGCGGCTCCACCTTCAACGAGGGAAAGATCATCCTGCGCGGAGCCACGTCCTACAGCAACGCCCAGGGAAGCGAACCTATCTACGTCGTTGACGGAGCTATCGTCTCAAGGGCATCCGTGAATATGGAAGACGTGGAAAGCCTCAATGTCCTGAAAGGTCCTTCCGCCACAGCCCTCTACGGCTCACGCGGAGCCAACGGAGCTGTGGTGATCACGACAAAGAAAGCGGCTGACGGAAAGAGCACCCTTGAATTCTCAACGACCACCTCTGTCGAGACCTACTACAACCATATCGATGTCAACAGGCTCTATGGCGGCGGTTCAAGCGCGGCCAACGTCTCCTATTATGCGGCAAAGTCATCCGACCCGGAATCAGTTGACTGGACATCAGTGGACAATCTTCTTGAGAAACTCGATAACGGCAGTTATCTTCTTGACAATGCGAATGATGAAAACTGGGGACCACGTTACGACGGGACATCCCTTGTACGCTCCGGCCTTTCATGGGATCCGACATCCGACAAGTACGGCAAGGCCGACACATGGGAGTCCCGCCTGAATCTGCGCGACCTTACCCGCGCCGCCTGGACGAACAACACCAACGTCGCATTCTCCAAGGCAGGAAACGGATTCAGAACAAGGGTGGCTTTCAACAATGTGGAGCGTCAGGGAATAATGTACAACTCGAACGCGACCCGTCGTTCATTCAGTGTGACATCATCATTCAAGCCGGCCGACTGGCTCAATGCCGATGTGAGCTACCGCTACCGTTACCGCAGGACCAAGAATGCGGCCACCGAAGGCTATTCAGCGGCGGGGAACGTGGTCTGCGAGTTCACACAATGGGGACAGACCAACGTCGACTTGGCGGAGTTGAAAGACTACCAGAGACCTGACGGGAGCTGGCGGACATGGAACATTGTAGGCCCTGACAATCTGGCCGCCAACTACCATGACAATCCGTACGGTACCTTGTACAACTACAACTCCTTCTCCTATAACAACTACCATCTTGTCACCGCTGATGTCTATTCACTGCTTCCGGAAAACGTGCGTGTCGGCGTCCGCGTCAACAACAACATAAGCACCAGCCGCTACGAAGCCAAGTACGGCAACGGTTCCACCGTCTTTAATCCATACTTCCGTACCTATCACACCCAGGCCAATGATTTCACCGCCCAGGCCTATGCCACATGGGGTGACCACTTCGTGGACAACCGCCTCTCCGTGGAGACGGCCGTGTTCGCGGAGACGAGAAAGTACGACTATTTCTACCTCAACAGCTACACAAACGGAGGACTGTCAGTACCGGGATTCTTCAATCTTGCGGCGTCCGCAAGCACCTACAGCACCAACAACGAAGAGTCTCACTTCAAGACACGCTCGTTCTTCGGTACCGCGACTGTCGGCTGGGATGATCTCGTCTATCTCGACGGATCGATCCGTTACGACATTGACTCCCGTCTGTCAAGTGGCAACAACTCGTTCCTTTACGGAGGCGGCTCCGTGTCTTTCATGGCCAGCAAGCTGATTGACGCATCCTGGCTCAACTTCTGGAAAATCAGAGGCTCCGTAGCCCAGGTAGGTTCCACTCTCAGCGCCTACAACATCTACCCTACCTACACGGTAGGCACAAAGGCGCACGGCCTCACGACAATGTACGAGCCTACGACACAGGTCAACTCATCAATCAAACCGACCATCTCCACATCCTATGAGGTCGGAACGGAGTTCAAACTGTTCGGCAACAGACTCTTCGGAGACATCAACATCTACCGCAAGGACACCAAGAACGACATCATCTCGGCCAACGTGCTGCCTCAGTCCGGCTATGCCTACCGCAGGCTCAACGCCGGCATGGTACGCAATCAAGGCATCGAGGTGTCCTTGGGCGGAACCCCGGTCAGGACACGTGACATCGAATGGACACTCGCCGGAAACATCGCCAAGAACAACAACAAGCTCATCTCCCTTGCTCCTGACCAGTCGGAATACACTATCTACTGGACCAAATTCTACGACGCATGGTACCTCAAGGCCATCGAAGGGAAGCCTATCGGTGTCATCACCTCCGGTTCACGCTGGGCGACCAACGAGGACGGCAAACCGATTCTGCAGGAAGGCAGCGCCGCTTGGGGCGATGTCAGGCCTACGTGGGAGAGAGGCGTCGAGAAGGAAGTCGGAAATGTCCAGCCTGACTTCACGGGCGGATTCTCAACCTCATTCAGGTACAAGAACATCACTTTCGCCGCTTCACTTGACTTCAGCATCGGCGGACAGCTCGTGTCCTGGACGAACATGTGGGGAACCGGCTCCGGAGTACTCGCTTCCACGGCCAAGGTCAACAACAGGGGTGTGAACGAGCGCGAGCCTGTGGCTGTCGGCGGCGGTGTCTACATGGAAGGAGTCGATGCCGATGGCAATCCTCTGTCCGGCTACGTCGATGCCTACAGGTACTATCATTATCTGGCCTACTACAATGACGACAACTGGATCTACGACAAGACCTACGTCAAACTTCGCGAGGTTTCCCTCCGGTACGACATTCCGGGCAAGATCCTCAAGAAAGCAGGAATAGGCCTCACCAACGCAAGCGTGGCCCTTGTCGCCACAAACCCTTGGCTCGTTTACTCGGCATGTCCGAACATCGACCCTTCCGAGATCGCAGGTGTCGAGTACAACTACCTTGAAGGAGGTCAGGCTTTGTCCACAAGGACATTCGGATTCTCAATCAATCTTACTTTCTAAAGCATAGGAGATGAACATCATGAAAAACATACACAAGATACTTTTAACGGCAGCGGCCATAGCCGTCACATTGCCTTCATGCGATGATATCACGGATTTCGGAGACATCAACGAGGATCCGAACAAACCGTCCACGGCGTTCACTGAATACCTGTTCAGCTACGCTTGCCAGTACGTGCCGTATTTTGTCCTCGGATCGACCACAAACGGCTATGATCCCTGGCAGCAGGAATGGGCCGGTTACCTGTCCGAGTCAAAGAACAATCAGTACGGTCCTCTTGGGACCACCATACAGTACGCCGCAAGCACGTTATACCTCTACCCGCTGAAAAATCTGAATCTGATCGTGGAAATGAATGAGGACGAGGCCCAGAAGGATCTGTCGAACGTGAAATCATTCGGATCCAACGCCAACCAGATCGCGGCGGCAAAGACGCTTGCGGCCTACTACTACATGTCCCTGACTGACATCTATGGCCCGATCATCCTTTCCGAAGCATTCAAGGGCGCCTCGGAAGATAACTGGAAACCTGCCTATGACTCCCAGGAGTCCGTCTATACCCAGCTCGACGAATCTTTGTCCGAAGCCTTCAAACAGTTTGACGAGAGCGACGCTCTTTCCTCCGCCGACATCCTCTACAACGGGGACATTTCCAAATGGAAGAAGTTCAACGCGTCCCTGCGAATGTTGCTGGCCATCAAACTCTGCGATGTCGCCCCGACTGTGGGCAAGACCCGGTTCGCGGCCGCCTACAACGACGGAGGCATGGAAAGCGTCTCCGACGGCTTCTACTACAGCTACGACGAGCTTACTTGGAACCGACTCTACTACTGGTGCTCGCCTGACTACTCCGCCGCAGGATTCAATGCTGTGCCAAACTATTTCATAGTGGAGCAGATGAAATCTCTGGAAGACAACCGGATGTTTGAATATTTCGACATCGAAGGCTACAAGGGGACGCGTGACGAGACCACATTCCCGAGAGACCAGCACAGTTCATTCTATGGAATCCCGTTCGGACTCTCCGACAACAACGCAGTGTCGGCTTTCAGCAATTGCTGCTGCAGTGTGAACAGCAGCATGCTGGCTGTGGATGCCACCTTCCCGGTGATCCCGACTGCGCGTGTGCTTCTCACAGAAGCTGAAGCGGCATTCAGAGGCTGGATCTCCGCCGATGCCAAGAGCCTGTACGAGAAGGGCATCAAGGCTTCGTTCGAACAATGGGGAGCGGCCGGAGCGGATGAATATGTAAGTTCCGAGGCTGTGGCCTACAATCCTTCAGAAGGACTTGAGCAGATAGCCATCCAGCGCTGGATCGCCAGCTATCTGTCGGACGGTGTCGAGGCATGGTCCGACTGGAGAAGGCTGGACATCCCTTACCTTCCGGTAGGTCCGGGAGCCGTGACCCTCGGGAACTTACACTACCCGTACCGCATCGGCTACTACTCAGACACCGACATCGCCTACAACAAGGATAACTACCTTGAGGCCGTGAAACAGCTTTCCGGCGGAGAGGACAACACCAGCAACAGGGTATGGTGGGATGTCGCGGACAACAGAACCGGAGTCCTGACAGATGCCCAGTGCACCCCTCCGACCCTATAAGGATTCGGACATATAACCTGAAAGCCCCGGAAGTCGGTCGACTTCCGGGGCTTGTCATATTCGGAAACTCTCTTAGTGATGATGAAAATTCAGACCAAAAAGACGAGCAAAAGCACCAAGTTATGTTTTAGGAACCACTTAGTCGCTGAGGGAGAATCTCTTGAAAGCTACCACTTTGGCCTCAGGGTCAACAGACTTGATGTAAGCGGCCACTGACAGCTTGTCATCAGACTGTACGAACTCCTGCTCCTCAAGGGTCTGCTCCTTGAAGAACTTCTGGATACGGCCGTTGGCGATGTTCTGGATCATCTGCTCAGGGAGAGACGCGGCCTTCTCGGCAGAGACGGTCTTGATGATCTCACGGGCCTGGTCGGCCTGCTCAGGAGTGATCCAACCCTTGGCGGTGTTGGACTCGATGTGATCCTCGCTGTCAACGTGCGCCGGATTGATGCCTACCTTCTTGAGAGCAGCCTCGACAGCCTTCTGAACCATTTCGTCCTTGGTCTTCTGGACCGCGAGCTCGCGCTCCCTCTCAACAACCTCGGCCGGGCAGTCCGCAGGAGAGACGGAAACCGGATTCATGGCCGTGACCTGCTGGGCGACAGCCTTGCCGAGTTCCGCAGGGATCTCCTTGTTGAAAGCGACGATGGCACCGAGCTTTCCGTTGAAGTGAACGTAGTCACCGATAAACGGAGCCTCAAGGGTGGCATAGTAGGCGAGAACGTGCTTCTCACCGGTCTTGCCTGTCTGGGCGGAAATCTCCTCCTCGACAGTGTGGCCGTTCGAGCATTTGCTTGCCTTCAAACCTTCGAGGTCGGCAGGGAAAGACGCGATGGCCGCGTCAGCGATCTCCGCCGCAAGAGCCTTGAAGTCAGGAGTGGCGGAGACGAAGTCCGTCTCGCAGCCAAGGCATACGATGACACCTTTTGTTCCCTGGATACGAACGAGAACCGCACCTTCGGATGTCTCGCGGTCAGCGCGCTTCGCAGCCACGAGCTTACCCTTCTCCCGGATGATGTTGACCGCCTTCTCGAAATCGCCGTCAGCCTCTGCGAGAGCCTTCTTGCAATCCATCATTCCGGCGGATGTCATCTTGCGTAATTTCATTACGTCTTGTGCTGTAATTGCCATAACTCGTTCTTTTTAAATTACTCTGCCTTCGGTTCCTCAACTGCTGGAGTCTCGGCCACAGGTGCCTCGGCAGCGGCAGGAGCCTCTACCGCAGGAGCGGCCTCGGCCTCTACATCAACCGGCTTCGCACCTTTGCGGGCGCGGAGCTTCTTGCCTGTAGGATTGGCAAGAGCCTCTCCCTCGGCAGCCTCTTCGCCGGCCTCTTTCTCCTTTTCAAGCTTTCTCTCGTTCAGCCCCTCTTCGATGGCCTTGCAGAGGACAGTGACGATTGTCTCAATAGACTTCGTGGCGTCGTCGTTCGCCGGTATCACATAATCAATCGGAGTAGGATCGCAACAAGTGTCAACCAATGCGAATACCGGAATGTTGAGGCGGTTGGCCTCCTTGACGGCGTTGGCCTCCTTCTGGATGTCAACCACAAAGAGCGCGGACGGGAGACGGCTCATGTCCTTGATGGAGCCAAGGTTCTTCTCAAGCTTCTCTCTCTGACGGTTGATCTGCAGACGCTCCCTCTTGGCGAGCTTCTCGAACGTGCCGTCCTCCTTCATCTTGTCGATGGTGATCATCTTCTTGATAGCCTTGCGGATTGTAGGGAAGTTGGTAAGCATACCTCCGGCCCAGCGCTCGGTTATCGATGGCATGTTGACTGCCGTAGCCTTCTCGGCAACGATCTCCTTAGCCTGTTTCTTTGTGGCTACGAAGAGAATCTTGCGACCTG
>CAVHWO010000001.1:0-13051 GCA_963639865.1 bacterium | reverse complement strand
CTCCATATGTTGCACGAGTCCTTGGAGCTGATGGTGTAGGTATTTTTTCGTTTGCGCAGTCTATTTCTGCCTACTTTGTTTTATTGGCATCAATGGGCACAGGACTTTATGCACAACGTGAAATCGCATATCTACAAGATAATCCAGAAGAAAGAACCAGAGTTTTTTGGGAAGTTGAAATATTTAGTTTCTGCACAGCGATAATTAGCACAATCTGCTTTTACTTTATATTTGCCACAAGCGGAGATAACGCTTTGATTTTTAAAATTCTAACCTTTGAAATTTTAGCCAATGCATTTGATATTTCATGGCTATACAAGGGGATGGAAAACTTCAAAGTTATTGTCATTCGTAATACATTGGTTCGAATATTGGGAATAATACTGATATTTGTTTTCGTGAAATCCACAGAAGATCTTGGAATTTACACAATTTGTTATGCCCTCCCAATATTTGTTGGTAATCTCAGTTTATGGATTAGCGTCAAGAGATATATAGTTAAAATTAAAGGTAAGGTTCTTAGAGGAATTCCAAAGCATATAAAACCTATCTTTGTTTTGTTTATACCTCAGGTGGCTGTTGAAGTATATGCAGTGCTTGATAAGACAATGATAGGAGTGTTGTCTGCAAATATGAGTCAGGTCGGATACTATACGCAAGCTCAAAAAATTATTAAAATTCTTTTATTAATTGTAACATCATTGGGTACTGTCATGCTTCCCGCCATGTCTGCCACATTTGCTCGTGGAGAAAGCGAAAAAGTAAAACAAGGTATCAACAACGCATTTAATTTTGTCTTTATGATTGCATTTCCTTTGATGTTTGGGTTATGCGCGATTGCTTCAAGGTTTGTCCCTTTTTTCTTCGGCGAGGGATATGATTTAGTTGCTCCTTTGATGATTGTAATCTCACCTATCATAATCATTATAGGCATGAGCAATGTAATAGGAAGACAGTATCTTTTGCCTACGAAACAACAGAATGCATATACGATTTCTGTAGTTGTTGGTGCTGGTGTGAATCTTATTTTGAATTATTTTCTAATTCGGCAATTTAACGCCATTGGCGCCTCAATTGCAACGGTATTGGCAGAGCTGTCTGTAACATCTGTTCAAATGTGGTATGTAAGAAGGCAGTTACAACTAACAGAATGCTTATCTAGAATTCCGAGATATTTCATAATGGGATTGATTATGTTTATAGCAGTATGGGGAACTGGAAAGCTTCTTCCAAACGGAGTTAGTTATTTGATAATAATGATTATGGTCGGAACTGTAGTATACGGGCTCGAATTAATTATTACAAAAGACGCGATGCTAATGACTGGGTTTGATATGGTTAAGAACAAATCCAAAAGAAAGTGATCTTGATAGTACTAAGGACTTTAGGAGAGAGGCTCTTTTGTGCAAAATAAATAAGAAAGTATAGAGAGGTTTTAATATGTATGATTATTTGATTGTAGGTTCAGGTTTATATGGCGCCACATTTGCGCAGGAAGCCGCAAATTCAGGGAAAAGCGTCCTTGTTATTGAAAAACGCGATCATGTCGGAGGCAATGTTTATACTGAAGATGTGGAAGGCATCCACGTACATAAGTATGGAGCACATATTTTCCACACGAATAATAAAGAGGTCTGGAATTATGTACAGCAGTTTGCCACCTTCAACCGCTTCACAAATAGCCCAGTGGCGAATTATCACGGTGAACTGTATTCACTTCCTTTCAACATGTACACATTCAATAAAATGTGGGGAGTGGTTACGCCGGAAGAAGCGGCTGCGAAGATTGATGAACAGAGAAAAGAAATCAAGGGAGAGCCGCAAAATCTGGAGGAGCAAGCCATCTCTTTGGTTGGACGTGATGTCTATGAGAAGCTGGTTAAGGGGTACACGGAAAAGCAGTGGGGACGTGATTGCAAAGAACTGCCTGCATTTATCATCAAGAGGCTTCCGGTTCGACTGACTTTCGACAACAACTACTTCAATGCTCTCTATCAGGGCATCCCTGTTGGAGGATATACCCGGATGATAGAGCGGATGCTGGAAGGCATCGAAGTCAAACTTGGCGTAGATTACCTTGCGGACAAGGATTACTGGGATAGCCAGGCCAAAACTGTAATCTACACGGGGCCTATTGATGCCTATTTTAATTATGCTCTTGGTAACCTTGAATATCGTTCTGTACGTTTTGAGACGGAGCTATTGGACATTTCGAATTTTCAGGGAAATGCGGCAATAAACTATACAGATCGAGAGACACCGTGGACGCGCGTTATTGAACACAAGTGGTTTGAATTCGGCAAAGATGAAAATGGGAATGATTTACCGAAAACGGTTATAAGTCGTGAATATAGTTCTGAATGGGAGCCTGGTGATGAGCCGTACTATCCAGTAAATGATGAAAAGAACGGAAGCCTGTACGCTCAGTATAGGAAATTAGCAGACAAGGAAGAAAAGGTTATCTTTGGAGGCAGACTTGGTGAGTATAAATACTATGACATGGATCAGGTTATAGATGCTGCTCTGAATTGTGCTAGAAGAAAATTGAATTAAAAATGGGAAAAAGGAGATAATCAAATGGCTAAGGTTAGTGTTGTTGTACCTTGTTATAAGGTGGAAAAATTTCTGCCTAAATGTATTGAATCTTTAACATCTCAAACACTGGAGGATATTGAGATTATCCTTGTTGATGATGGGAGTCCGGATTCAAGTGGTCAGATTTGCGACCATGCCGCTGAAAGAGATAATCGCATTAAGGTTATTCACAAGAAAAACGGAGGTGTAAGTGCCGCCAGAAATGATGGGTTGGGACTTGCTACGGGTAAATATGTTATTTTTGTAGATTCCGATGATTATATGCCAACAGACGCATTGGAGGTTCTTTATAATCGTGCGAAAGAAACCCGTGCAGAAGTCGTAGTTGGAGATGTTTACAGGGTCTTTGGAGAGGAAGAACGTTATGTTCATTTTTATGACAAGGATTTTACGACATCGGATAGATTGGAAATTGATAAACTGATTCAAGCTGATTTCTATAATCAATACTGTCCACATCCATATAAAGGTATTCCGGCCTTTGGCTATGGAGGACCTTGGAATAAACTTGTTCTTCGGGAAATGCTTATTAAGAACAATATCAAGTTTGATGTTCGTGTAAATGGGCTTTTCGATGACATTATATACACAGCATATGTTTTAGCTTCGCTGACAACATTTTCGTATATATCCAAGCCTGTCTATGCTTACAGGATTCTTACAACATCTATTACCAGAACATATAAAAGCAATCTGCTTGATACTAACAGCGCCATTTTTAATTCTTGGAATGAATTCCTTGAAAAATATGATACTGACCACATTTACAGAGAAGCGTATTACGCCAATGTTGTCAGGCGATTTGATGATAGCTTAAATCGATATTTCTTCAGTGAGGATAGTGATAAAACTTCAAAAGAAGTCAGAGCCGAACTTGGCGAAGTGATGTCTTCAGAGCCGTACAAGTCCGTTCCAAAGTATATTAATTTAAATAAACTAACGAAACGACATCGGATGCTGGCAAAACAACTGGGCAGTGGGTCGCCGTTTATTATTTCGATAATATATTCGTTATCAACATTCAGACGGAACCTTAAAAAGTAGAGGAATGTGAGCATGAAGGCTTTCGTAATCGCGGGGGGTGTCCCGCAGATAGGATTAATTAAACAGCTGAAGAGTAGAGGAATCACCACCGTGCTTGCAGATGGAAGCCCGAACGCAGTGGCAAGACCTTATGCGGATATTTTCTACAATGTGAATATTTTTGATATTCCTGCTGTTAAAGAGATTGCAGAGAAAGAGAAGGTGGATTTCCTTCTCACCGTCTGTGCTGACCAGGTGCTTCTGGTCGTGGCAGAGGTGTCTGAAATGCTGGGATTGCCATGCTACATAGACTATAAGACGGCACAGGATGTCTCTGACAAAATTCGGATGAAGCGAATTTTTAAGGCTGTTGGTGTTCCCACAACCGATTATGTCGAGACAGATCGGCTTGATTTGGATGCCATCTCTCATCTTCGGTATCCGCTGGTCGTTAAGCCTGTGGATGCCTACAGTTCGAAGGGTGTCAGAAAAGTCGATAATCAGGATGAGCTGAAGCCGTGTTATGCAGAAGCCCAGAAGATCAGCCGTAGCGGCGGGGTCATCGTGGAAGAGTTCTTCCAGGGCGAGGAAATCAGTGTTGACGCCTTCGTCGTGAATGGCAAGGCTAAGATTTTAACAGTTTCCAACAGTGAGAAAGTCAAGGATAAAGATCGTTTCGTCATTTTCCGCGGGAGATATCCGGTTGCTGCTTCGAAGGTTGTATTAGACAAGATTCAGGATATTGCGCAGAAGATTGCAGATGGATTTGGTCTTGTGAATTCTCCCCTGCTGATTCAGCTTCTGAATAACGGGAATGATGTATCAGTCCTTGAGTTCTGTGCTAGAACCGGTGGAAACATGAAGTGGCTGCTCATTAAATATTCCTGCGGTGTGGATGTCATTACCGCCACCATTGATATTACGCTGGGGAAAGAGCCGGATCTGGAAGTGAAGGACACCGGACATAAGATTGTTGTTGATGATTTCGTCTATTGCCATCCCGGTGTGTTCGACCACTTTGAAGGATTCGATGAGATGGTGGAGCAGGGATTGATTAACGAGTTTCATCCGGTGAGAATTAAAGGCACGCAGATGCACGGGGTAACCAGCAGTGGAGATCGTATCTGTGGGATGAACATTGTGGCAGATAGCATTGAAGAGTTCAATGCAAAAGAGAAGAAAATTCTGGAGAATGTGAGAGTGGTTGACGTCAACGGCAATGACATCATGAGGAGAGATTTGCTGCCTGAGTTGAAATAATGGTAGGTGCGCATAGAAATGGTATCTGTAGAAAAAGAAATGGGATACTTCGATATGGGTGACAGTGTATGACCATAAAATGACTACAATACGTCCTAACCTTAGCCCATGAAGGCTCCTTCTCCAGTGCCGCAGATGTTCTTAACATCACTCAGCCGTCCAGTACATCAAGAAGATTGAAAAGGAAGTGGGTTTACCTATTTTCGACCGCACAAACGGAGATGTGAGGCTGACTGATGCGGGTAAAGTCTACATCGAGGGCGGAGGAAGATCCTGGCCATAGAGCATCAGGTGGAGAACAGCTTTACATACCTTGCTTCCCATAAAACAGGCTCTCTTATCATTGGCGCAGCTCCTTATCGCACTGCATCCATGATGCCGGTGATTGCAAAACAGTTTCAGCAGCATCCCGGTATGCATTTGATTGTCCGTGAGGGAACAACGGCGGAATTGAGAGATTTTGCGCCGATTCCTCTGTTACATTCTACTCATTTACAGATCCACATCCACGTCGTGAAGTTGTAGTCATGTGGCGAAGGGATCAGAAGTTGAGTACAACAGCGGAAGAATTGAGAGGGGTAATTCAGAGTATCCCGTGGTGACCTTTTTCTTTACCTGCAATATAGGCAAAAGATTATGAAATGTATAGGCCGCAAAGGAGAACAAGATTTGAATAGTTCAATAGAATTTTTAGAAGCAATTGACGGCGTGTGGAAAAAGCCGATGCCGGAACAGGTGATGGCAAGAGCAAGGCGCAGTCTTCAGGACTACCTCGCCGTGACCTGTGCCGGGGCAGAATTTCAAAAGGATAAGCTGGAGAAGTACTATGCATTTGCACAGCCGGAAGAAGGAAAGTTTCGAGCGATTGGAACAGGAAAAGACTTAGTGCTGAAGGAAACAGTGTTCCTGAATGGGCTGAACGGACATGCACTGGACTTCGATGATGGTACAAATTCGGGTATCATCCATCTCGGCTCTCCGATTTTTTCACTGCTCCTTCCGCTTGCGCAAAGGCATGGAAAGACAGTAGATGAAGTGTTGCGGGCGGCAATCGCCGGTTACGAAGCCTCCTACACCATGGCAGTGTCCATCCAGCCTGGACACAAGGCGATGGGCTACCATGCTACCGGCACATGCGGAACGCTGGGCGCGACGATTGCGGCAAGCTATATGCTGGGATTTTCAGATGAAGAGAGGTCTCAGGCCTTTGCAAGTGCGTGCGTAGCGGCGAGCGGCATGTTGAAGGTTTTGGATGATGGATCAGAACTGAAGCCATACAATGTAGCGAAGACGAGCCTTCTCGCCCTTACAGCTCTTCAGCTTGGAAAGAGCGGCTTTAAAGGACACGCTGATCCGCTTGGCGGTCGCGGATTTTTCAGGATGATGACCGGCAAAGAGGATGTGGAGTTGAAACCCGTGCTGCTGAACGGCACTTACGCCATCATGAAGTCCTATACCAAGCCCTACGCATCCTGCCGGTACACACACCCGGCTGTGGAAGCGGCGATTCATCTGAGAGCGTCTGTCAAAGCGGAAGATGTGCAGAGCATCGACATTCGCACCTACAATCTTGCTGTTTCCGGGCATGACCACACGGATATTCCCGGCAGCTACAGCGCAAAGATGAGCATTCCGTATGCAACGGCGGTGGGACTGATGTACGGTAAGGCGGGGCTTCAGGAGTTCTCGGAAGAGACGGTGAAGGAAACCGGAATTCTGAATTTGACGAAGAAGATTCATGTGACCTCTGACGAAGGATTGAGTGCTGTATTCCCGGATATCCAAGCCGCAATCGTAACCATTAAAACAAAAAATGGAGAATATACCGATCGTGTAGACTTCCCGAAAGGTGAGCCGGAAAATCCGCTGACCGATGAAGAATTCAGAGTAAGATATGATGGACTGATGGAGTATGCGGGTGTAGACGGGGGTGTCAGTTCCGATGTATTCGGCAGGGTTGATAGGAAAAACACAAAAGTAAACGAATTGATAAAAAAAATATGAGATGGAGCGTGATGTAATGAACAAAAAACCTGTAAACCTTATTCTTGGTACGATGACGTTTGGAGAGAGCGTCTTTCAACCCGATGTTGAAAAGTTTATAACCGCTTTCCTTGATGCCGGTTATGACGAGCTGGACACAGCCTATGTCTATAATGACGGCAATTGTGAGCGTTTTCTCGGCGAGGTGCTGCCATCGTTGAACCGCCCATTCAAAATTGCCACAAAGGTCAATCCGAGAATAAGTGGAAGACTTGATGCTGAAGCGGCGTATAAGCAGGTAAACGAGTCTTTGGAGCGGATGCGGTTGGACAGCGTTGACACCGTATTCCTGCACTTCCCGGATCCGGCGACGCCTGTGGAGAGCGTATTAAGTGCCATGGCAGACCTACATGATCGGGGAAAGTATAAAGAGCTTGGCCTCAGTAACTTTCCTGCATGGATGATAGCGGATGTGTGGCACATCTGCGATGAGCACGGCTGGGTAAAGCCGACTGTGTTTGAAGGCGTGTATAATCCGTTGACAAGAAGAGCCGAGGCTGAATTGAACGACTGTTTGAATAACTACGGTCTTCGCTTCTATGCCTACAACCCTATGTGCGGCGGCTTGTTGACAGGACGCTACGGGAAGTTTGAGGATGTACCGACCGACGGACGCTTTACACACCGTCCGAACTATCAGGGACGTTACTGGAAGAAGAGCTTCTTTGAAGGTGTGGAGATTATAAAGGCAGCGGCGGAGAAGCATGGGATTACAAGTATCGAAGCCACATATCGCTGGCTTGCCTATCACTCCATGCTGAATGCAGAGCACGGCGACGCGATCCTGATTGGAGCAAGCAAACTGAACCATCTCATCAGCAATATGGAAACAGTGAAGGCAGGCCCGCTGCCGGACGATGTTGTGGACGCATTTGAAGAGGCGTGGAAGACTACAAAGGGAGACAGCCCGGAATACTTCACGTTGTATAAAGGAAAAGGTTCCGTGGGAGGCGAGAAGAAATAAATGTTGGATCAGAAAAAGACTTTTAAGGCTCTTGAGACTCACGGCGTGAGATATTTCTTTGGCGTACCGGATAGCTATCTGAACGGTTTCTGCAACTACGCCTTGGCTAATTGCGGCAATCGGAACATAATAACAGCCAATGAGGGTAATGCGATAGCCATGGCAGCGGGACACTACATGGCAACGAAAGAGATTCCTCTCGTCTATATGCAGAACAGCGGGGAAGGGAATGCGGTGAACCCGCTGGCGAGTCTGGCAGATAAGGATGTCTATGCTGTCCCTATGCTCCTTCTCATCGGATGGCGCGGGCAGGGAAATTCAGAGCCGAATCATCCGCAGCATTGGCGGCAGGGTGAGATTACTACTTCTTTACTCGACATTCTCCATATTCCGTACACGATCTTATCCGACTCTGACGAGGAGTTCAGTCTGGCCGTTGAAAAGGCTGTGAAGTACTGTACCGGGACTCGCGGTGTGTATGCCTTCATAGCTCCAAAGGGCGTTATGGCTGACCC
The DNA here is from genome assembly GCA_963639865.1 of bacterium. GTDB lineage: Bacteria > Bacteroidota > Bacteroidia > Bacteroidales > UBA932 > Cryptobacteroides. Next base: position 4,651 of record CAVHWO010000001.1, on the reverse strand, counting down.
GGACAAGCCCAACAATGTGGACGAAACCTATCTCATGAGTCGGGAAGAGGCAATAGAGGTAATTCTTGACCATATGCCAAGAGATACGATCTATAGCGCTACGACCGGCCGTGCCACCCGTGAACTGTTCTTCCTACGGGAGAAGAGAAACGAGGAAAGGAATCACGATTTCCTGAATGTAGGCAGCATGGGACACGCAAGCTCTGTGGCACTGGGGATTGCGCTCTCAAAACCGGGCATAAAAGTCGTTGCCCTTGACGGTGATTCCGCCGCCATCATGCACATGGGTGCCATGACGATGGTGAGCAAGGTGAAAGTTCCGAACTTCATGCATGTCATCCTCAATAACGGGACGCATGAATCCGTAGGCGGCCAGCCCTCTGCCGGGCATCTGCTGGATTGGACGAAGATAGCGGATGCGTGTGGGTATGAGACTGTGGGAAAGGCTGTGACCACAAAAGAAGAGTTGATTGATGCGATTGACACCTTGCGTGATTGTGGTAAAGCCTCTTTTATTGATTGTCGTATTCACAAAGGACTGAGCCGCAAGCTCCCTCCGATTGTGTTCGATCATAGGGAAGCGATTGATGCACTCATAGCTGATTTGAACAATCCAATCTAAAAAAGAATAATTATGAACAGTATGGACAAAACAAGGACGTTTCTCAAATCCGTAGGTCTTCCTGGCGGTGACGCTTATGACCTTCCCTCTTCTGAGAAGCGTTTCGCTGACGGTGGTCAGTACCGCTTTGAGGTTCCGGGGATTCAAGGCCCCAAAGTCATGAGAGCTCTGTTGGAGGCGATGGATTCTTACGGACTCTACCTCCATCGTGTCACCCAGACCCAGGGCATTATGCGCTTGACCGATGAGGATATTTCGAAGATGGTGGAACTGGCGCACGACTACCAGACCGACCTGATCCTTGCCATCGGGCCGAGAGCGACCACGGATACTTCAGCTTCCGTCCACACGGAAGAAGGCATTCGCATGGGTTATCGTCTGCGCGGACAGGAGCAGATCGTGAGGGCGATTGAAGATGTGAAGAGAGCCGCCCGTCTCGGCTGCCGCGGATTCCTGGTGTACGATGAAGGATGCCTGTGGATTCTGAACGAGATGCGTAAGGCTGGCGAGATTCCCGAGGATTGCCACTTCAAGGTTTCCGCTCATGCCGGTCATGGCAATCCCTGCTCGGCGAAACTGTTGGAAACCATCGGAGCAGACTCCATTAACCCTGTACGCGACATCCAACTTCAGATGCTTGCCGCTATGCGCCAGGCGGTGAGTTGCCCGATTGATATTCACACGGAGAATCCGAAGTCTACCGGCGGCTTCATCCGTCACTACGAGGTTCCGGAGATGATCCGCATTGCTGCGCCTATCTATCTGAAAACCGGAGGCTCAGTAGCGGCGACCCATTCGTGGGATTCAACAGAGGATGACGCTCGCAAGCGTGCGAAGCAGTGCTGTCTGGTGAAGCGTATGATCGATGAGTATTATCCTGAAGCAGTTTGGAGTCCGAAAGGTTCTCTGACACAGGAAACAAAATAAACAGTAGCCTCCTCTCTGTGGATGTTGAGAAAACGGGGTTCACAGAGAGGAGAGACAAGGCTGCTTCGGCAGCAAGAGGGGCGCAACTGTCCTCTTACAGAAAGGAAGTATAAACCTATGAAACATCATATGTATAATCCCGAGTTTAAGTTCGTTGTCGAGCCTGAACACTTTGACAAGTATACTGACCGGGAGCTTTTGCAGTACTGCCTTGGAGCCACCATGTATATGCCCGGCTTTAAGGATTTTACACCCAAACTCATGAACCATTCCATGCCTGGGCTTACCACCATGGTGTTGTGCTTTGAGGATGCATGCCCGGAAGAGAAAGTTCCGGAGGCGATGGAGAATGTTCATCATCTGTTGGCTGCCGTTACGCAGGCAGTGGAAGAAGGGAAGTTGAATCCCGACTTCGTTCCGTTGATTTTCGTGCGTGTCCGCAATCTTGAACAGTTCAAGGCATTCGGAGATAAGCTGACAAAGAAAGAGATTCGTTCTCTTTGTGGCGTAAACTTCCCTAAGTTCAATGCAAATAATGGGTATGAGTACTATGCCTGTCTGCGCGACTTGAATAATCGCTTCGGTGAGATTATTTACGGTATGCCGATCATCGAGGATGCGGAGGTAGCATACAAAGAGAGCCGTATGGAGCAGCTTATGGGTATCAAGAAGATACTTGATAAGTATAAAGATATCGTTCTGCAGGTTCGCGTTGGTGGAACGGATTTCAGTTCGGTGTTTGGTGTTAGAAGAGGCGTTGATTACAGCCTTTACGATATCATGACTGTCCGGGAATGCCTGAGTGACATTATCAATGTTTGCGGGCGGAATAACGACTACGTGATCAGCGGACCGGTCTGGGAGTATTTCCGCGCACCAAAGGAGCTGATGTTTGAGGAGCTTCCGCATCATGGAATTGAGGACTATCTGATGCGCCGCCAGCCATTGGTGAATAATGAGATTGATGGATTGCTTCGCGAAGTTATTCTTGACAAGGCTAACGGATTTGTAGGACGTACAGTCATTCACCCATCGCATATTAAATTCGTTAATGCTTTGATGGCGGTTACGAAAGAGGAATACGCTGATGCATGCCAGGTTCTTGGAACCAGCGGCGGTGTGGTCAAGGGTTCCGGTGGCAACAAGATGAACGAGATTAAGCCGCACACCAACTGGGCAAAGAAGGTCTATAACAGAGCGAGGGCGTTTGGCGTCATCGAAAATGAGAGTGAATTTGTCAAACTGTTTGCGGTTAACGAATAAGATTCAGTCTCCCGATGGCTCAAAAACTGAGGGTCATCGCAGGAAACAGAACGATTAAGAAATTAACTGGCTGCTTCCCTGTTCCAGAAAAATGATGGATAGGGGGCGGATGGAAAGAGGTGATTTACATGATTCAATTAAACATACCGATAACGGAGGAAGCGGCGGCTCAACTGCAGGTTGGAGATACCGTTGAGATCAGTGGCTATATACTTTGTGGCAGAGATGCGGTTCTTCCGAAAATATTGAAGATGATAGAAGATGGAACAGTTGGAGATTTGGGAGTGGATTTACATGGGCAGGTAATCTTCCACACGGCTGTGAGTCCTGCCGGCGTTGGGCCGACGAGTTCAAATAAGCTGGAGATTGAAAGCTCTATTGAACCGCTGAGTAAAGCGGGAGTTAAGCTCCATCTGGGGAAAGGAGAATTGCATCCGGAGACAATTGCTGCGTTGGATAAGTACAATGCGGTCTATGCGGTTATCCCGCCTGTGACAGCGTTGCTTGGCAGTAAGACCAGCGAAGAGCGTGTTGTCGCTTTTCCTGAGCTTGGAATGGAAGCTTTATATCTTATAAAGGTTGATAAGTATCCGGCGATTATCGGAGCCGCTCACGGTAAAAGTATCTACAGACAGGAGGAACAGGCATGAGAAGCTATGAAGAAATTGTCGCGCTTGTGAGAGATACGTTGGTGGATGCCGGATCAGCATTCCGTCCGGATAAGAAGGCGGCCTATACAAGAGCCATTGAAACGGAGAAAAATCCGCGGGCAAAGTGGGTGTTGGAGCAGGTGCTTGCCAATGCAAAGACGGCGGAGGAAAACAAGTCTCCGCTCTGTGATGATACGGGCATTCCGCATCTGGTTCTGGAAGTCGGCGAAGATTGTGCGGTAACAGGAAAAATGCTTGATGCGATTAAGCATGGTGTGGTCAAGGGACTGAGGAAGTTGCCTGGCAGACCTATGGGCATCATGGGTGACGATAGCCATCGTATTGACCAGTCGGGTGGCTTAAATCCTGATTCTGCAGGTGTTGAACCGGCGCCGATTCTGCTGAGAAAATGCAAGGATAATGTGATTCGGCTTCATATTCTCATGTTCGGCGGCGGACCCGCAATCCGTGCGAAGACATACCGGGTCTTCCACAAACACAATACACAGATTGTCCTTGATGAGATTGTCAAGTGGGCGATTGAGGGCGTAGCACAGCTCGGATGCTCACCGTGTACTTTGGCGGTTGGCGTTGGAAGAAGCCACTTTGAAGCGACATCTATGATGTTGCAAGCACAGGTCGATGGCAGGTATGATGCGCAGTCGGAGATGGAACAGGAGATAACAAAGCGTATCAACGAATCCAACATCGGGCCGCTGGGTCTTAGAGGGGATACGAGTGTGCTAGCCACATTCATGAAGGTTGGCCCTCAGAGGGCATCCGGTGTCCGTATTGTTTGTGTGCGTCCGACATGCTGCTTTGAACCAAGAATCGCTACGGTGGAGCTGCAATAAGCTACAGAAGTGAATTGACTGGTTGATCCACTTATCGATCCTGTCATAAAAACAAGGACTGGTGTTGTAGGTCATTATTTTGGGATCACGGAAGGATTCTTTAATTTGAGGTCGGGAAAAACAAAAACTATGATTGACGACTCTCAGATTGTTCTTTATCAGCCGGATGGAACACTTTCTCTCGAAGTGAGAGAAGCACTATCTGCGTGAAGAGCTTGTCGAACTTCCCGGCGAGGCGCTTGCTGCGGAAGATGTTTATCGTCCTGAAGTCAGGAGTCTGCATCCCGCTGAGCCACATGCAGGCGATGTTCTCTACGACGAGCTTCTCCATCTGC